>NZ_JBHSOU010000017.1:0-66343 GCF_042656385.1 Pseudomonas sp. GCM10022186
TCATGCGCTGGGCGACGAACTGGATCATGTGCTTGAGCAGATCAGCATCTGCCCCTTTCTCGGCAAGCTCGCTCAATGCGATAGTGCTCTGGGTCATCGTGGTTTCCTTGGTTGGGGGTTAGGTCTGCAAACTCAACCTTAACCAAGAACCACGATGGCCTTCCTCTCACGCCTGACGGCGCTTCGGCTAGACCTCAGTTACACCACTTCCCGGGACACGATCGGCACTGGGCGCACCAACAGAGCGATATAGGCCGCGCAGAATGCGCAGAGGATCAGAGCCAGGCAGATTTTTCTTGTTGATTTCACAGCCGTTCCACCGCCCTTCAAGGAGAAGCATGGTGGATCGAGACTAAGGAAAAGCCGCAATGCCTGGCCTCGTCCGAATGGACTACGACTCTCTCTGTCTTAGTACTTCCATTCATTGCTTGAATGCCGCCAGTCTGCGTTCCTGGTTGCCTTTGTAGGGTGGACCACGCTTCACCGGTCCACCCTGCGGAGCCCCACCCGACACTGTGGTGATTTGCGTGAGTGGCCGCTCTTCCGTGTTTGGGAGAGGTGCATTCGGGGCAACGGAGTTGTCCTTGGCGAATGAATTCGCCCCTACAGTCCGTGGAATGTCGGGCGGAGCTCCGCGGAACGCCGCCCGCCCCATCCTACGATTACTCGCCAGACTCAGAACGAAAGCGCCCTCCCCAACACCTCGCCGCGCGGGTCGCCATCGCGGCTCACCAGCGCGTAGTTGTAGCCGTCCCTCGACCAATACCTGGCTTCCAGCTCGCCATCGCGGCGCTGGCCGCTGCGCATACGCGGGTAGAGCGAGCCAGGCGCCCGCAGGTAGAGGCTGACCCGCTGCCCCTGGCCGTCCTCGAACAGCAGCAAGGCTGCGGCACCCTGCTCGGTCACCAGCCAGCGGCCGCCCACCGGCGTGAAGCCGTAGGGGCTGAGGTCGGGAATTCGCGCCGCATGGCTGAAGCGCTGGTCAAGCCAGGCCTGCAACTCGCTGGATTGGCGGGCGCGGATATCCACGACCGGGTTCAGGGCGAACAGTCGGTGGGCCTGCAAGGCGTCCTGCATGGGCGGATTGGCCGCCAGCAGGCTCATCTCCCGCGCCTGCCAGCCGCCCAGGCCACCCGTGCCCAGGGCCAGCACGAAGGACGCCGCCAGGGCCAGGCGACGCCGCTTGCGGGCGCGCATCGACGCCCGTATCGCCTGCGGATCGAGGCGCGGATTGGGCGCCATGCCGTGGCGCGTCAGGGCCGCCCGAAGCTGCTGGGCGTCGCGCCGCCAGGCCTCCACCTGGGCGGCCACCTGTGGATTGGCCGCCAGGTAGGCCTCCACCGCTTGGTGCTGATCGGCATCGAGCTGGCCATCGAGATAGGCGTGCAGGTCGTCTTCGCTGGGATGGAATGCGTTCATTTGAGTACCCGCAGCTGAGGGTTGGACATCTCGCCCTCGGCCAGTTCGCGCAGCGCCTTGCGTGCGCGGGACAGCCTGGACATCACGGTACCGATGGGAATACCCAGGGTCTCGGCCACCTCCTTGTAGCTGAGCCCTTCCACGCTCACCAGCAGCAGGAGCGCGCGTTGCTCCGCCGGTAACCGGCCGAAGGCCTCCAGGGTGGCCTGGTTGACCACCAGCTCCTCGGTGGACGGCGCTTCCTCGCCGCAAACACCGAAGAACTCCAGCAGCCGCGCATGGCGGCGGGCCCGGCGCTGGCCATCGAGGAACTGCCGGTAGAGGATGGCGAACAGCCAGGCGCGCAGGTTGCCCTCGCCCTTGCTGCCCCAACGGGAAAGCGCCCGCTCCAGGGTCGCCTGGACCAGGTCGTCCGCGCTGCTCGCATTGCGCGTCAGCCACAGGGCGAAACGCCGCAGCCGCTGTAACAACTCCCGCAGTTCCGCGTCATCGATCATGTTCATGGTCAGGTCTTGTGTCTCTCTCGCCTGGGGTGCGACGGGAAGACGCGCGAGCCGGAAACTTATTCCCGGACGGGAATAAGACATCGCCCGGCACGTCTCACCGGCTCATGGACAGGGCACAACGCCCGGGAGTATCGCATGAGCAACGCAACACCCAAGGGGATCGACCTGGCGGCTCGGCTGGCCTTGATCGGAGTCGCCGTTGGCGGCCTGGCCGCAGCCTTCGCCTATGCCGGCGGCTGGATCGGCGGCGAGCGCCTGACCCCACAGCACATCATCGACGCCTTCGAGGCCAATGCCGGAAAATTCCCGGGCTATCGCAAGAACCATGCGAAAGGCATCTGCATCAGCGGCCACTTCGAGAGCAACGGCCAGGCAGCCGACCTGTCCCGCGCCAGTGTCTTCGCCCCCGGCCGGGTCCCGGTGATCGGCCGCTTCGCCATCGGCGGCAGCAACCCCCATGCAGCGGATGCCGGGGTGCCTGTCCGCAGCATGGCGCTGTTGTTCCTGCTGCCTGGCGGTGAGCAATGGCGCACCGGGATGAACAGCCCGCCGGTGCTGCCGGTGGCCACTGGGCAAGCCTTCTACGAGCAGGTGCAGGCCTCGCGGCCCGATCCCGCCACCGGCAAGCCCGACCCGGCGAAGCTGCAGGCCTTCTTCGCCGCCCACCCGGAATCGGCCGCCTTCCGCGAATGGGCCAGGAACAGCAAGCCGAGCAACAGTTTCGCCAATATCCCCTACCACGGGATCAACGCCTTCCGCCTGCTGGACACCGCCGGCAACGGCCGCTTCGTCCGCTGGTCGGTACAGCCGGAAACGCCGTTCGAACCCCTGGGCGATGCCGGCAAGGACCCGGACTTCCTCGCCCATGACCTGCAACAGCGCCTGGCCCGGGGCCCGCTGCGCTGGCGCCTGCTACTGACCCTGGCCGAACCTGGCGACCCGACCGGCGATGCCACCCGCCAATGGCCGGCGGACCGCCGCCAGGTGGACGCCGGCACCCTGGTGGTGGAACGGGCGGAGCCCCAGGACCAGGGTGCCTGCCGTGACATCAACTACGACCCGCTGGTGCTGCCGGACGGCATCCAGGCCTCCGACGACCCGCTCCTCAGTGCTCGCTCGGCCGCCTATGCCGTCTCCTACAACCGCCGAACCCGCGAAGGTGCCCCCCAAGCCGAACAAGGAACCCAGCCATGAATGCGCCGACCCATTTCAGCCCGCTGCTGCGGATCATTCACTGGCTGATGGCGTTCCTGCTGCTGGCCATGCTCTTCATCGGGGTGAGCATGGTGGTCGACCTGTCGCCACGCCACAGCCAACTGGTGGCCCTGCACAAGCCGCTGGGGCTGCTTCTGCTGGTGCTGGTGCTGCTCCGCCTGGCGGTGCGCCTCACCAGCCCCACGCCGCCACTGCCCCGCGACATGCCCGGCTGGCAGCGCCGCGCCGCCCGCCTCTCCCATGTGCTGCTCTACGCCCTGATGCTGGCAATGCCACTGGTGGGCTGGGGCATGCAGTCCGCCGGCGGCTATCCGGTGGTGCTCCACGACTCCCTGGTGCTGCCGCCCATCGTCCCACCGGACGCACGGCTCCATGCCCTGCTGCGCCTGGCCCACACTGTACTGGCGTACCTGCTGTTCATCAGCATCCTGGCGCACCTGGCGGCGGCCCTCTACCACGCCCTCATCCGCAGGGATGGCGTGCTCTCGAGCATGACCACCGGCAGCGGCATCCCTTCGATGCCTGACGGTCAGTAGGCGCGGGACTACCCGCAAAACCCCTCTCCAGCAGGAGAATCCGCCATGAGAACCCTTGTCGTCGCCCTGAGCTTGAGTCTCACCACCAGCGCCGCCCTGGCCGCCAGCAACGGCCAGGAATCCCCACCGGTCACCCAGTACGAGTACGGAGTCCACCTGGATATCGCCCGGGTGGTGGAGATGACCGACCTGTCCACCTTCTGCGGTATAGGGCCGGCGCGCATGACCTATGAAGACAGCCAGATGCAGACGAAAGTCCTCGAGTACCTGGTCTGGGGAACCGGGTGCAAGAACGACTACTGATCACGGCACCACGCCGTATCCTGCGTAGGAGCGAGCTCTGCTCGCGAGCAGAGTTCGCTCCTACGTCCTTCGGCCGGGGCAGGATCGTCGAGATCACCATCAGCCCCAGCGCGCCGGGCGAGGCACGTGGCCAGCAATTGGTCTAGGTTGAGTGCAAGCCACAGGAGACAACCATGACCCAGCGCATTTCCCCCTTCGACCCGGGCGAAGCGGTGCCCTGGTTCACCAGCGGCACCCCGAGCCGCGAGCGATTCACCTTCGACACCATCGCCGGGCGCTATATCGCCCTCTCCTTCCTCGGTTCGTCCGCGGACCCGACGGCCGCGCGGGTGCTGACCGACCTGCTGGCCCGCCGCGAGCATTTCGACGACAGCCGTGCCAGCTTCTTCGGCGTCAGCGTCGACCCGCGTGACCGCGAGCAACGGCGCGTCCGCGACCTGCTGCCGGGCATCCGCTTCTTCTGGGACTTCGACCGCGCCGTCTGCAATCTCTACGGCGTACAGCAGCCCGGCGGCGCCGTGCGCCAGATGACCTATCTGCTCGATCCGCGCCTGCGGGTGATCGCCGTGGTGCCGATCCCGCCTGGCGGTGTCGGACACCTGGATACCCTCCTCGCCCTGCTCGAGGCCCAGGAGCCCATCCCCCCCGTTGCGCCCGCCCGGCCCCAGGCGCCGGTGCTGGTGGTGCCGCGCATTTTCGGGCCGGCCCTGTGCCGGGAACTGATCGATTACTACGAGCACCACGGTGGCACCGACTCTGGCTACATGATCGAACGCGACGGTAAGACGGTGGAGGTGCTCAAGTACGACCACAAGCGCCGCCGCGACCGCGCCCTGGACGACGAACGCCTGCGCCAGTGCTGCATACAGCGCATCACCTCACGCCTGCTTCCGGAGATCCAGAAAGCCTTCCAGTTCCAGGCCACGCGCATGGAGCGCTACCTGGTGGCCTGCTACGACGCCGAGGAAGGCGGCCATTTCCGCCCGCACCGCGACAACACCACCAAGGGCACCGCCCACCGGCGCTTCGCCGTATCGCTGTTCCTCAACAGCGGAGAATACGAAGGCGGCTGCCTGCGCTTTCCGGAGTTCGGCCAGAGCCTCTACAGCGCGCCCACGGGCGGCGCCGTGGTGTTCTCCTGCTCGCTGCTGCACGAAGCCACGCCGGTCACTGCCGGCAAGCGCTACATGTTCCTGCCCTTTCTCTATGACGAGGAAGGCAAGCGCATTCGCGACGAGAACCAGCACTACCTGGAAATTCCCAGAGAGCAATGACGGGAGTGCTGGCTTATCATCCCGCGCCTTCGAATGACTGATGGATCGAACCCATGACCCACGAGACTCTGCTTCAGGCCCTGCTGGCCGCCGACATGCTGTTCATCGACGACCTGCACGCCTGGGAATTCGAGGTAGACGAAACCCTGGTGGAAGCCCTCGAAGCCGGACAACCGGGCGAGCCCGAGGCCCAGCTGCTGCGAGTCGAATGCATGGATGGCCGCACCCGCCGCGAATGGCGCTTCACCCAGGCCGCCGTGCAGGCCGCGCGCCTGGATGCCGAGAACGCTTGCTGGAAACTGGCCGGTGCCGACGGCGAGCATGCGCTGCGCTGCCTGGATGCCTTCGGCAGCGATGCCGAGGATGAGGACGAGCAGGAGTAACGGCCGGCCCCCTCCCACAAGGCAACGCCCGGACCCGGTGTCGCGGGTAGGGTGCGCCATGCGCACCGATCGCGGGTTCGGCCCCTGCGCCTCGCTCAACCCTTGGTGCGCGCGGCGCACCCTACCTGGTCCGCTCCGTCGCTCTAGGGCGTAGGGTGGAAATCCCTTTGGGGATTTCCACCTTCGGTGCCTTGCATGGCCTCGCTGGTGGATAGAAAAGCGCTATCCCCCTACACGGCCGACACGACACCGCCCGGTGGGAGCGAATTCATTCGCGAATGAATTCGCCTGATCCACCCTTGCAAGGCCTGGCCAGGAAGAATGGCCTCAGGTCAGCACATTGCGGATGAACCGCACCACGACCTCGCCGTCGTTGGCATAGGTGTAGGGCTGGTCGCTGCCGAACACCAGGAAGTCCCCGGCGCCCACCTGCTGCAGATCCTCGCCGCGCCGGACGCTGAGACGGCCTTCGATCACGTAGATCATCTCCTGCCAGCCCTCGGCATCGGGCTCGGCGGTGTAGCGCTCGCCCGGCCCCAGCGACCAGGTCCAGAGTTCCACTTCGCGGCGCGCGGCAGCGCTGGCCAGCAGGGTCGCGCGGCTCGAAGGCATGCTGCCGACCCAGGCCACGGCATTGATGCGTGAGCGGTCGGGGCGGTCCGGCCGCTGCACCAGGTCGGGAAAAAGCACGCCGAGGGCGGCGGCGATACGGTCCAGAGTGGCCAGGCTGACATTCACGTCGCCACCCTCGATGCCTACCAGCATGCGCCTGCTGACGCCCGCGGCGCTGGCCAGGGCTTCCTGGCTGAGGCCCGCCGCACGGCGCAGGCGGCGGACGTTCTCGGAGACATGTTCCAGGACGTTGGGGCGTTCATCCGATTTGGGCAACATATTGCTCACACCCTTAGTTTTGCGCATTATGTTGCACATAACCATTCCATCACGCCAGCCCCCCTAACCTCTTGCCGGATCAGCTGCCATGCCATCGCTGTCGAGTCGCCTCGCGTCGACCCTCCTCCCCGTTTCCGTCCTGCTGGTGGCCATGGCGTCCATCCAGAGCGGTGCGTCCCTGGCCAAGAGCCTGTTCCCGGTGATCGGCGCCCAGGGCACCACCACCCTGCGCCTGGTGTTCGCCGCCATCATGCTCGCGCTGATCCTGCGCCCCTGGCGTACCCGCATCAGCAAGGAGTCCCTGATTCCGCTGGTCATGTACGGCCTGGCCCTGGGCAGCATGAACCTCCTGTTCTACATGTCGCTGCGCAGCATTCCCCTGGGCATCGCGGTGGCCCTGGAGTTCACCGGCCCCCTGGCGGTGGCGCTGTTCGCCTCGCGGCGGGCCATCGACTTCGTCTGGATCGGCCTGGCAGTCGCGGGGCTCTGGCTGCTGCTGCCGCTCGGCAAGACCGAGGGCCACCTGGACCTGACCGGCATGGCCTATGCCTTGGGCGCGGGAGTCTGCTGGGCGCTCTACATCCTCTACGGCGCCCGTGCCGGCAACGACCACGGCATGCAGGGCGCGGCACTCGGCGTGCTGGTGGCGGCCCTCTTCATCGCCCCGGTGGGCATCGTCCACGCCGGCGCCGACCTGTTGCGCCCGGAACTGCTGCCCGTGGCCCTGGGGGTCGCGCTGCTCTCCACCGCCATCCCCTACACCCTGGAGATGGTCGCCCTGACCCGCCTGCCGGCACAGACCTTCGGCACCCTGATGAGCATCGAACCGGCGTTCGGCGCGCTGTCCGGACTGATCTTCCTCGGCGAGCACCTGTCGGCGCTGCAGTGGCTGGCCATCTGCTGCATCATCCTCGCCTCCGTCGGCTGCACCCTGACCGCCGCACCGCGTCAGCAGGCCCAGCCGCTGGTGCCGGCGGACTGAATCCTGCGAAGAAGCTCTTGCGCGAGACGGGTGATTCTCCGCACGCTATAGCGATCCGGTCCGCGCCTTACAGGTACCCCAATGAACAGACTTCCCTATGTCGCCACCGGCTGCCAGCCGGTCAACTGGCAGCTCGACCAGATCGTCAGCGAGCTGCGCGACGCCCGCGCCCAATGGCGCAGCCAGCATGGCCGGTTGCAGGACCGCGGCGGCCGCGAACTGCCCTCGCGCATCACCGTCGGGCATATCATCGAAGCCCTTTCCGGTGCCCTCTTCCCCATGCGCCTCGGCCCGGCGGACCTGCGCGAAGAGAGCGAGGACTTCTACGTCGGCCACACCCTGGACGTGGCGCTCAATGCGCTGGCCGGCGAAGTGCGCCGGGAACTGAGCTATGCCGCGCGGCACAACGGCGCCAGCGGCGACGACATCGCCTGCCAGGCCATCGAGATCGTCAAGGGCTTCGCCGCTACCCTGCCGAAACTGCGGGTGCTGCTGGATACCGACGTCCTGGCCGCCTTCCAGGGCGACCCGGCGGCACGCAGCGTGGATGAAGTGCTGATCTGCTATCCGGGCGTGCACGCGGTGATCCACCACCGCCTGGCCCACTACTTCTACCAGGCCGGCCTGCCGCTCTTGGCGCGGATGATCGCCGAGATCGCCCATTCGGCCACCGGTATCGACATCCACCCCGGCGCGACCATCGGCAAGAGCTTCTTCATCGACCACGGCACCGGCGTGGTAATCGGCGAGACCGCGATCATCGGCGAGCGGGTGCGCATCTACCAGGCGGTGACCCTGGGCGCCAAGCGCTTCCCGGCGGACGAGGAAGGCAACCTGCAGAAGGGCCAGCCGCGCCACCCGATCGTGGAAGACGACGTGGTGATCTACGCCGGCGCCACCATCCTCGGCCGCATCACCATCGGCAAGGGTTCCACCATCGGCGGCAACGTCTGGCTGACCCGCAGCGTGCCGGAAGGCAGCAATATCACCCAGGCCAACCTGCAGAACGAAAGCGGGGTCTGAGGCTCCACCCATCGCTGTGGGAGCGATTTCAATTGCGAATGAATTCGCTCCCACAGTTGTAGGCGGCGCCACAAATGAAACCGGCCCCATCAGGGCGCAGGGGGGAAATCGCTTTTCATTTCCACCATTCGATGCCCGGCCGAGCCGCCCATGGTGGACCGGTGAAGCGTGGTCCACCCTACGCGACTGGGAGCCGGTGACGGATGAGCCGCCTCAGCGCAGCTTGTCCACCATCGCCGCTACCACCGACAGCACATCCTTGCCCAGCCGCTTGGAACGTTCGCCATTCCAGGCCGTACGCGGATGCGGGTTGTCGTCGTGGTCCTTGAAGGGCATCTCGATGGTGAAGGACAGGCAGTCGAAGGCCATGCCCACGGCATTGCAGGCCAGGGTGGTGTTGGCCTTGCCCGGCTCGTCGCGGGGGTAGCCGAATGCGGTCTGGAACTCCGCCCCCATCTCCACCAGGCGCTGGCGGAACTCGCTTTCCAGGGCTTCCAGGCGCGGCGTGTAGCCGGGGTTGCCTTCGCAGCCGGCGGTGAACACGTGGGGGATTTCCTCGTCGCCGTGGATGTCGAGGAAGAGGTCCACACCCACCTTGCGCATCTGTTGCTGGACGAAGAACACCTCGGGGGTCTCCGTATCATCGGCGGACTGCCAGGCACGATTGAGATCCTTGCCGGCGGCATTGGTGCGCAGATGGCCGCGGAAGGCGCCGTCCGGATTCATGTTCGGCACCAGGTAGAGATCGGCCTTGGCCAGCAGGGCGTCCATCTCGGCGTCATCACTGCGCGACAGGCGCTCGATCACCCCTTCCATGTACCACTCGGCCATGTGCTCGCCCGGATGCTGCTGGGCGATGATCCAGACCTTGCGCTGGGCCCGCGGGTTGCGGCTGATGCGCAACAGCGGGATCTCGCGGCCCTCGATGCTCTTGCCGATGGCGACCACCTCGGCGCCGGTCTTGTCCAGGGCCTCGCTGATCAGCCAGTCATGGCGGGCGCGGCTGTAGGGTTCGAAATAGGCGAACCAGATCTGCTCGTGGGTCGGCTCCAGGGCGAAGTGCAGGCCCTTGTCGTCGAAGCTGCTGGGGACGCGGAACCAGTTGACCTGGTCGTAGGAAGCGGCGGCGTTGTAGCCGGTCCAGGCATGGGCGTATGCCGACTGCGCGGCGTTGGTCAGGCTGAAGCCGTAGCGTTGGCCGGGGGTTAAGCCTTCGACCTTGAAGTGGAACCACTGGAAGTGGTGGCTCTTCAGGTCCGGACGCATGGCCAGCAGCACCTGCTGCGGGTTGCTGGCGTCAATTACTTCGATGTTGCCGCTGTCGAAGTCCGAGCTGATCTTCATGGATACCTCAGGGGCGGTGTTTCACGGTCGGGAAAGGATCGCAGGTCCTATCGCCAGGGGAAATCGTCGGGGCGACATCGGCGGATAGCCGGCGCGCCCCGCGCAGTGATCACTCGCCCCGGTCTTCCAGGCGAGCCAGGCGCGCTTCCAGGTCGGCGACCCGGGCTTCCAGCTCTTCGATGCGGGCATCGGCAGCCGCGCGGGCCTCGCCCCGCTCCGGCTGGCTGGCGCGGGCCTCCAGCAGGGCCTCGAGGTCGGCCGGCTCGCCCATCAGGTGCATGTAGCGGTCTTCGCGCTGGCCACCCTGGCGCGGCATCAGCACCACCAGGCCACGGCCGATCAGGCGTTCCAGCTGGTGGCGGACATCTTCGGTGTCATCGAAGTCGGCCATGCGATTGCTGCGGGTCAGCAATTCGCCCAGGGTCTGCGGGCCGCGCAGCAGCAGCAGGCCGATCAGGATCAGCTGCGGCTGCACCAGTTCCAGCGCCTTGTCGGCGCGCTGCTCCCAGCGGTCGGCGCGACTGCCCATCACCAGCTTCACCATGCCGCGCGCCTCCAGGTTGCGCAGCGCCTGCCCGGCCTGGCCAGGGGTAACGTTCATCACTGGCTCGCGGCTGGTCTTCTGGTTGCTGGCCAGCACCAGGGCATTGAGGGTCAGCGGGTAGGACTCGGGGGTGGTGGCCTGCTTCTCGATCAGGCTGCCGAGGAGCCGGGCCTCGATGGCGTTGAGGGGGGATTCGGCGAACTGGGCATGGATCTCGGTGGACATAGCACTATCCGTCTGCTGAAAAGTGCCACTAGCCTAGTCCCCTGCAGCTAGGGAGAAAAGCGTTGCACCAGGAAGTCGATGAGCGCCCGCACCTTGGCCGGCAGCCGGCGCCCCGGCGGGCAGACCGCGTAGATCTGCGAACTGGGCAGCGGAAAGTCCTGCAACACTTCCACCAGGCGGCCGCTGGCCAAACTCTCCTGCAACAGGAATCGCGGCAACGACACCAGCCCCAGGCCATCCACCGCTGCCTGCACCAGCACCTCGCCATTGTTCGCGATCAGCCGCGGGCGCACTGTCACCGAGCGCCATTCGCGGCCCACGAGAAATTGCCACTGGCTGCTGTTGGCGCGGTTCTTGTAGCCCAGGCACCGGTGCTCGCGCAGGTCGTCCGGCACAGCGGGAATGCCTTGCCTGGCGAGGTATTCGGGGCTGGCGCAAACTGCATGGGGGCAAGGCCCCAGTTCACGGGCCACCAGCGTGGAGTCCGGCAGCCGGCCGATGCGCAGGGTCAGGTCGTAGCCCTCGTTGACCAGGTCCACGTAGCGGTCATTGAGGTCCAGTTCCACCTCGAGGCCCGGATGGGCCTGCATGAACTCGTTGAGGGCAGGCGACAGGTACTTGAGACCGAAGGACATGGGCGCCGCCAGGCGCAGACGCCCGCGCAGCTCGCTCTGCAGGCTGCGGGTGGCCTCCTCGGCTTCGGCCAGGTCGCGAAGAATGCGCTGGGCGCGCTCGAAATAGTCCAGGCCGGTTTCGGTGAGGCTGAGACGCCGGGTGGTGCGGTTGAACAAGCGGCACTCCAGGTGCCGCTCCAGCGCGCTCATGCGCCGGCTGACCACCGACTTGGCGATGTTCAAGCGTTGCGCCGCGGCCGAGAAACCGCCGGTCTCGACCACTACCACGAATACCCGCATGTCTTCGAACAGGTTCATCTCTGGCTGCCAATGAGGGGCGATAAGCCTTTATCGCAGGTTAGGAGGGTTTGGGCATTGGCATTAGTGCGCACTGCATAGGCTGAACCGCTGTAGGGGCGAACTCATTCGCCAAGCAGGCCGAAGGCCTGCCCTGAGAGGCCACAGGGGCAGCTTCGCTGCCCTTGGCGAATGAATTCGCCCCTACAGAAAAGCCCCCCTACAGGAGAATCACTCGCCCCTCTACTACTGCCACCGGCACCGCCTCCAGCCGGCTGCCTGCGCAGGGGCCCTCGATGCAGTAGCCGTCCTCGAAGCGGAACATGGCGCTGTGATGGGCGCACATCAGTACCTGGCCGCGGTAGGTGCTGAACTCCCCGGGGCGGTAGTCCAGGCCTACGGAAAAGTGCGGGCAGCGATTGCGGTAGGCCCAGGCCTCGCCGCCCCGTCTCACCAGCACCAGCGGCTGGCCGTCCGCCGGCGCGTCGAGAGCCAGGGCGCCGCCGTCGGCGATTGCCTCCAGCGCACAGAGCAGGCTCATCCACGCAGCTCCGGATTGCCCAGGCCCCAGTTCCAGGGACGGATCTCGATATGCTCGAAGAGCCCGGCGCGCACATAGGGGTCATCGCCGAGAAAGGCCTGGACTTCCGCCAGGCTCATGGCCTCCACCACCAGCAGGGTGCCGTTCATGCTGCCATTGCCGCTGTCCAGGGTGGGCCCGCCCAGGCGCACCACCACGCGATGCGGATAGGGGTTGCGCAGGTGTTCGCGATGGGCCGGGCGCACCTGGTTGCGCAAGGCGAGCCGGTCCGGCTTGTCGGTGGCGAAGACGGCGAAGTACTGGTTCATGCGCGCTCCAGCACGAAGTCGTAGGCGGCCAGGCGGAACGGTCCGTCGAAGTCATACCGCGCCGCCAACGGGTGGTCGGCCTGGCAACGCTGGTAGACGACCTTGAGGGAATCCTTCACGCCGAACACCACGTCCGACTCCAGGTAGGGGTCGTCATGGTTGAACAGATGGGTGACCAGGGTGCGGCGGCCCTCGCCCATGACCATGAAGTGCAGGTGCGCCGGGCGCCACGGGTGGCGATCGCTGGCCTGCAGCAGGCGGCCGACCGGCCCGTCGGTGGGGATGGGGTAGCTCACCGGGACTATGGTGCGGATGGCGAAGCGGCCTTCCTCGTCCGTGCGGTAGCGGCCGCGCAGGTTGCTCAGCGGCTGTTCCGTGTCCTGGCCGGAGTACATGCCGTTCTCGGCGGTCTGCCAGACATCCAGCACGGCATTGGCGATGGGCTCGCCGTCGGTACCCAGCACCCGGCCCAGCACCAGGGCCGGATCGCCAGGGGTGAAGGCCATGTTCTCGCCATGGCCGCGTTCGGGCATGCCGGCAATGTAGAAGGGGCCGAACACCGTGGTCTCGGTGGCGGCCTCACTGGCGCGGTGGTTGAGGGCGTCCACCAGCATGGACAGGCCGAGCACATCGGACAGCAGGATGAATTCCTGGCGCACGGCGCCATCGCACATCTTGCCGGTATCGGTGAGGAAGCGAATGCCTTCCAGCCATTCGTCCTCGGTCAGCTCCACCTCGCTGGCGAAGGCGTGCAGGTGGCGCACCAGGCTCTGCAGGACCAGGCGCAGGCGCGGATCGGGGGTGTCGCCGAAGGCCGCGACGGCCCGGGCGGAAATTCTGGCCTCGTTGGGCGGGATGTTGTTCATCTTGTGTTCCCGTGGGTCGGTGACGGCGAATGGCGCGGGAGCTCCCTCTCCCCCGGCCCCTCTCCCTGAAGGGAGAGGGGAGCTTGTCCTATGCAGGACCAAGCCCCTGCCAGGCGCGCAGCAGCATGGCTTCGATGGCGTCCCGCTCGAAGGGGCGCGGGTTGTAGTAGGGGCTGGAACAGGCGATCTCGGCGGTTTCCGCCGGGCCTTCCTCGGGCAGGCCGATTTCCGCCAGGGAGGCCGGGATACCCAGCTTGCGGTTGAGGGCGAAGAGCAGCGGCCCCACCTCCTCCGCCTCTTTCCCGCCCAGGGCGCGGGCTGCACGGCGCAGGGGCTCGGCGGCGGCTTCGCGGTTGTAGTGGGCGGCATGGGGCAGCACCACCGCGTGGGCCTGGGCATGGGGCAGGTTGAAGGTGCCGCCCAGGGTGTGGCAGAGCTTGTGGTGGATGGCCATGCCCACCGAGCCCAGGCATATACCGGCCAGCCAGGCGCCATAGAGTGCGCGGCTACGGGCTTCGGCGTCCTGCGGATCAGCCACCACGCCGGGCAGGGCTTCGGCCAGGGCGCGGATGGATTCCTCCGCCATCAGGGTGATGATGGGGTTGGCGTCCTGGGCGTAGAGGGCTTCCACCGCGTGGGCCATGGCGTTCATGCCGGAACAGGCGGAAATGGCCGCAGGCAGGCTCAGGGTCAGCTGCGGGTCATAGACCACCGTCTTCGGCAGCACCCGCACATCGCGCCCGGTCTTCTTCAGGCGGTTTTCGGTCAGGCCGTAGATGGGTGTCATCTCGGAGCCGGCGTAGGTGGTGGGCACCGCCAGGATCGGCAGGCCCGACTCCAGGGCGATGGCCTTGCCCAGGCCGATGGTGGAGCCGCCGCCGATGGCCACGCAGCAATCGGCACCCAGGGTGGTGGCCTCGGCGCGGGCGGCGCGGGCCACCTCGACCGGCACATGCATCACCGCCTGCGGATAGACTCCGGCGGCGCGCTCGCCAAGGATGGCCGCCACCCGCTCGCCGAGGTGGCGCTGCTCGGGGGTGGTGAGGATCAGCGCACGGCGCGCACCGAGCCTGTCCAGTTCCTCGGCGAGGGATTCCAGCCTGCCCCAGCCGAATACCACGCGGGATGCCAGGCCTTGGTAGATGAAGGGATTCATGCTCACCTCAACGCTTGAAATGGGGCGGGATCTTCGCGTCCACGTTGACCCACACGGAGCGGGCCTCGGTGTAGTCGTGGATGGCCTCGAAGCCCATCTCGCGACCGTAGCCGGACTGGCCGACGCCGCCGAAGGGGCTGCCGGGGCTGACGCGCTTGTAGCAGTTTATCCAGCACATGCCGGCATGGATGTTCGCCGCCATGCGGTGGGCGCGCTGCAGGTCGCGGGTCCAGAGGCCGCTGCCGAGGCCGTACTGGGTGCCGTTGGCGATCGCCAGGGCCTCCTCGTCCGTGGAGAAGCGCAGCACGGTGACGAAGGGGCCGAACACTTCCTCCTGGGCGACGCGGTGGTCCGGCTGGGCCTCGACCACCGTCGGTTCTATGTAGTAGCCGTCGGCAAGCGCCGGGTCCGTGGGCGCCTTGCCGCCGGTGAGGATGCGGCCACCCTGGGCGCGGGCGATCTCCACGTAGGAGAGCACGCGGTCGCGGTGCTGGGCCGAGGTCAGCGGGCCCATCTCGGTGTCCGGGTCCAGCGGGCTGCCGAGGCGGATGGAACGCGCCAGGCCGATGAAGCGTTCGAGGAATTCATCGGCGATGCGCTCGTGCAGGATCAGCCGCGAGCCGGCGATGCAGGCCTGGCCCTGGTTGTGGAAGATGGCCCAGGCGGCGCCGTTCACGGCGGCCTCCAGGTTGGCATCCTCGAAGACGATATTGGCGCCCTTCCCGCCCAGCTCCAGCTGCACCCGCTTGAGGTTGCCCTGGGAGGCCTCGACTATGCGCCGGCCGGTGGCGGTGGAGCCGGTGAAGGCGATCTTGCCCACCTCCTCGTGCTCCGCCAGGCGCTGCCCGGCGGTGTGGCCGTAACCCGGCACCACGTTGACCACGCCATCGGGGAAGCCGACTTCCTTCATCAGCTCGGCGATGCGCAGGGTGGACAGCGGGGTGATCTCCGACGGCTTGATCACCACCGTGTTGCCGGCGGCCAGGGCCGGGCCCATTTTCCAGCTGGTGAACATCAGCGGGAAGTTCCACGGCACGATCTGCCCGACCACGCCGATGGGCTTGCGCTGCACGTAGTTGAGGAAGCCGCTTTCCACCGGGATCACCGCGCCCTCGATCTTGTCCGCCATGCCGCCGAAGTAGCGGAAGCAGGCGGCGGTGCGCGGCACATCGAGACTGCGCGAGTCGCGGATCGGGTGGCCGGTATCCAGGGACTCCAGTTGGGCCAGCTCCTCGAGGTGCTCCTCGATCTTGTCCGCCAGCTTCAGCAGCAGGCGCCCGCGCTCGGCGCCGGACAAGGCTGCCCAGGCCGGAAAGGCACGCTTGGCCGCGGCCACCGCCAGGTCCACGTCCTCGGCTTCGGCGGCGGCGATATGGGTGATCAGCGAGCCGTCGTGGGGCGACAGGACTTCTATGGTCCCGCCCTTCAGGGCCGGGACGAAGCGGCCATCGATGAAGAGTTGGTTCTGCATGGAAAAAGCTCTCCGGGCGCCGTGGCGAACCACAGCGTCTGTGCATGACGTGAAGTAGTCCCCTCTCCCCTCCGGGGAGAGGGCTAGGGAGAGGGGGTGGATGGACTCAGAACTCCACCGGGTACGGCGGCAGCTCGCCGCTCTCGTAGCGCTGCGGCAGGTTCGGCGTGGCGTTCTCCCAGACCAGCAGCATGGAGCGCTTGGTGGAGTAGCCCTGGTGGCGGATATCCGCGGGCATGGCGCAGATATCGCCGGGGCGCATGGTGATGCGTGCGCGGGGGGCGCCATCGTCCTTGTCGGCGACGTCCCAGATGATTTCGTCGGACAGCTGCAGGAACCACTCCACGCGGTCGTTGCCATGGAATACCGGGAGGATGAACTCCTCGGTGGTCGGGCAGAACAGGCTGGCCTTGCACACCGAGCTGACCGAGGGGTTCCAGGTCACGTCGGAGCGGGACAGGTATTTGTAGAGATTGAAGGCATGCAACTCGCCTTCGAAGCCTTCGGCCGCATGGATTTCCGGCTCGTCCTGGGGCACGTCGGCGAACTGGCGGTTCACCGGCAGGTCGTCGCGCAGCGGCGAGTCGTCCGGCAGGCCGGGCATGCGCCGGGTGGCCACGCGGAAGCGTTCGATGGCCTCGAGGTTGTCGCCGTTCTTGCGGCCGAAGGCGCTGCCGGTTTCTTCCGGTGCGGCGAAGGGGTCGAAGCCGGCGTTGGTCCAGTCGCGCAGGATGGCCTTGAAGGTGGCCATGATCTTCGGCGTCTCGAACTGCTCGGTGTAGTCGACGCCCGCCTCGCGCAGTACGCCGTTGAAGGTGCCGGCGTAGAGGTCGACCTTGCCATAATGGTTGCGGGTGCCGATCACTTCGTCGAAGTTCACCCAGCCGTAGAAGAAGCCCCAGGCCACGTCGCGCATGGTGGCGCGCAGGAAGGCGTCGGCGGGGATCAGGTGCGAGCGCTCCTGGCCCTTGGCCGGCCACTGGATGCGCACGAAGTATTCGTCGCGGGACAGGGTGAAGGCGCCCAGCTTGAAGCTGCGGTAGCCGGTGACGGAATCGGGCAGGCTGGCTTCGACTTCATCGGCGGCGAAGCTGGCGGAAGTGTCGAGGGTTTCGAGCATGGCCATGGTGGATGTCCTCTTGTTCTGGTTGTCGGTCGGGGCGGTCACTTCAGGCAGATGTCTGCCCACTTCTCCACCGACAGCGGTCCCTTGATGGTCTGCTGCAGCAGCACGGCAGGACGTGCGCTCTCGAAGCGGTAGGCGCAGCCGGCCGGCAGCAGCGCCTGGTGGCCACGCTTGAGCAGGACGTAGCCCATGGGGCGGCCCTGGGGTTGCTCGCCGGCCAGCCGGGTGCCTTCGCCTTCGGCGAGCGGCGCATCGAGCTTGAGGAAATCGACCCGTACCTCGCTATCCACCGAAATGGCGAATTCGTCGTGGGCAGCGGTGTACCAGGGCGAGGTGCCTTCGGCACGCAGGGTTTCGATCACGTAGCCGAGGTTCAGGCCCACCACCACCTTTTCATAGGGGGCGGACTTTGCGGCGACTTCGAAGATATTGGAGAAGGCGTAGTGGCGGGCTTCGCCCTGGATGATCTCGATCGACCCCTTGCGATAGTCGTCGAGCGAGCCGAAGAGGGTACGGAACGCGGCAGTGCTCATCTCATTCACCGTTTGTTGTTGTAGTGGGTGAGTGAACGTTACGAGCGGCACCTGCAACCAACAATTCCTGGCCAGGCGACAACAGTGTTTGCAAAACGCGAACAGTGGAGAGGGTGCTCTAGGACAGGCCTTTCAGCGCATATCAGGGGCCTGATTGGAGAGGGACGAGAGGCGTTGGCCGGGACTATGGACCGAATCTATGGCGCACATTGATCGACTAAATCGATTATACCAATTCACGGAAAAAGCCTTTCCACTTTGCGCGACAGCGCCCCTAAAAACAGCCTAACCAATTGTTTTTAATAGATTCCAGACAACTATCATTGGCGTCGATGGTAACCATCACCCAGCATCACTTCATCATCGAAATCACATCAGTAACATGGGCCCCGTAGACGAATTCCAACCCCTTCCTCACCGAGGTGCCCAAAATGAAAAAGCAAATCCTTGCCAGCCTGTTCATCGCCAGCCTGTCCGCCACTGCTTTTGCCCTGCCCCAGGCCACCGTCGCGGAAGGCGGCTCCGACCGCACCAGCATCCACCGCGTCGCCGAAGGTGGCGCTGACCGCACCGGCGCCAACCGCATCGCCGAGAACGGCGCCGAGCGCTCCGAGTCCCTGCGGGTAGCCGAAGGTGGTTCCGACCGTACCAAGGCCTTCGATGTCGCTGAAAGCGGTGCCGAGCGTTCCGAGTCCCTGCGCGTCGCCGAAGGTGGTTCCGACCGTACCAAGGCCTTCGATGTGGCTGAAAGCGGTGCCGAGCGTTCCGAGTCCCTGCGGGTAGCCGAAGGCGGCTCCGACCGCACCAAGGCCTTCGATGTGGCCGAAGGTGGCGCCGACCGCACCGGTGCCAACCGCATCAGCTGATCCCGAGGCCATCCAGAGGCAGGCAATCCCGATGTATGCGAAACCTCGAAAGGCAGAAGGCGCCACCTGTGGCGCCTTCTTTCTTTTTGGGGGGATGGAAACCTGTAGGGGCGAATGAATTCGCCCCTACAAGAGCTTGCCCGGCAGACTCAAGGGCCAGCTTCGCTGCCCGATCGCGAATGAATCCGCGCCTACTTCACCAGGCTCAGGCGCTTGTCGGTGAACACGCAGATCACCCCCGCCTCGTTGTACATGACCTGATGATTGAAATCGCAATAGGCCGCCGCGACGCTCAGGGGCAACGCCTGATTGACCGCCTTGCCCGCCTTGAACCAGGACATCTGGCCCGGCTTGCACAGCTTGGCCTCGGCATCGGTGCTGTAGGTGCAGAGCATTGTCTGGTCGATGGGTTCCTCCTTCTGACAGCCAATCAATGGCAGGGCAACAAGGCCGACGAGCGCGAGTTTCTTCAAAGGGGACATGGATAGCTCCGTAATGGGACGATCCGCCGAACATGCGGACCCGGGGCCTTTGATCCATGGCCCCGTGCCAGGTTCCTCAGCCGGATCAGGAATAGCCGGTATAGAGCAGCATTCCCCAGGACATCAGGAAGATCGCCGCCAGCCCGACCAGGTAGTAACCGCCCGCCAGCAACAGCTTGACCATCAGGGGACGGGGCGCACCGTGGATCAACAGCCAGGCCGAGAGTACCGGCACCAGATACATACCGAAGGTGCTCAGGCTGGAGTTGAACAGCCAGTTGATCTGAAAGAACTCATGGAGCAGCTCGGCCATGAAGATGAAGAGCACCGGCGACCAGACGGGAGCCAGCAGCAGCGTGCCCTCGACCGGATCCCGCAAGGAACCTTTCTGTTCGCTATGGACATTCATATCGCCCCCTTGCAGGTGGCCTGCGGCTCGACGACCGCACTTTTTCTGAGAGGCTAGCCAAGGCTGCGGCAGGCGCAACTCCAGGCCTTCCGCACCCGACATGCTGCCATCTGGCACCCCTGGCCGGCACAAGGTCTATAGTCCATGGAGCCCTTTTCTCCCCGCGACCGTCCCCGGAGGTCCCGTCATGGACACCAGCCACCACAGCCTCAGCGCCCTCTTCGATCAGCTCGGCCTGCCCTCCGACAAGGCCGGAATAGAGAGCTTCGTCGCCGGGCATCGCCTGGCGGTGGGCCAGGCCCTGCCCGATGCCCCGTTCTGGAACGACGCGCAGTCCGCCTTCCTGCGCGATGCCCTGCTGGACGACTCCGACTGGGCTGAGGAAGCCGATGAACTGGCGGTGCTCCTGAGCAAATAGAGGAAGAGGCGGCCACCCGGAGCGCCGGCAATGTTCAACCGCATCGAACTGCTGCGCATCCTCTGCGTCGCCACCGAGACCTCGAGCTTCCGCGAAGCCGCCATCCGCCTGGGCACGTCGCCACAGACCGTGACCCGTGCCATCAAGGACCTGGAGGACCAGTTCGGCGAACCCCTGTTCCACCGCAGCACCCGTCACGTACAGATCACCGCCTTCGGCGAGCGCCTCTCCAGCCAGGCACGGGAAGCCCTGGCGGGACTGGACCAGTTGTTCCAGCAACATGGCGGCAAAGGCGAGGAAGAGCTGGCTGGACGCGTGGGCATCGCCGCCCCCCGCTCGGTGGGCCGGCGCTTTCTCCTGCCAGCACTGGCGAAGATCGCCCGGGAGCACCCGCGCATCCGATTCGACATGCGCCTCTCCGACCAGTTGACCGACTCCGTGGAGCAGCAGATCGACCTCGGTGTGCGCATCGGCTTCATCCGCGATCGCCGCTATATCGCCCGGGCGGTGGCACAGGTGCCGCTGCTGGTGGTGGGCACCCCCGAGCTGCTGCAGCGCCATGGCGCGCCGAAGACGGTGGACGACCTGCACCGGCTACCCACTACCGCGCTGATCGACAACAACACCGGCCGCGCCTGGCCCTGGGTATTCGCCGGGGCGCAGCAGATCCAGCCGGCCAATGCCGCCCTTTGCACCGACGATGCGGAAAACGAGCTGGAAGCCGTGCTCGCCGGCCTGGGCTACGGCCAGCTGCCGCTTTACCTGGTCGCCCCGCATATCCGCGAAGGCCGGCTGATACCGGTGCTGCAGGACCAGGCTCCACAGCCCTGGGAGATGTTCATCTACCGCCCCCAAAGCGGCCCGGTTTCGCCACGGGTGCGGCTGGTGCATGACCTGCTGGTGCAGCACCTGTCCGACCCTGCGTTCGTGCCGCAGGGGTGACGTCGCCCCACAACGGAGCCCGCGCCCCACCAGCCGCCAGCGCCATCGATGCGACTGATGCTCACCATCACCCCCTTTCAGTTCCATGTCCGACGCCCCGGCGGCACCATCGCTCCATCGGCCTTGCAGCCCATCGGAACGAGACCAACGCCATGTCCGCCGACCCACGCATCGGTGAAAACCTCTATCAGGTCACCCACGTCACCCTGGATGAGCTCCGCCTGCACTTCGAGACCGAAGTGGTGGTGAGCCTGGACGATGGCAGCCTGGCCGTGCGCAAGGCCCCTACGCCGGCGGGCGAGCGCAAGGCCCTGCGCGAGCTGATCTGCGCCAGCCGGGCCGCCTGAGAGCGACTCCGCTCGGGAAGCTCCCAGGCGGCCGACATCAGGCCCGCCCCACCTGCCCGGGCAAGGGCAGCTTGTAGAATCGCTGCCCGACCGCCGCATGCAGCGCGTTGGCAACCGCCGGCGCAATGGGTGGCACCCCCGGCTCGCCCACACCGGTGGGCGCCTCCGCCGAGGGCACGATGTGCACCTCCACCACCGGCATTTCGTTGATCCGCAATACCTGGAAGTCGTGGAAGTTGGACTGCTCCACCACGCCGTCCTTCAGGGTGATCGCACCGTGCAGAGCGGCCGCCAGGCCATAGCCGATGCCACCTTCCATCTGCGCGCGGATCACGTCCGGGTTGATCGCCAACCCGCAATCCACCGCACAGACCACCCGATCCACCTTGAAACTGCCGTCGGCCTTCACCGTCACCTCGGCCACCTGGGCGACGAAGGAGTTGAAGGACTCGTGCACGGCGATGCCACGCCCGCGCTTCTCCCCCTCCGCGCCGGGCTTCAACGGCTGGTCCCAGCCCGCCTTCTGCGCCGCCAGCTCCAGCGCACCGAGATGGCGCGGGTGTTTGCCGAGCAGGCCCCGGCGATATTCGTAAGGATCCTTGCCAGCGGTGGTGGCTGCCTGGTCGATCAGGGTTTCCGCCACGTAGGCGGTATGGGTATGACCCACCGAACGCCACCACTGGACCGGCACGCCGATGTCATCCGGGGTGTGCAGTTCCACCTGCAGGTTGGGCACCTCATAGGACAGGTTGGCGGCGCCCTCCACCGAGGTGTGGTCGATGCCCTCCTTCACCAGCGCCCCCTCGAAGGCGGTGCCCTTGAGGATGGACTGCCCCACCACGCGCTGATGCCAGCCCTGCAGCTTGCCCTCGCCGTCCAGGGCCAGGCGCGCGCGGTGCAGGTAGGCCGGCCGGAAGTAGCCGGCGTGGGTATCGTCCTCGCGGGTCCAGACCAGTTTCACCGGCACATCCCGGCCCTTGGCCCGGGCTGCCTTGGCGATGGCCACGGCGTCCAGCAGGTAGTCCGAGTGCGGATTGGCGCGGCGACCGAAACTGCCGCCGGCATAGAGCTGGGTCAAGCTGACCTTCTCCACCGGAATACCCAGGTACTTGGCGATGGCCATCTGGTCCACGGTCTGGAACTGCTCGCCGTTCCACACCTCGCACTGGCCGGCGGAAATCTTCACCAGGCAGTTCATCGGCTCCATGGCGGCATGGGCGAGGTAAGGGAACTCGTAATCGGCTTCGATCAGCCTGGCCGGTGCGGCCATGGCAGCGCCGATATCGCCCTGTTTGCCGGCGATCCGCCCTTCCTTGCCGGCGGCCTCGCGGTAGCGGGCGAAGATTTCCTCGCTACCCAGCTTGAACGCGCGGCTGTCGTCCCACTCCACCACCAGCGCGTCGCGCCCCTGGCGTGCGGCCCAGGTGTTGCTCGCCAATACCGCGACGCCGGCGCGGCCGTGGGGCGTGTCGGTGAACTCGACCACCTCCACCACACCGGGCACGGCCTTGGCCTTGCTCGCATCCACCGACCTGGGTACGCCGCCGAAGCGCGGCGAATAGGCCGCCACCGCCACCAGCATGCCGGGCAGCCTGAAGTCCTGGGTGAAGAGCGCGCTGCCGTCGGTCTTGTCGGCGCTGTCCTTGCGGGCAAGGCGCTCCTGGCCGATCAGGGTGAATTCCCTGGGCGACTTGAGCTTCAGCTCCTTCGGCACCGGCTGGCGCGCCGCGGCCTCGGCCAGATCGCCAAAACCTGCCTGTTTCCCGGAAGCCGAATGCCTGACCACGCCCTTGCTCACGGTGATTTCCGCGGCCGGCACCTGCCACTGTTCGGCGGCGGCCGCCACCAGCATGGCGCGGGCGCTGGCGCCGGCCTTGCGCATCTGCTCGAAGGAGTTGGCGATGGCGGAACTGCCGCCGGTGCCCTGCATCGGGCCAAAGGCCAGGTTGTTGTAGAGCGCGGCGTTGGCCGGCGCCCCCTCGACCCGCACCTGGCTCCAGTCGGCATCCAGCTCCTCGGCCAGCAGGGTGGCAAGACCGGTGTAGCTGCCCTGCCCCATTTCCACGTGCTTGGCCAGGATGGTCACGCTGCCATCGCCGGCTATGCGCACGAAAGCGTTGGGCATGAATGGCTCGGCAGCGGCGGCCAGGGCATCACCACCACGCAGCAGCGGCGCGAAGGCGATGCCCAGGGCGAGACCGCCACTGCCCTTGAGGAAGCTGCGCCGGCTGACATTGAGAATGCCACTGGCGACGCGGGTTTCGGTTTCGAAAGTGCCCATATCGATTCTCCTCAAGCCAGCGTGCCGGCCGCTTCATGGATGGCAGCGCGAATCCGCACGTAGGTGGCGCAGCGGCAGATATTGCCGCTCATGGCCGCGTCGATATCGGCATCGCTCGGCTTGGGGTTGCCACGCAGCAGGGCTGTGGCGGACATGATCTGCCCCGACTGGCAGTAGCCGCACTGCACCACGTCCAGTTTGCGCCAGGCCGCCTGCACGGCCTTGCCCACCGGGTCCTCGGCCACCGCTTCGATGGTGGTGACCTTCTTGCCCACCACGGCCGAAACCGGCGTGACGCAGGAGCGGGTCGCCTGGCCATCGATATGCACGGTGCAGGCACCACACAGGGCCATGCCGCAGCCGTATTTGGTGCCGGTCAGGTTGGCGACGTCGCGCAGGGCCCAGAGCAAGGGCATGTCCGCGGCGACGTCGAGCTCAAAGTCCTTGCCGTTCAAGTTCAGGGTAATCATCAGGCTTACCACCTCGGGCTGGATGGTTTGGGGAAGGCCGGCCGGCAACACCGAACGGCCATTCAGGGTAATGACAATGATGGTTCAGGGGCCCCTTGCGGGGCGGCTTCACGCCGACTGGCGCAGGCGCGCGATGTCCCGCAGCGGCGGTGCGCCGAACAGCCGGCTGTACTCGCGGCTGAACTGCGAGGGGCTCTCGTATCCCACCCGGCCGCCGGCGCTGGCGGCGTCCAGGGCTTCCACCAGCATCAGCCGGCGCGCCTCCTGCAGGCGCAGCTGCTTCTGGAATTGCAGCGGGCTCATGGCGGTCATGGCCTTGAAATGGTGGTGCAGGGCCGAGGTGCTCATGTTCACCTCGTTGGCCAGGCGCTCGATCTGCAGCGGCTGGTGGAAGTTCTGCCGCAGCCAGTTCACCGCGCGGCCGATACGGTGGCCCTGGGTGCCGCTGCTGGCGATCTGCCTCAGTTGCGCGCACTGCTCGCCCCGCAGCAGGCGATAGAGGATCTCGCGGCGCACCAGCGGTGCCAGGGCGGGAATGTCTTCCGGAGTGTCCAATAGCCGTACCAGGCGCAGAACGGCGTCCTGCAGCTGCACACCCAGGCCGCTGACCGAGAGGCAGCGCGGGCAAGGCTGGGGAGCCGGCGCGGGCACCGGCAACTCCATCAGCAGGGCGCTGAGTTCCTTGGGGTTCAGGTCCAGACGCAGGCTGAGGAAGGGGACTTCGGGACTGGCCTCGGTGACCTGGCCTATCACCGGCAGGTCCATCGACACCACCAGGTACTCCGACGGCCCGTAGTGATAGGTGTCCTCGCCCAGCAATACCTTCTTGCGCCCCTGCACCACCAGGCCCAGGGCCGGCTCGTAGAGGCAGTGCAGCGGTTCGCTGGGCTGGGTGACGCGGTACAGCATGAGGCCGGGAACGGCGGTGGGCAGGGCGCCATCCTTGCCGGTGAATCGTTCAATGAGCTGCACCAGCTCCTGCTGCTGGCGCGAGGCCGTAGCGGACTCCTGCGGAGCGAGGAACGCATGTGCATTCATGGTTTTGACCCTCGAAGATGATGGGCCAACTCTACCCATGGATTGCAGGTCAGTCTCGCGCCCGGAAGCGGTTCAAGAGAATCAGGCAATAATCCAGCAGGATTCGGCTATCGACCCGACCGCCTCGCGCGGCACACTGCCCAACATTCGAAAACAACACAGCTCCGAGGCGGGCAAAGCGCCCGCCCCCGCCTTCCTCAGTCGGCGACCTTCATCACCACCCGGCCACCTGCCGGGCAGGTTTCCATATGACGGTTGGCCTCGACGAAGTCCTCGAACGCAAAGACGCTATCAATCGGAGGCTTCAACAGATGATCACGGGTCATCTGGTTGATGTGGTCCAGCGCCCGCTGGACCGAAGCCTCATTGGCCTCGATGCCCAGCTCCGGAGAACCGGTGAAGTCGAGTACGCAATGGCGATAGAACTGCAGATGCTTCTTGAACGCGGCGCAGGCCGGGAACGCGGTGTCGTTGCCGCCGTTGCAGCCGTAGACCACCAGCTTGCCGCGCTGCGCGGCGACGTCGCCCAGGAGTTTCATCTGCTGGCCGGCGCACTGGTCCAGGACCACTTCGACACCCTTGCCCTGGGTGAAGCGCTCGACCTCCAGGACCAGGTCCTGCTCTTCGGTGACGATGATCTTGTCGGCGCCCAGCGCCTTGATGAAGGCCCGGCTTTCCGGGGAGCTGGTCGAGGCGATGACCTTGGCACCCAGCGCCTTGGCCAGTTGCACCGTCTGCGGCGCCAGGCAATGCCCGGCCTCGGTGACCAGCACATGCTGGCCGGGCTTGAGCCCGCCCAGGTCGACCAGGGCGAAATAGGCCATCAGCAACGGGGTGTAATGGATGCAGGCTTCCTCCGGCGTCAGTACGTCGGGATAGGCGACCAGGCCATTGCGCGGCATCAGCACCAGATCGCCCCAGGCCGGATATTGGCTCGGAGTACCGGCCGGGAAGCTGGCCACGGGGGTCCCAGGGGTCAGGTCGTCAACGCCCTCGCCCACGGCTTCCACGATACCGGCCATCTCGGAGCCGAGGCCGGAGGGTAGCTGGGTCGCCTGCTCGGCCGCCAGGTTCTGCCGCCAGAGCACGTCCCGCCAGCCCACGCCCAGCGCCTGGGTGCGCACCAGGACTTCGCCCGGCCCCGGAACGGGGGTCGGCAGTTCGTCCAGTTGGAGGACTTCGGGGCCTCCGAACTGGTGAAAACGGATCATGCGGGACATCACATACCTCGCCTGTGAATCTTCATAGCCATGGACTCTATCCGGGCTTTATCCACAAAACCACCCGCGGCCATCGATAGTTGTCATAAACGGCGATGATGTCAGCCTTGACGATCGGACACGGGGATTGCACCTTTCACACATCAATTACGGATGATTCCATGAACCGGAACGACCTGCGAAGAGTTGACCTCAACCTTCTTATCGTGTTCGAAACGCTCATGCACGAGCGGAGCGTGACGCGCGCGGCAGAAAAGCTGTTCCTCGGCCAGCCGGCCATCAGTGCGGCGCTAGCCCGCCTGCGCACCCTGTTCGACGATCCGCTGTTCGTTCGTACCGGGCGCAGCATGGAACCTTCGGCCAGGGCGATGGAAATCTTCGCCCTGCTCTCCCCAGCCCTGGATTCCATTTCCACCGCCGTCAGCCGTGCCGCCGACTTCGACCCGGCCACCAGCAATGCGGTATTCCGCATCGGCCTGTCGGACGACGTGGAATTCGCCCTGCTCCCCGCCCTGCTCCGCCGCCTGCGCGCCGAGGCGCCGGGGGTGGTGCTGGTGGTGCGCCGCACCAACTATCTATTGATGCCCAACCTGCTGGCCTCCGGCGAGATTTCCGTGGGCGTCAGCTACACCGAGGAACTGCCGGCCAACGCCAAGCGCAAGACCCTGCGCCGCGCCAAGCCCAGGCTGCTGCGCGCCGACTCGGTGCCCGGGGCGCTGAGCCTGGACGACTACTGCGCCCGGCCCCACGCCCTGGTGTCCTTCGCCGGCGACCTGGGCGGCTTCGTCGACGAAGAGCTGGCCAAGGTCGGCCGCACGCGCAAGGTAGTGCTGGCGGTGCCGCAGTTCAACGGCCTCGGCACCCTGCTCGCCGGCACCGACCTGGTGGCCATGGTGCCGGACTACACCGCCGCCGCCCTGACCGCCGCCGGCGGCCTGCGCGCCGAAGACCCGCCCATGCCGACCCAGAGCTTCGAGCTGTCCATGGCCTGGCGCGGCGCCCAGGACAACGACCCGGCCGAGCGCTGGCTGCGTTCACGCATTCAAATGTATTGCGGGGACCCGGATAGCCTGGAATAGCCTCTCCCGCGCGACCGCTCTTTTGTAGGGGCGAATTCATTCGCCAAGCAGGCCGAAGGTCTGCCCTGCACGCGTCATCGGGGCAGCTGCGCCGCCCTTGGCGAATGAATTCGCCCCTACAGAGTAAACATCCACGTTCGTAGAACGTGGACTTGCTTTTGGCCCCCTATAAGGGGGGCATCTCGGTGCAGGCTGGAAAATCGTAGCCCGGATTTCATCCGGACTACTGACTGGACCGTAGGGTGCGCTGCGCGCACCGATTCCGGAATCGGCTTCGGCACCACGTCAAACCGCCGGTGCGCACGGCGCACCCTACCCCATCGGCTTCATCCTGCTAGCCCGGACATTCGAATCGTCACAGGCAGAGCCGCTGACTCATGACCACGTCCTCAGGACGTGGTTTCCCAAGTTCAAATGACTTCGCCCCTACAACGTGACGCCCCAGCCACCGCGCTCCGCCAATCATCGACCAATCCATGATCCCGTCCTGATCAATCACTTCCAGTGATAGTCATCTTCAGGCCGTTCGATTCGTCTGAATCCAACCCCGCACGCAGACTCCGCCCATTCATAAAACCAATTGGCGGAGCTGTCCCATGGAAGCACTTCACAAGAATCTCTGGCGTTACCCCCTGACCCTCGCGGCGGCGGTAGTGCTGGTGGCCTGCGGCAAGGCACCGGAAGCCGACCTCAGCCATGCGGCCCCCAAGGTCAGCGTCGCCGAGGTGATCGAACAGCCTCTCAACGAGTGGGACGAGTTCACCGGCCGCCTGGAAGCCCCCGAGTCCGTCGAGATCCGTCCGCGGGTTTCCGGCTACATCGATCAGGTGGCCTTCCACGAAGGCAGCCTGGTGAAGAAAGGCGACCTGCTGTTCCAGATCGACCCGCGCCCCTTCGAGGCCGAGGTCAAGCGCCTGGAAGCCCAGCTGCAACAAGCCCGCGCCAGCCAGAGCCGCGCCGCCAACGAGGCCCGTCGCGGCGAGCGCCTGCGCCAGACCAACGCCATCTCCGCCGAACTGGCCGACGCCCGCACCACGGCCGCTGTCGAAGCCCAGGCCGCAGTGGCCGCCACCCAGGCCGAGCTGGACAACGCCAGGCTCAACCTCAGTTTCACCCGCGTCACCGCGCCCATCGACGGCCGTGTCAGCCGTGCCGAGATCACCGAAGGCAACCTGGTCAACGCCGGCCAGTCGCTGCTGACCTCGGTGGTGTCCACCGACAAGGTCTATGCCTACTTCGACGCCGACGAGCGCGCCTTCCTCAAGTACGTGGAACTGGCCCGCAAGACCGGCGCCGACACCCGCGCCGCCAGCCCGGTGTACATGGGCCTGTCCAGCGAGACCGGCAACCCGCACCTGGGCCAGCTGGACTTTCTCGACAACCAGGTCAATCCGCGTACCGGCACCATCCGCGGCCGCGCCGTGTTCGACAACAAGGACGGTCGCTTCACCCCCGGTCTCTATGCCCGCATCAAGCTGGTGGGCAGCGAGACCTACCCGGCCGCGCTGATCAAGGACGAGGCCATCGGCACCGATCTGGGCAAGAAGTTCGTCCTGGTGCTCGGTGACGACAACAAGGTGAGCTACCGCGCCATCGAGCTGGGGCCGAAGCTGGAAGGCCTGCGTATCGTCCGCCAGGGCCTGGCCAAAGGCGAGAAGATCGTGGTCAACGGCCTGCAGCGCGCCATGCCCGGCGCGCCGGTGGAGCCACAAGCGGTGCCCATGGCCGACGAATCCACCCTCGACCAGCTGGCACGCCTGCGCCAGTCCGTGGAAGAGCGCGACGCCCCGCGCGTGGCCGAGCGCAACGCCAAAACTTCCGTCGGCCCGCGCGGCTGAGGTAGCACGCCATGAATTTCTCCCAGTTCTTCATCCAGCGGCCGATCTTCGCCGCCGTGCTATCGCTGCTGATCCTGATCGGCGGCGCCATCTCGCTGTTCCAGTTGCCCATCAGCGAGTACCCGGAAGTGGTGCCGCCGACCGTGGTGGTGCGCGCCAACTTCCCCGGCGCCAACCCCAAGGTGATCGGTGAAACCGTCGCCTCGCCGCTGGAACAGGCCATCGTCGGCGTGGAAGGCATGCTCTACATGTCCTCCCAGGCCACCAACGACGGCAAGCTGACCCTGACCATCACCTTCGCCCTGGGGACCGACCTGGACAACGCCCAGGTGCAGGTGCAGAACCGCGTGACCCGTACCGAGCCCAAGCTGCCGGAGGAAGTCACCCGGATCGGCATCACGGTCGACAAGGCCTCGCCCGACCTGACCATGGTCGTGCACCTGACCTCGCCGGATAACCGCTACGACATGCTCTACCTGTCCAACTACGCCGCGCTCAACGTCAAGGACGAGCTGGCGCGCCTGGACGGCGTAGGCGACGTGCAGCTGTTCGGCATGGGCGACTACTCCCTGCGCGTGTGGCTGGACCCGAACAAGGTGGCCTCGCGCAACCTGACCGCCACCGATGTGGTCAACGCCATCCGCGAGCAGAACCGCCAGGTGGCCGCGGGCGCCCTCGGCGCACCGCCGTCCAACGCCGGCAACAGCTTCCAGCTCTCGATCAACACCCAGGGCCGCCTGGTCACCGAGGAAGAATTCGAGAACATCATCATCCGCGCCGGCGACAACGGCGAGATCACTCGCCTGAAGGACATCGCCCGTATCGAGCTGGGTTCCAGCCAGTACGCCCTGCGCTCGCTGCTGAACAACCAGCCGGCGGTGGCCATTCCGGTATTCCAGCGCCCCGGTTCCAACGCGATCGAGATCTCCGATGCGGTCCGGGCGCGCATGGCCGAGCTGAAGCAGAACTTCCCCCAGGGCATGGACTACGAAATCGTCTATGACCCGACCATCTTCGTGCGCGGCTCCATCGAGGCGGTGGTGCACACCCTGCTCGAAGCCATCGTCCTGGTGGTGTTGGTAGTGATCCTGTTCCTGCAGACCTGGCGCGCCTCGATCATTCCGCTGGCCGCCGTGCCGGTGTCGCTGATCGGTACCTTCGCGGTGATGCACCTGTTCGGCTTCTCGCTCAACGCCCTGTCGCTGTTCGGCCTGGTGCTGGCTATCGGCATCGTGGTGGACGACGCCATCGTGGTGGTGGAAAACGTCGAGCGGAACATCGGCCTCGGCAAGTCGCCTGTAGAGGCCACCCGCCAGGCCATGAAGGAGGTGACCGGCCCGATCATCGCCACCGCCCTGGTGCTGTGCGCCGTGTTCGTCCCCACCGCCTTCATCTCCGGCCTCACCGGGCAGTTCTACCAGCAGTTCGCGCTGACCATCGCCATCTCCACGGTGATCTCGGCCTTCAACTCCCTGACCCTGTCGCCGGCCCTGGCCGCCGTGCTGCTGAAGGACCACCACGCGCCGAAGGACCGTTTCTCCCGCGTGCTCGACAAGTTGTTCGGCGGCTGGCTGTTCGGCCCCTTCAACCGCATGTTCGAGCGTGCCGGTGGCGGCTACGTCGGCACCGTACGCCGCGTGCTGCGCGGCAGCGGCATCGCCATGTTCATCTATGCGGGCCTGCTGGTGCTCGGCTACCTGGGCTTCTCCAGCACCCCGACCGGCTTCGTGCCGCAGCAGGACAAGCAGTACCTGGTAGCCTTCGCCCAGTTGCCGGACGCCGCGACCCTGGACCGCACCGAGGCGGTGATCAAGCGTATGTCCGAGATCGCCGCCAAGCACCCGGGCGTGGAGAACACCGTGGCCTTCCCGGGCCTGTCCATCAACGGTTTCACCAACAGCCCGAACAGCGGCATCGTGTTCACCCCGCTCAAGCCCTTCGACGAGCGCAAGGACCCGTCCATGTCCGCCGGTGCCATTGCCGCCGAGCTGAACAAGCAGTTCGCGGATATCCAGGACGCCTACATCGCGATCTTCCCGCCGCCCCCGGTACAGGGCCTCGGCACCATCGGCGGCTTCCGCCTGCAGATCGAGGACCGCGGCAACCTGGGCTACGAGGAACTGTACAAGCAGACCCAGAACATCATCGCCAAGGCGCGCCAGCTGCCGGAACTGAACCCCATGTCGGTGTTCACCAGCTACCAGGTCAACGTGCCCCAGGTGGATGCCGCCATCGACCGCGAAAAGGCCAAGACCCACGGCGTGGCCATCAGCGACATCTTCGACACCATGCAGGTGTACCTGGGTTCGCTGTACGCCAACGACTTCAACCGCTTCGGCCGCACCTACCAGGTCAACGTCCAGGCAGAGCAGCAATTCCGTCTGGAGCCCGAGCAGATCGGCCAGCTGAAGGTGCGCAACAACCGTGGCGAGATGATCCCGCTGTCCACCTTCGTCAAGATCGACAGCACCTCGGGCCCTGACCGCGTGATGCACTACAACGGCTTCATCACCGCCGAGATCAACGGCGCGGCCGCGCCGGGCTACAGCTCCGGCCAGGCCGAGGCGGCGATCGAAAAGCTGCTGAAGGAAGAGCTGCCCAACGGCATGACCTTCGAGTGGACCGACCTGACCTACCAGCAGATCCTCGCCGGCAATACCGCGGTGTTCATCTTCCCGCTCTGCGTGCTGCTGGCCTTCCTGGTGCTGGCCGCCCAGTACGAGAGCTGGAGCCTGCCGCTGGCGGTGATCCTGATCGTGCCGACCGTGCTGTTCTCCGCCATCACCGGGGTGATCCTGGCCGGCAGCGACAACAACATCTTCACCCAGATCGGCCTGATCGTACTGGTGGGCCTGGCGTGCAAGAACGCCATCCTCATCGTCGAGTTCGCCAAGGAGAAGCAGGAAGAAGGCCTGGACCGCATCGCAGCGGTACTGGAAGCCTGCCGCCTGCGCCTGCGCCCGATCCTGATGACCTCCATCGCCTTCATCATGGGCGTGGTGCCCCTGGTACTGTCCTCCGGTGCCGGCGCGGAAATGCGCCATGCCATGGGCGTGGCGGTGTTCAGCGGAATGATCGGCGTGACCTTCTTCGGCCTGCTGCTGACCCCGGTGTTCTATATCCTGATCCGCGGCTTCGTCGAAAAGCGCGAAGCCCGCAAGGCCGCCCACGGCCAGCAACCGAAGGAAGTACACGCATGATGCACAAGGCTTTCGCCCCCGCCCTGCTGGCCCTGGCGCTTTCCGCCTGTGCCGTGGGCCCGGACTACAAGGCCCCCGAGAGCGAGCCCGCGCGGCTCGCCTCGGCCGACGTCGCCAAGGTCGACCGCGCCCGCTTCGAGAGCCTCTGGTGGCAGCAGTTCGACGACCCGACCCTGAACCAGCTGGTGCAGCAGTCCCTCAAGGAAAACCGCGAGCTGCGCGTGGCCTTCGCCCGCCTGAAAGCCGCCCGCGCCATCCGCGACGACGTCGGCAACGACCAGTTGCCGGTGGTCACCGCCGGCGCCAGCGCCGAGATCGGCAAGGGCCAGCAGCCCGGCATCACCGAGGAGCGGGTCAACACCGAGCGTTACGACCTGGGCCTGAACATGGCCTGGGAGCTGGACCTGTTCGGCCGCATCCAGCGGCAGATCGAGGCCAGCGAAGCGGAAAGCGAGGCGGCGGCAGCCGACCTGCAGCAGTTGCAGGTCAGCCTGATCGCCGAGTTGGTGGACGCCTATGGCAACCTGCGCGGTGCCCAGTTGCGCGAACGCATCGCCCGCGAGAACCTGGAGAACCAGCGCGAATCCCAAGGCCTGACCGAGCAGCTGCGCGATGCCGGCGTCGGCAGCGAGCTGGACGTGCTGCGCGCCAATGGTCGCCTGGCCGCTACCGAGGCCAGCCTGCCGCAGCTGCAGGCCGAGGAGGCGCGCGCCCGCAACCGCATCGCCACCCTGCTCGGCCAGCGCCCGGAACAGCTCTCCGTGGACCTCTCGCCCAACCCGCTGCCGGTGATCGCCAAGGCCCTGCCCATCGGCGACCCTGCCGAGCTGCTGCGCCGGCGGCCGGACGTGCGCTCCGCCGAACGCCAGCTGGCCGCCGCCACCGCCAACGTCGGCGTGACCACCGCCGACCTGTTCCCGCGCGTAAGCCTGTCGGGCTTCCTCGGCTTCACCGCCGGCCGTGGTTCGCAGATCGGCTCATCGGCCGCGCGGGCCTGGGCGGTGGCGCCGACCATCAGTTGGGCGGCCTTCGACCTCGGCAGCGTGCGGGCCCGGATACGCGCCTCCGAAGCCGATGCCGAAGGTGCCCTGGCCAGCTACGAGCAGCAGGTGCTGCTGGCCCTGGAGGAATCGGAGAACGCCTTCAGCGACTACGGCAAGCGCCAGCAGCGGCTGGTGTCCCTGGTGCGCCAGTCGGAAGCCACCCGCGCCGCCGCCGAGCAGGCCGCCACCCGCTACCGCGAAGGCACGGTGGACTTCCTCGTGCTGCTGGACGCCGAACGCGAGCGCCTGGCCGCCGAAGACGCCCAGGCCCAGGCGGAAATCGAGGTCTATCGCGGCATCGTCGCCATCTACAAGGCCCTGGGCGGCGGCTGGCAGCCCCAGGCCTGACCTTCTCCTCCCGGCCCGACCGATTCGGTCGGCCATTTCGCCCCGCGGGCTTTCGCTCCTCGCCGCGGGGCTCTTTCCGGGTCCGTGGGGATTTCCGCGAAGGGTCGGCACAGCCGGCCGCGAGGCGCCCCGGACCACGTCAAGGATGGCAGCACCGAATTCGGAGTCTGCTCTGAATACCCCAACCCTTGATCTCGAAAGGAGACATAGCATGAAACCCCTTATCACCACCGCCACCCTTCTCGCCGTAGTCCTGTCCGCCGGTTCGGCCATGGCCTCGGGCGGCGGCGACCGCACCATCACCCGTTACGAAAAGCGTCTTGCCCAGGTCGAACATCAGAAGCGCCAGGCCCAGGAAGAAGTCGCGCAGCAGAAAGAACTCGCCGAAAAAGCGAAACGTGGCTGAGCAGCAGGGAGGGGTGGGTTCGCCTGCCCCTTCCTTCAAGCCCCAGTGTGTGTGAAGCCAAGGATAGCCATCACCTGCGCAGCGCCGCCCGTCACCGGCGCCATTGTCCGACTCGCGACATCCGGCTAGCGTCATGCCCAGCATTGACGAAGCCAGCCCCATGCCCACCGACGCCCAGATACTCGCTGCCATAGACGCCGCCTTCGGCGACTGTCCACGCCCCGAGCACTTCACCGACTACCGGCACTGCTGCGAATGCGCCGAGCATGACGAGCTGCTCTGCAGCCGTGACCGCAGTACCCTGCTGCATGCCGATGTGGGCAACGCCGGCTGGGATCCGATCTGTTTCTGCTCCGCCGAAGGCATCGCCTACTACATTCCAGCCCTTGCGCGTTTCGCCCTGGCCGAACCAGTGCCGGAGCTCGACTGGTACGGCTGGCAGCTGGTCTTCCATCTCGACTACGGCGGCGCGGAAAATCGGCTCTTCAGGCACTGCTCACCGGCCCAGCGCCAAGCCATGGCCGGGCTGCTGGCGCATTTGCTGGAAACCCGTACCGAACGCTTGGAAATGGACGCCGACAGTGCCCTGCGCGCCCATGGAGTCTGGGCTGGTTGAGCGGCCTTCAGGCCGCCGGGGCGCGACGGTTCCGGTCCTCGAGCTCCCGCTTGCGCCGCGCTACCAGGGTCTTGGCAGCCGTCATCTGGACGGGCCTGCCCAGGTAGGTGGGCAAATCACGGGAAACCCAGTCGACACCCGTGCCGTGCCAGACCGCCTCGCCCGCCTCCAGCTTCATGTCCCGTTGCAGTTCGCGAATCACCTGGCGCACGCGCTCGTCGCTGTACAGGGCCTCGTTGTCGATGGCTTTGCATACGGACTGGCGGTCCGCTCCTACCAGCGTCAGCAGCAGCGAACCGTCGGGCCGGGGCTTGATGATCACCTGGTGCTGCGGAAAGGCGTCATAGAGGGCAGTGAATGGCAGCTTCATCCGGGACACTCCTGTCAGGTTCTTGGGACTTAGTTCCTAGCAGCAGTCGTGCCCGAATCGATGCCCCCAGGCGAATCCCTTCTGAATCAGGCACCTGGAAAAGGAGTCCGCCACGGGTAGCGGGAGACTTGCACGATTGCCCGGCAAAGCGCCGTGCAAGCTGCACGAACCCCATGGGCAAGCGGCCCGCCGAGGGCTTTCCTACCGTCGTGCCCCTGTTGCCAGCGCGTCCGATTCCTGCGAAAAGGCTGCCCCCAATGACCATACTTGGCCGACCAACCCGGGAGCATGAGCCATGAGCGAAGAACTGCAGATCACCGACATCCAGCTGGGCGATGGCAAGGAGGTGGTCAAGGGCGCCCTGATCACCACTCACTATCGGGGCACCCTGGAAGACGGCACGGAGTTCGACTCTTCCTACGCCCGTGGCAAGCCGTTCCAGTGCGTGATCGGCACCAGGCGCGTGATCCGCGGCTGGGATATAGGCCTCATGGGCATGAAGGTGGGCGGCAAACGCAAGCTCTTCGTGCCGGCGCACCTGGCCTATGGCGAACGCCAGGTCGGCGACCATATCAAGCCCAACTCCAACCTGTTGTTCGAGATCGAGCTGCTGGAAGTCCTGACCCGTGACGATTGATCCGGACGGGCTGCCGCAGGCTTTTGGCCTGCGACCGCCGCCGGTACCGCACGAGAAGTAGAGACAACGCCCGGAGATTGTGTCCCCGGGCGCTCGCAGGGTAACCGCCCTGGCTGTCGGCAGGCTTTCAACCGGTGAAACCGCCTCCGCCTCGCAGGTTGCGGCCGAGCTGCGCAAAGCCCGTCGGGCGGCCCGTTGCAATCACCTACGACGCCAACCCTTCCGGCGCCGCCAGCACCTTGCGCGAACCTTTCGCTATCCGGCCCGGGGCAGGTATGGTTGCCCATCCGCTGCCAATCTCGAACAGGGAGTTCCCATGACCGATCTGTCGGCTTTCCCCATCACCCGCAAATGGCCCGCCACCCGGCCGGACGTGCTGCAGCTCTATTCCCTGCCGACGCCCAACGGCGTCAAGGTTTCCATCATGCTCGAGGAAACCGGCCTGCCCTACGAGCCGCACCTGGTGAGTTTCGACCGCGATGAGCAGATGTCGCCGGAATTCCTCTCCCTCAATCCGAACAACAAGATCCCGGCGATCATCGACCCCAACGGGCCCGACGGCCGGCCGCTGCCGCTGTTCGAGTCCGGCGCCATCCTCCTCTACCTGGCGGACAAGACCGGCCAGCTGATCCCGCAGGACGCCTCCGGCCGCTACGAATGCATCCAGTGGCTGATGTTCCAGATGGGTGGCATCGGCCCGATGTTCGGCCAGCTCGGCTTCTTCAACAAATTCGCCGGCAAGGACTACGAGGACAAGCGCCCCCGCGACCGTTACGTGCAGGAATCGGCGCGTCTGCTGGCGGTGCTCGACCAGCGCCTGGAAGGCCGCGCCTGGATCATGGGCGAGCGCTACAGCATCGCCGACATCGCCACGTTCCCCTGGGTGCGCAACCTGGTCGGTTTCTACGAAGCGGGCGAGCTGGTGCAATTCGAGCGCTTCACCCAGGTGAAGCGGGTGCTGGATGCCTTCCTTGAGCGCCCGGCGGTCATTCGCGGCCTGGGGATTCCGGAGCGGGATTGAGCTATCGGCCTGGCGGATGAACTCGCTCTCATTTGTAGGGGCGAATTCATTCGCCAAGGGACGCCCAGCGTCCCCCGGAAAGATCGCTGGGCAGATCTGCGATCTGCATGGCGATTGAAATCGCCTCCACAGAACGAACGCCACCTCACTTCCCGCGCAGCACCCTGGCCACCCTGAACTGCACCTCGTAGGCCGGCCCCTCCACACTGTCGGGATCCTCGGTGTAGCGCGTCGCGAACGCCTCCACACCCCACTCCCGAAACTGCCGCGCATGGGTCAGTTCATGGGCCCAGAGCGCCGTGTCGGCCGCGGCGCTCTCGGCGTCGCGGAAGACGATGATGTCGATCAGGGTCACCGCCTTGATATCCGGGTCATGCAGCATGGCACTGGCGGTGCCGAGTTCGCTGCTGTCGCCGACCCGGTAGCGCACCGCATCCAGCAGTGCGGCATCGAAATAAGGCGCCAGCTGGCGGCGGATGCCGGCCGGCATCGCCTCGACGCCGCCGGCCAGGGCATCGGCGCGGGACTGCACCAGCCATTGCTGCAAGGCATCGGCGGCCACCTGCGTCGCCTCGCCGGGCAGCGGACCGAGCACCTCGCGGGCGTCGGGCAGGCAGATGCAGGAGGTGACGCAGACTTCGTACTGCCCGGGCGGACAGCCATGGGCCGGGAAGCCCAGGCAACAGGCAGCCAGCGACATCGCAACCCGTGGAACCAGACTGGCCATAGGCCCCTCCCCTGCGTGCGCCGCCTCGCCTAGCTCAGACCCCGCGCCGGCGCCGATGACGCCAGCGATCCGCCGGACGGCCCCCGTATCAGGCCGATGCCCGGCTCTGCTAACGTGATGCGGGCCAAATCGCGGAAGGGAATTCATGTTCGCAATCATCCAGAACCACCCCCTGGTAACCGGCGTCGTCCTCTTGCTGCTCGACCTGCTGGCCTGGCGCCTCATCCCTTCCGCGCAACAGCCCTGGCGGGTGCTGATTCGCACCACGCTGTTCCTGCTGTTCAGCACGGTGATCATCGATGCCGGCCTGAATCCCCTGCAGCCGCCACCCTGGTCGGACAGCACGCTGAACCTGGTGGCCACGGCGCTGGAGATCGTCTGGTGGCTGTTCTGCGCCAGGACCCTGACCGTGGCGCTGGGCCTGCTGATGCCGCGCATCGGCCATGCCGGGCGATTGCTGCAGGACCTGCTCGGTGCGGTGATCTTCCTGGTCGCAGTGGTGGCCGCGGCGGCCTACGTGATGCAACTACCGGTGAAGGGCCTGCTGGCCACTTCCGGGGTCATGGCCATCGTCATCGGCCTGGCGCTGCAGAGCACCCTCAGCGACGTGTTCTCCGGCATCGTCCTGAACACCACCAAGCCCTACCAGCTGGATGACTGGATCGCCATCGACGGCACCGAAGGCAAGGTGGTGGAGATCGACTGGCGCGCCACCCATCTGCTCACCGGCCAGGGCAGCACGGTGGTGATCCCCAACTCGGTGGCCGCCAAGACCAAGGTGCACAACTTCAGCCGCCCCTACGACATCACGGGGGTGTCCATCAGCCTCAAGGTATCGACCCAGGTCCGCCCGCGCCGGGTCCTGGACGCCCTGGAGAGGACGGTGCAGGGCATCAGCGCCCTGCTCGCCACGCCCCGGCCCAAGGTGGCCATCAAGAGTTCGGACCTGGAGTCCATGGAGTATGAAGCCAGTGGCTTCATCCGCACCGGCGAGAACAAGACCGAGATCCGCAATCTCATGTACGACCTGGCGCACCGCCACCTGGAAGCCGCCGGCATCGCCTTCAGCAGTGGCGCGGCGCCGCAGCCCTGGTCGCGACCGCGCCTGCTGCTGGAGGAGGTGAAGATCTTCCGCGCCCTGAGCAGCGAGGAAAAGGACCAACTGAGCCAGCTCATGGCACCCCTGTCGTTTTCCGCAGGCCAGGTGGTGCTGGCCCTGGGCGAAGTCGCCGACAGCCTGCTGGTGATAGGTACCGGCGTGGTGTCGGCGGCGGTGCCGGACGGCGCCGGCATGGTCGAGGCCGGTCGCATGGGCCCGGGGGAAATCCTCGGCGAAGAAGGCATCGCCAACGACGCGCCATCCCACGCGCAATTCACCGCCCTCAGCTCCTGCGTGCTCTACCGCATCGAAAAGGACGCCATCCGCACCTGCCTGGACCAGCGCGTGGAAGTCCGCGCCGCCCTCACGCGGCTGCGCGCCTTCCGCGAGCAAGCCAGCCGCAACCTCTTGATGCAGAAACCCCAGGCGATCAAGAAAGGCGGCTTCCTCAGCTGGTTGCACAAGAAGCGATAGGGCTGCCGTTCGGCGGATTTCCTGACGAAAGCAATAATGGCATTTTTTTATGCTTTAATTGTTTTTGTAGGCTTGTCCGCAACCCGAGGAGCCCGTCATGAAACTCAGGACACTGGCTTTACTGCTGCTCGTCACGCTCACCCAACCCCTCTGGACCCAGGCCGCCCAGGAGCCGGCCAAGGCCACCGCCGACAACGCCGCGCTGACCACCCGCCTGGCCCTGCGCGATCTCTGGGTGGAACACATCTTCTGGGTCAGGAACTACGCCGTCGCCAACCAGGAAGGCCAGAAGAAGCAGGCCGAAGCGGCCGCCACCAGCGTGGTGAGCAATGCCAAGGCCATCGCCAACAGCATCGCCCCGCTCTATGGCCAGCCGGCGGCGGACCAGTTGCTGGAACTGCTGGGCGGACACTGGAGCGCCGTGAAGCATTACAGCGACGCCAGCGTGGCCAAGGATACCGACGGCAAGAAAGCAGCGGTAGGCGACCTGACCCGCAATGCCAAGGGCATCGCCAAGTTCCTTTCCAGTGCCAACCCCAACCTGCCGGAAGACGCCCTGCTCAACATGCTCAGTGCCCATGGCGGACACCACGTGGCGCAGGTCGATCAGTTGGGCAAAGGGGATTTCGCCGGTGAAGCCAGTACCTGGGAAGCCATGCGCAAACATATGCTGGTGCTGGCCGACACGCTCACGGCGGCGCTGGTCAAGCAGTTCCCGGACAAGTTCTGAAATCCGCCTGTCGAGGTAATTGAATGCTTCAAGGAATGGGAAGAACCCAGCAGGACCTGCTCGGCGCCCTGCTCTACCAGCCGGACGGCATGAGCATCGACGACCTGGCCAGCCAGCTGGCGGTGACCCGCACGGCGATCCGCCAGCACCTGGCCGCGCTGGAGCGCGACGGGCTGATCCTGCGGGGCGAAACGCGGCCCACCGGCCGCCGCCCCGAGCAGCTCTACCAGCTCAGCCCGCGCGGCCGGGAACTCTTCCCGCGCCAATACCAGTTGCTGGCGAACCTGCTGATCGGCGAGATCGCCAGCCTCATCGGCGAGGACGCCCTGCGGCGCCTGATGCGCGGTCTGGGCCAGAGGCTGGCCGCCGATCTGGAACGGGACAGCGTGGACGAAGGGCGCATCGCCGAGCACATGAACCAGGCCGGTTACGAGGCCGAAGTCTTCTTCCGCTCCGGCGGCGAACCGGAAATCGTCGCCCACAACTGCGTCTTCCACCATCTTGCCGCCGCCCATCCGGAAGTCTGCGAGCTGGACCTGGCGCTGATCGGCACCCTCGGCGGCGGTGAGGTGGAACACCTCGAATGCATGGTCCGCCAGGGCCAGGTCTGTCGCTTCCGGGTCGACCGCAAGCCCTAGGCGCTGGCGGATTTCCGCCCTCTGCGAGCGAAAAATCGACGCCTGATGGCGAACTTTCGCCACCCCGGGCCATCGCCGGTTCCACTGAGGCAAGGATTCTCCGGCTTCCGGCGATTCCGGCACGCCCCTTGCCTACGCACCGACCTTTTCGAGAAACGCAAAGGGACGGTCCCATGAAAAAACTCCTCCTAGGGCTCCTCTGCCTCACTGTGCTCGGCTGTGCCAGGCACGAAGAGCCGGAGAAGTCGGTCGACGTGCTGCTGATCGGCGCAGGCATCATGAGCGCCAGCCTCGGCACCTATCTCCATGAGCTGGAGCCGGACTGGACCATCGACATCTACGAACGCCTGGACCAGGTCGCCGCGGAAAGCTCCAACCCCTGGAACAACGCCGGCACCGGCCACTCCGCCTTCTGCGAGCTGAACTACACCCCGGAAACCGCCGATGGCGGCATCGATATCGGCAAGGCGGTGGCGATCAACGAGTCCTTCGAGATCTCCAAGCAGTTCTGGGCCTACCAGGTCGAGCGCAATGTGCTGAGCAACCCGAAGTCCTTCATCAATGGCGTGCCGCACATGAGCTTCGTCTGGGGCGACGACAACATCGCCTTCCTCAGGAAGCGCCACGCCGCCCTGCAGCACAGCTCGCTGTTCCGGGGCATGGAATACTCCGAGGACCATGAGCAGATCAGCAAGTGGGTCCCGCTGGTCATGGCAGGCCGCCCGGCCGACCAGAAAGTGGCCGCCACCCGCATGGCCATCGGCACCGACGTGAACTTCGGCGAGATCACCCGCCAGCTGATCGGCGCCCTGACCCGCAGCGACAAGGTCAAGCTGAGCCTCGAGCACGAAGTACGGGATATCCAGCGCAACGACGACGGCAGCTGGACCGTGACCGTGGCCGACCTCGGCAACGGCGGAGCGGAAACCAGCGTGAAGGCGAAATTCGTCTTCATCGGCGCCGGCGGTGGCGCCCTCAAGCTGCTGCAGAAATCCGGCATCCCGGAAGCCGAGGGTTACGCCGGCTTCCCGGTGGGCGGCCAGTTCCTGGTCACCCGCAACCCCGAGGTGGTGGCCCAGCACCAGGCCAAGCTCTACGGCAAGGCGTCCGTGGGCTCCCCGCCCATGTCCGTGCCGCACCTGGACACCCGCGTGATCGATGGCCAGAAGGTGCTGCTGTTCGGCCCCTTCGCCACCTTCTCCACCAAGTTCCTGAAGAACGGCTCGCTGCTGGACATGTTCAGCGCACTGACCACCGACAACCTCGGCCCGATGACCCATGCCGGCCTGGATAACATGCCGCTCAGCACCTACCTCATGGGCCAGCTGATGCTGAGCCAGGCCGACCGCATGCACGAGCTGCGCGAGTACTTCCCGCAGGCCAAGGACGAGGACTGGGAGCTGCTGACCGCCGGCCAGCGCGTGCAGGTGATCAAGAAGGACGCCGACAAGGGCGGCATCCTGCAGTTCGGCACCGAGGTCGTCAGCTCCGCCGACGGCAGCATCGCCGCCCTGCTCGGCGCTTCGCCGGGCGCGTCCACCGCCGCGCCGATCATGCTCAGCGTCCTGGAGAAGACCTTCAAGGACAAGGTCCGGAGCCCCGAGTGGCAGGCCAGGCTGAAGGAGATCATCCCCTCCTACGGCCGCAAGCTGAACGACGACCTGGAGCTGACCAACCAGGTCCGCGCCTGGAGCAGCGAGCGCCTGCAGCTGGAGTACATCCCCGTCCTGCCGGAAGTGGCCGCGCAGTAAGCACCGGCGCCCTGGGGCCCCGTAGGGTGGACAGCGCTTTTCTGTCCACCAGGCGGAATCGAACCAGGGCACCGAGTCGGCCCCGAACGGTGGAAATCGCTTCGCGATTTCCACCCTCCGACTTCATGCCAGCGCTTTCCCCGACCGGACATTCCCCTCACGAACCCAACATTTTCCCGAGGTTTTTTTCACGAAAGTTTGATACCGGCGTTCCTATCCTCGGCGCCCTATCCTTGAGGGATAGGTACTCCAACAGGGAGCCGCCTGGTTCATGTTCAAACGCATTTCGGTTCGTCCTGAAAGCCTCACCCTCCTGACCAGCCTGCTGCTGCTCTCGCTGTACAACGTACCGCTCTGGCAACACCTCTCGTCCATAGTCCCGGCGGATGCCGGCGGCCTGGGAATGCGCCTGGCCTTCGGCCTGATGGTGCTCGCCGTGTTCAACTTCGTCCTGGTGCTGGTGTCCTTCCGCTGGGTGTTCAAGCCGGTCCTGGTCGTCCTGTTCCTGGCCAGCTCCTGCGTCGCCTACTTCATGAGCCAGTATGGCGTGCTGATCGACGCCAACATGTTGCGCAACGTCGCCGAAACCGACGTCAACGAAGTGCGCGACCTGCTTTCCTTCAAGCTGCTGCTGTTCGTCCTGCTGCTGGGCGTGCTGCCCAGCTGGCTGCTGTGGAAGCTGCCGGTCCGGCACCAGCCGCTGCGCCGCGAACTGCTCGGCAAGCTCGCGCTCGCCATCGGTTCGGTGGCCGTGCTCGGCGTGGTGGCCCTGGCCAACTACCAGGGCCTGGCCTCACTGTTCCGCAACCATCATGAGCTGCGCCTGCTGGTGGTGCCCAGCAACTACCTGAACGCCTCCTATGGCTATGTGCGCGAGCAGCTGGCGGTGGCCAAGGCGCCGCTGCGGCAGATCGGCCTGGACGCCCGCAAGGCCCCGGCCTGGCAAGGCCACCAGCGCAAGTCGCTGACCGTGCTGGTGATCGGCGAAAGCGCGCGGGCGGAGAACTTCGGCATCCTCGGCTACCCGCGCGATACCACGCCCCTGCTCAAGGCCCAGCCCGGCATCCTCGCCTTCGCCAATGTGCGTTCCTGCGGCACCGAGACCGCCGTCTCGGTGCCCTGCATGTTCTCCAACATGGGCCGCGCCGACTACGACGCCGCCCGCGCCCGCAGCCAGGAGGGCCTGCTGGATGTACTGGAACATGCCGGCCTCTCGGTGAGCTGGCGCGACAACCAGTCCGGTTGCAAGGGCACGTGCGACCGGGTCGCCCAGGAGGACCTCAGTCACCGCAAGGACCCCGTACTGTGCAGTGGCGGCGAATGTCACGACGAGATCCTGCTGAAAGACCTGCAGAGCTATATCGACCAGATCGAGGATGACTCGGTGCTGGTCCTGCACCAGATGGGCAGCCACGGTCCGGATTACGCCAAGCGCTATCCCGAGCGCTTCGAGAAATTCACCCCGGTGTGCACCAGCAACGCCCTGAACGACTGCAGCCGCGAGAGCATCGTCAATGCCTACGACAACAGCCTGGCATACACCGACTACGTGCTGTCGAGCCTCATCGACATCCTGCGCCGGAACCAGGACAAGCTGGACACCGCCATGCTCTACATCGCCGACCACGGCGAATCCCTGGGCGAGTACAACCTCTTCCTCCACGGCACGCCCTACCTGCTCGCCCCGGATCAGCAGAAGCACGTGGCCATGCTCGGCTGGTTCTCCGACAGCTACCGGCAGGACTTCGCCCTCGACACCGGCTGCCTGGCGCGGGAGCGCGACACACCGCTCAGCCAGGACAACTTCTTCCACTCGGTGCTGGGCCTGCTCCAGGTGCAGACCGAGGAATACAAGGACGGCCTGGACCTGTTCGCCCGCTGCCGCGCCCCGGGTCCGGCAATGGCCGGGCGCAATCACCTGCGCTCGCCGCAGACCATTGTCGAGACCGCACCGGGGCGTTACCTGGTGGCCGAGCAGGGCCGCAATCGGGTGCTCGAGCTGGAACGAGCGGTTGCCGAGCCATGATTCAGGCCATTTCGCGCTCCTTGAAACATCACCACACAATTTTCACATTTGTCGCGTTAGGTTAGCCCCACGACCGGTGGTCGGTCCGGTTGGGAGGGAACGGGGCCGGCAATGCGGTGAGGACGCTGGGCGTATAGAGAAAAAACAACAAACAGGCGCTGAATGAAGATCACCATTTTCGGAACCGGCTATGTCGGCCTGACCCAGGCAGCCTGCCTGGCAGAAGTAGGTCACTCGGTCTGCTGTGTCGACGTCGACGAGCGCCGGATCGCGCAACTCAGCCAGGGCCACTCGCCCATTCACGAGCCAGGCCTGGACGCCCTGCTCCAGGGCAATCTCGCCGCGGGTCGCTTGCGCTTCACCACCGAGGCCGCCGAAGGCGTGGCCTACGCGCGGGTCATTTTCATCGCCGTGGGCACGCCGCCCGACGAAGACGGCAGCGCGGACATGCAGTACGTGTTCGCCGTGGTCGACAGCATCGCCAGCCAGGCCACCGAGGCCAAGGTGGTGATCAACAAGTCCACCTCCCCCGTCGGCACCGTGCAACGCATCAAGCGCCGCCTGGACGATGCCCTGGCGAGCCGGGGCCGCGCCCTGGAGATGCAGGTGGTGTCCAATCCCGAGTTCCTCAAGGAAGGCTCGGCGGTGGAGGACTGCATGCGCCCGGAGCGCATCATCATCGGCCTGGACGGCGACCGCTCCGACATCGACCTGTTCCGCGAGCTGTACAAGCCCTTCAGCCGCAACCACGAGAAGCTGATGGTGATGGACAGCCGCAGCGCCGAGCTGACCAAGTACGCGGCCAACAGCATGCTCGCCACCAAGATCTCCTTCATCAACGAGATGGCCAACCTGGCCGAGCGCCTGGGCGCCGATATCGAGATGGTGCGCAAGGGCATCGGCTCCGACTCGCGCATCGGCTACGACTTCATCTATGCCGGCTGCGGCTACGGCGGCTCCTGTTTCCCCAAGGACATCCAGGCCCTGCAGCGCACCGCGGAGGAAGTCGGCTATCGCCCGCAGCTGCTGGAAGCGGTGGAGTCGGTGAACCTCCGGCAGAAGCACAAGGTCTTCGAGAACATCCACCGCCACTACAACGGCGACCTCAGCGGCAAGACCTTCGCCCTCTGGGGACTGTCCTTCAAACCCAATACCGATGACATGCGCGAGGCCCCCAGCCGCGTGCTGCTGGAGGCCCTCTGGGCGGCCGGTGCGCGGGTCCGCGCCTTCGACCCCGAGGCCATGCCGGAGGCCCGGCGCATCTATGGCGAGCGCGGCGACCTGCACCTGGCCGACTCCAAGGAAGCGGCCCTGGACGACGCCCACGCCCTGGTGATCCTCACCGAGTGGCTGAACTTCCGCGTCGCCGACTTCGGCCTGATCCGCCGGCGCCTGGGCGACAAGGTGGTCTTCGACGGCCGCAACATCTTCGAGCCGGCGCACCTGGTCCGCGAGGGCCTGGCCTACTACCCCATAGGCCGGGCCGCGGTGGGAGTGAGCCGACCATGAAATTCCTGGTCACCGGAGCCGCCGGCTTCATCGGCTTCCACACCGCCATGCGCCTCTGCCAAACGGGGCACCAGGTGGTGGGCATCGACAACCTCAACCACTACTACAGCGTCGAACTCAAGCTCGCCCGGCTGGAACAGCTGCGGGCGCTGCCCGGCTTCGCCTTTCTCAAGCTGGACATCGCCGACCGCGAAGCGATGCAGGCGCTGTTCCGCGAGCAGCGCTTCGAGCGGGTCATCCACCTCGCCGCCCAGGCCGGCGTGCGCTATTCCCTGGAGAACCCCCACGCCTACGCCGACGCCAACCTGAGCGGCTTCGTGAACCTGCTGGAAGGCTGCCGCCAGGCCAGGGTCAAGCACCTGGTCTACGCCTCCAGCAGTTCGGTGTACGGCATGAACAGCAAGGTGCCCTTCTCCACCGAGGACGCCGTGGACCATCCGGTTTCGCTCTACGCCGCCACCAAGCGCGCCAACGAACTGATGGCCCATGCCTATGCCCACCTCTACGGCATCCCCACCACCGGCCTGCGCTTTTTCACCGTGTACGGCCCCTGGGGCCGCCCGGACATGGCGCCGTTCAAGTTCACCAGGGCAATCCTGGAAGGCGAGCCGATCGACGTATACAACGGCGGTGACATGTCCCGGGACTTCACCTACATCGACGACGTGGTCGAAGGAATAGTCCGCATCCAGGACATTCCCCCGCCCTACGCCGATGAGCCGGACGCCGCCAGGAACGGGCCGCCGGCCAGGCTGTTCAACATCGGCCTGGGCTCGCCCGTGCGGCTGCTGGATTTCGTCGGCTGCATCGAGTCCGCCACCGGTGTGCAGGCGATCAAGCGGATGAAGCCCATGCAACCGGGCGACGTGCCGCAGACCTGGGCCGATGCCAGCGCCCTGGCCAGGCGCACCGGCTTCCGCCCCGTCACACCACTGGACGAGGGCGTCGCGCGCTTCGTCGACTGGTACCGCGCCTTTTACGGGGTGCGCCCATGATGCCCTTGCGCGCGGTGATCAAGGGCCTCGGGCTGATCCTCAGCCTGGCGCTGGTCGGCTACCTGTTCGACAGCAGCGACCTGGGCAATGCCGTGAACGAGGCCTGGGTCGATGCGCATATCCGTGGCCACGGCCTCGAAGGCACCCTGCTGTTCCTCGCCATGGGCGCGCTGTTCACCGCCGTCGGCCTGCCCCGGCAGATCATCGCCTTCCTCGCCGGCTACGCCTTCGGCCTGGTCCCGGGCACCCTGATCGGCACCCTGGCGGCCTTGCTGGGCTGCCTCATGACCTTCATCTACGCCCGCTCCTTCGGCAGGAGCCTGCTGCGCGAGCGACTCGGCAAGCGCGCCGCGCGCTTCGACCGCTTCATCCACGCGCATCCCTTTTCCATGACCTTGCTGATCCGCCTCCTGCCGGTGGGCAGCAATCTGCTGACCAACCTCGCCGCCGGAATTTCCAGCGTACGCATGGCGCCCTTCCTGGCCGCCAGCTTCGTCGGCTTCCTGCCGCAGACCCTGGTGTTCGCCCTGGTGGGCAGCGGCATCACGGTCGCGCCGACGCTGCGGATCGGCATGGCCACGGTGCTGTTCCTGCTGTCCGGGATGCTCGGCGCCTACCTCTACCACCGCCATCGCCACGGCCTCGGCATCGACGACAAGGTCGATGCGGCCCTGGGCGAGGCAGAGTGATGCCGATGCGCGAGCGATCCCTGCTGTCGTCCGCCTGCAATCCGGGGCAGCCACACTGGCCCGCGCGATGCCGTAGCCACCAATTGACCCAATCCCCCCATTGATGGATCCAGAATGTCGAACAGGCCCTACCTATCCGTACTGATCCCGGCCAAGAACGAAGCCGAGAACCTGCCCGCGCTGCTGGAGGAAATCCGCCGGGCGCTCGCCGGAGAAGACTTCGAAGTGATAGTGGTCGACGACGGCAGCACCGATAACACCGCCGCGCGGCTGCTCGCCATCAGGCGCGCCGGCTATGCACAGCTGCGCATCCTCAGCCACGACCGCTCGCTGGGCCAGAGCACCTCCATCTACCACGCGGCGCAGGCCGCCGAAGGCACCTGGCTGGCCACCCTCGACGGCGATGGGCAGAACGACCCGGCGGACATCCCCGGCATGCTGGCCATCGTTCGCGCGCCGGAAGCGCCGATCAACCTCAAGCTGATCGCCGGCCACCGGGTCAACCGCCGCGACACCGCCAGCAAGCGCTGGGCCTCGCGTTTCGCCAACCGCCTGCGCGGCCGCCTGCTCAAGGACAACACCCCGGACACCGGTTGCGGCCTCAAGCTCATCGAGCGCGACGCCTTCCTGCGCCTGCCCTACTTCGACCACATGCACCGCTTCATTCCGGCACTGATCCAGCGCCACCAGGGCGGCATGCTGGTGCACCCGGTGAACCACCGCCCGCGCAGCGCCGGCGTGTCCAAGTACGGCAACCTGGATCGCGCGCTGGTGGGCATCCTCGACCTGTTCGGCGTGTGGTGGCTGATCCGCCGCACCCGCTTCAACGCCAGCCCCCGCGAACTGGAGGGCTGAACATGGGCCGGATCTCGCCAGCCGTAGGCGGAAGCGCCGAGCCCATGCGCCTGATCAGCTCCCAGCGCGCCCCGCTGCTGCTCCTGCTGTTGCTCGCCGCGGCGATGATCAGCGCGGGTCTCGGCATGCGCCATCCGTCCAACGTGGACGAGGAGCGCTTCCTCGGCGTGGCCCTGGAAATGCTCCAGGGCGGCGATTGGCTGATTCCCCATCGCGCCGGCGAGATCTACCCGGACAAGCCGCCACTGTTCATGTGGGCCATCGCCCTGCTGATCCGGCTCGGCGTCGCGCCGACCATCGCCCTGTTCCTGCCCGCGCTGCTGGCCGGCATGCTGGCCACCGCCTGCCTGTACGACCTGGGCACGCGCCTGTGGAACCGCCGGGTGGGCATGATCGCCGGCCTGCTGTTCCTCGCCACCTACCAGACCTACAGTATCCAGCGCGCCGGGCAGATCGACGGTTTCCTCCTGCTCTGGACCGCCCTCGGCCTCTACGGCATGGTCCGCCACCTGCTGCTCGGCCCGGCCTGGAGGTGGTTCTATGTCGCCTGCGCCGCCATGGGCCTGGGCATCATCAGCAAGGGCGTGGGCTTCCTCCCGGCGCTGATGCTCATCCCCTACGCGTTCGCCGTCCGCCGTGGCTGGAGCGGCGTGGCGCGAATGCCCGGCGAAGGCCGCGCCTGGCTCCTCGGCCTGGTGGTGGCGCTGGCGGCCATCGGCATCTGGCTGCTGCCGCTGATCATCAAGGTGACGCTGTTCGGCGACGAGGCCAGCCGCGCCTACCTCGACGAGATACTCCTGCGCCAGACCGCGCATCGCTACGCCAATGCCTGGCACCATCGCGAGCCCTTCTGGTTCTTCTTCAGCAACGTGATCCCCAAGTATTGGCTCCCCCTGGTGCTGGCCCTGCCCTGGATGGTGCCGGCCTGGCGTCGCCAGCTGGCCAAGCACGACGGCCGCTACCTGGTGCTGCTCGGCTGGGTGATATTGGTGCTGTTGTTCTTCAGTCTCAGCAGCGGCAAGCGCAAACTGTACATCTACCCCGCCCTGCCCGGGCTGGTGCTGGCCATGGCGCCGCTGGTGCCCTGGCTGTTGCGCCGCTGGTTCGCCCAGCGCCCGCGCGGGCGGAAGATCTTCATCGGCCTGGCGCTGTTCTGGTTCTTCGCCTGGTTCGCCCGCGGCTTCGTCGAGCCGATCAAGGAGGGGGTCAACCCGCGCCAGACCCTGATGGAGGACGTGGCCGAGGCCACCAACGGCGTCGAGCTGATGCTCACCCATTGGCGCGAAGGCCACTGGCTCTATGCCCGCCAGCCGCTGGTGCACTTCGGTGTGGTCGCGCCGCAGCAGACGGAAAAGGCTGCGCAATGGCTGCGCAGCCACCCCGGCAACTACGCGCTGATCCGCCCCGAGGAGCTGCCGCGCTGCTTCTTGCCTGACAAGGCGAAACGAATCGGGGATGGCGACGACGAAGACTGGTACCTGGTGCAGGCCGACGCCGACAACGGCCAGTGCCGCGACGCCACCGCCACCCCACAGCAGCCTTATCGCTTCGCCTGGAAGCAGCCGCTCGACTGATGCCCGGATGGCCGCCACGAACTCCGCTGGATGCGGGGTTCGGCGGCAGCGCTCGCCCGCAAGACAGGACAACCCGATGAACAGTGCCGTTGAACACAACCAGATGAACCTCAAGCCAACGCACAGCCTGAAAACCTTCGGCCTCTGGGGACTGGCGCTGGCAGCCCTGGTTCTGGCCTGGCTGGCCTGCGCCAGGCTCCACTGGCATGAGCGCGCCTGGTACTACCTCGCCAGCCAGATGCACGCCGGGCAATGGGCCGGGCGCAGCGTCTGGCTGCCGGACTACCGGGTGGAAATCGACGCGCAGCCGCTGGCCGACATCGCCGACGACCTTTCCGCCATCGACTACGACCCGGACAGGCAGCGCCTGCTGGCCGTGACCAACGCCACGCCCATGAAGCTGCTGGAGCTGGACCGCGAAGGCACTATCACTGCGCAATACCCGCTCAACGGGTTCGAGGACGTCGAAGGCCTGGCCTACATGGGCGACGGCCTGGTGGCGGTGGCCGACGAAGACCGCCAGGAGCTGGTGTTCTTCCGCATCCCCGGGCAGCCGGGCCAGGCCGTCGACAAGCGGAACGCCCAGACCCTCGCCCTGAACCTCGCCTCCAGCGCCCACAACAAGGGCTTCGAAGGGGTGGCCTACGACGCCGCCCACGACCGCCTGTTCGTCGCCAAGGAGCGGGACCCGCGAAGCCTCTATGCCGTCTCGGGCATCAAGGCGAGCCTCGGCGGCAGTTTGCGGATCGAGGTGCGCGACCTCAGCGACTGGATCGAGCGCAGCGTCTTCGCCACGGACATCTCCGACCTGCACTACGACGCAAAGACCGGACACCTGCTGGTGCTCAGCCATGAATCGAAGCTGGTGATCGAACTGGACGAGAACGGCGAGATGGTCAGCTTCCGCACCCTGCTCGGGCACCTCGGCGACCTGAAGCGGGGCGTGGGCCAGGCGGAAGGCCTGACCCTCGACGACGCGGGCCGCCTCTATGTGGTCAGCGAGCCCAATCTCTTCTACCGCTTCAGGAAGAACTGAGGCTCGCCACCTCGTCTTACTGCCAGGGCGCGGGCAGTCTGCCCGGAGCCGCGTGAGCAACTTGTGAAAAGACCATCAACGGCGCCAGGCCGCCGGACAGGGGGAACGTTGTGCGCGTACTGATCATCGAAGACAACCGCGACATCCTCGCCAACGTGCTGGACTACCTCCAGCTCAAGGGCTATGGCGTCGATTGCGCCCAGGACGGCCTCAGCGGCCTGCACCTGGCCACCACCGAGCACTACGACCTGATCGTGCTGGACATCATGCTGCCCGGCATCGACGGCCTGCAGCTGTGCAACCGCCTGCGCCAGGATGCCCGGCGTGATACGCCGATCATCATGCTCACCGCCCGCGACACCCTGGAAGATCGCCTGGCCGGGCTGAAATCCGGCGCCGACGACTACCTGGTCAAGCCCTTCGCCCTTTCCGAACTGGTGGCGCGCATCGAGGCCGTGGTGCGCCGCAGCCACGGCGGGCGCAGGAGCCGGCTGCAAGTGAGCGACCTCAGCTACGACCTGGATACCCTCGAGGCCGCCCGCGCCGGCCAGCCGCTGAAACTCAACCCCATCGGCCACAAGCTGCTCACCACCCTGATGCGCAAGAGTCCGGCGGTGGTGCGCCGGGAAGTGCTGGAAGAAGCCCTCTGGGGCGACAACTGCCCGGACAGCGACAGCCTGCGCAGCCACATCCACCAGTTGCGCCAGGTGCTGGACAAGCCCTTCGACAAGCCCCTGCTGCACACCATCCACGGCGTCGGCTATCGCCTGGCGGAGCTGGACCAGGAGGCTTGACGAGCACCTCCTCTGCTTCTTGTGGGGGCGAATCCTCCCCGTGCACAAGACCGCCCCCGTTCGCCTGGCCTGGACCCTAGAGTGCGCTGCGCGCACCGATTCCGGGATCGGCTTCGGCACCACGTCGAACCGCCGGTGCGCACGGCGCACCCTACCCCATCGGCTTCATCCTGCTAGCCTGGGTATTCGAATCGTCACAGGCAGAGCCGCTGACTCATGACCACGTCCTCAGGACGTGGTTTCCCAAGTTCGAATGAATTCGCCCCCACAGGCTCCCGGCCGCCTTTTTGCCTAACCTGAAACCAGCATGGCACACCGGACCGACAGGACAGGGATATGCCCGCTTCCACCATTACCCACAGTATCCCGCGCACGGTCTGGGCGCTGGGCTTCGTCAGCCTGTTCATGGACCTGTCGTCCGAGCTGGTGCACAGCCTGCTGCCGCTGTTCCTGGTGGGCAGCCTCGGCGTGAGCATGGTCGCCATCGGGCTGATCGAGGGGCTGGCCGAAGCCACGGCGCTGATCGTCAAGGTCTTCTCCGGCGCCATCAGCGACTGGCTCGGCAAGCGCAAGGCGCTGCTGTTGTTGGGCTACGGCCTCGCGGCGCTGACCAAGCCGCTGTTCCCCCTCGCCACCTCCGCCGAACAGGTGCTCCTCGCCCGCCTGCTCGACCGGATCGGCAAGGGTATCCGCGGTGCGCCACGGGACGCCCTGGTCGCCGATGTCGCCCCGGCGGAAATCCGCGGCGCCTGCTTCGGCCTGCGCCAGGCCATGGACACCGTCGGCGCCTTTCTCGGGCCGCTGCTGGCGATCCTGCTGATGACGCTGCTGGCCGGCGATATCGGTCTGGTGCTCTGGTTCGCCGTGTTGCCGGCGCTGGTATCGGTGGGGCTGATCGTCGTCGGCGTGCGGGAACCCGACAGTCCCCATCCGTCCCAGCGCCTGCGCTCGCCGATTCGTTTCCGGGCCTGGCGCAGTTTTCCAGCGGCCTTCTGGTGGGTGGTGGCGCTGGGTGCGCTGTTCAGCCTGGCCCGCTTCAGCGAGGCCTTCCTGGTGCTGCGTGCGCAGGACGCCGGCTTCTCCCCCACCTGGGTGCCCCTGGTGATGGTGGTGATGGCGGGCGTCTACATGCTCTCGGCCTACCCCGCCGGCAAATGGTCCGATCGTATCGGCCCGACCGGACTCCTGGCCGCGTCCCTGATGCTGCTGGTGGTCGCCGACCTGCTGCTGGCGCAGGCTGATTCACCCGCCCTGCTGCTCGCCGGCGTGGCCTTCTGGGGCCTGCACATGGGCTTCAGCCAGGGCATCCTCGCCGCGCTGGTGGCGGAAACCACCCCACCCGACCTCAAGGGCACCGCCTTCGGCCTGTTCAACCTGGCCAGCGGCGCCGCGCTGCTGCTGGCCAGCCTGCTGGCCGGCTGGCTCTGGCAGATCCTGGGCGCCGCCAGCACCTTCCTCGCCGGCGCGGCCTTCTGCGTGGCGGCCCTGGCGTTGCTCGCGGCGCGACCTCGGTTCGCGTAGGGTGGAAATCCCTTTGGGGATTTCCACCATCGGTGTCTTGCACAACCAAGCGGGTGGATAGAAAAGCGCTATCCACCCTACACGGCTGACACCGCACCGCCTTGTATGAGCAACACGGCCCCTACGCCCTTACCCATCCCCTCTCCAGCAATGGCCTGTCCCATTCCGGCTCGTCGCTGATGCGCTCCACCAGGAACTCGATCAGGCTGCGCACCTTCAGCGCCCGGCGCTGGGTGGCCGGATAGACGGCGGAGAAGTTGAAGGACGTCAGCGAATAATCGGTCAACACCGGCACCAGCCGCCCCGCCAGCAGGTCGTCGCTGGCCACCAGGGTGGGCAGGCAGACCACGCAGGTGCCGGTCAGGGCGTAGTCGCGCAGCAGGTGCACTGAGTTGGAACGCACCTGGCCGGTGAGGTTGAGCTCCACCTGATCAATGCCGTTGAACACCCACCTGTTGCGCGATGGGTAGCCCTCGTAGAGCGCCACCTTGTGCCCCTGCAGGTCCGCCGGCACGGCGGGGGCGCCATGGCGCTCCAGGTAGTCCGGCGAGGCGCAGAACAGCCGGCGCACGGAAAACAGCTTGCGCTCGATCAGCGATTCGGCGAGCGGCGGGAACATCTGGAAGGCCAGGTCGAAGCCTTCCTCGATCGGGTCCACCACCCGGTCGTTGACGATCACGTCGACTTCGATGTCCGGGTACAGCTCGGTGAACTCCGCCAGCAGCCTGCCGAAGTGGCCGATGGCGAAGCCCGGCAGCATCTGCACCCGCAACTTGCCGGTGGGCTTGGCGCGCAGGTCGCGCATCTGCTCGGTGAGGCTGTTGAAGCCGGCCACCATGTCCGCGCATTCCTTGTAGTAGGTCTCCCCCACTTCCGAAAGCCGCACATGGCGCGTGCTGCGGTGGAACAGCGGCGCGCTGATGTAATCCTCCAGCTGCTGGATGCGGTGGCTGATGACCGAGCGGGTCACCCCCAGCTGCTGGGCGGCCCTGGCGAAGTTGCCGGTTTCCGCGACGCGGACGAAGGCTTCGATGCTGAGCAGGCGGTCCATATGTATTCCCGGTTCTGGCAATGATTCAACTGTAGGGGCGAATTCATTCGCCAAGCAGGCCGAAGGTCTGCCCCTCGGGTCCGCACGGGGCAGCTACGCCGCCCTTGGCGAATGAATTCGCCCCTACAGGGTGGGGACCAACCGCCGCTGCATCGGAAACAGCTGCCAGCCCAGGCGTTCGCTCACCAGGCCCCACACGCCCTGGGGCGCCTTGAGCATCATCGCCACCGCGACGCTGCCGAGGATGATCATGTACAGCGCGCCGAACTCGGCGAAGCAGCTGCGCAGCACGAAGTAGATCAGGGTGCCGATCAGCGGCCCTTCGAGGGTGCCGATGCCACCGATGATGACGATGAAGATCACCGCCGCGGTCCAGTCCTGCACGCTGAAGGCGGCATCCGGGGAAATGCGCAGTTTCTGCAGGAAGATCAGCGCGCCGATCACGCCGGTGCAACCGGCGGCCAGCACATAGACCATCAGCTTGGTGCGGAACACGTTGATCCCGAGGCTGCCGGAGGCCGGCTCGGAGTCGCGGATGGCGGTCAGCGCCAGGCCCTGGCGCGAGCGCAGCAGCAGGTAGACCACCGCCACCGCGCCCACGGCGATGGCCAGGGCGCTGAAGTACAGCAGCATCTCGCGACCGTCGCGGCTGCTGCCGATCTGCCGCACGATGCCGGCCGGCAGGCTCTGCCCCGAGCCGCCGCCCAGGCTGCCCACCTGGGCCAGGCCAAGGCGGAACACCTCGGCCACCACCCAGGTGCCGATGGCGAAGTAGGCGCCGCGCAGGCGGAACAGCACCAGTGCGGTGGGCACCGCCAGCACGGCCACCACCAGCCCCGACAGGAAGACTGCCGCCAGGGGCGGCACGCCCAGTTGCGCGGCCAGCACGAAGAGCAGGTAGCCGCCGAGGCCGACGAAGGCCTGCTGGCCCACCGAAACCATGCCGGCGTAGCCCGCCAGCAGGTTCCACATCTGCGCCAGGGCCAGGTAATAGGCGAACTCCACCACCAGGCGCAGCACCGCGCGGTCGGCCCAGAACGGCAGGGAGGCCAGGACCAGCAGCAGCACGCCCAGCAGCGCCAGGCCCACCTGGCTGCTGCGGGTGCTGCGCTGGACGAGGTAGGCATTGTTCATCGCATTCATCAGTCGACACTCCGGGGGAACAGGCCGCGCGGGCGGAAAACCAGGATCAGCAGGAACACCAGGTGGCCGGCGAGGATCTGCCAGCCCGGATCGATGCGCGCCCCCACCGCCTGGGCGACACCGAGGATCACGCCGCCGGCCAGGGTGCCCCAGAGGCTGCCGAGCCCGCCGATGATCACCGCCTCGAAACCGTAGAGCAGGCGCGCCGGGCCGACGCTGGGGTCGAAGCTGGTGCGCACCGCGAGGAACACCCCGGCGATGGACACCACCGCCATCGCCAGGGCCATGGCCAGGCCGAAGATGTGGCGGTTGTCGATGCCCATCAGCTGGGCGGTGTGCAGGTCGTCCGAGGTAGCGCGGAAGGCGCGCCCCAGGCTGGTCCTGTAGAACAGCAGCTGCAGGCCGCCGATCACCAGCAGCGCGCTGCCGAACACCAGCAGCGGCATGACCCCGAGGCTCAAGCCGCCGAGGGAGACGCTGGCCACTTCCAGCTCGCCCTGGGACAGCTTGCGGCTGTCGGCGCTGAAGAACTCCAGCAGGACGTTCTGCAGGACGATCGACAGGCCGAAGGTCACCAGCAGCGGCGGCAGGATGTCATTGCCGAGGGTGCGGTTGAGCAGCCCGCGCTGCAGGCAGTAGCCGGCCGCGAACATCACCGGCACCACCAGCACCAGGCTGGCCAGCGGCGACAGGCCGAGGGTCTCCGCCACCACCAGGGCCAGGTAGGAGGCGAGCACGATGAAGTCGCCATGGGCGATGTTGACCAGGCGCATGATGCCGAACATCAGCGACAGGCCCACCGCGAACATGGCGTAGAGGCCGCCGAGCAGCACGCCCTGCACCAGGGTATTGAGCCATTCCATCGTCATGCCTCCGCCAGGCCGAAATAGGCCGCCTTGATCTGTTCCTTGTCCACCGCCCCCTGCTTGCCGGAAAGGGACACGCGCCCCTCCTGGAAGCAGTAGAAGCGGTCTGCCACGGCCAGGGCCTGGTTGATGTCCTGCTCCACCAGGACCACCGCCGTGCCGTCGGCCTTGATCGACGGCAGCGCCGCGTAGATGTCCTTGATGGTGGTGGGTGCGAGGCCGAGGCTGATCTCGTCGCAGAGCAGCAGGCCCGGGCTCGACATCAGCGCGCGGCCGATGGCGACCATCTGCTGCTGGCCGCCGGACAACGCGGTACCGGGGCGCTTGCGCAGCGTCTCCAGTACCGGGAACAGCGCGTAGATGCGTGCCAGGTTCCAGGGCCCCGGACGCTTGCTGTAGGCGCCGATCAGCAGGTTTTCCTCGACGCTGAGGGAGGGGAACAACCTGCGCCCTTCCGGCACCAGGGCGATGCCGCGCTCCAGCACGCGGTTGGCCGGCAGGCTGCCGATGTATTCGCCCTTGTAGCGGATGCTGCCGGGGTCGTTGCGGATCAGCCCGGCCAACGAACGCAGAAAGGTGGATTTGCCGGCGCCGTTGGCACCGATGATGGCCAGGGTCTCGCCCTCGGCCAGGTCCAGGTCGATGTCGAACAGCGCCTGGAAATCGCCGTAGCCGGCGCGCAGCTTGCGGATCGTCAGCATGGCCTCAGCTCCCGATGCCCATGTAGATTTCCTGCACCCTGGGGTTGGCCATCACCGCCTGGGGCTCGCCTTCGTCCAGCTTGCGGCCGAAGTTGATCACCGCCAGGCGGCCGACCACCGCCAGCAGCGCGTGGACGATGTGCTCGATCCAGATGATCGCGGTACCAGAGCGGTGGATGCCCTGGATGGTGCCCACCAGCTCATGGCACTCCGGCTCGGTGAGGCCGCCGGCGATTTCGTCGAGCAGCAGCAGTTGCGGCCGGGTGGCCAGGGCGCGGGCCATTTCCAGGCGTTTGCGCTCCAGCAGGGTCAGGGAGCCGGCCAAGGCGTTGGCCTTCTTCATCAGGCCGGTGAGTTCGAGGATGTTTGCGCACCAGGCATTACTGTCCTTTTCGGCCTGCCCGGCACCAAAGGTGGCGCCCACCAGCAGGTTCTCGAACACCGTCATCTTCACGAAAGGGTGCGGGATCTGGTGGGAACGGCCGATACCGCGCTGGCAGCGCTTGAACACCGGCTCGCGGGTGACGTCGTCACCCTGGAAATGGATGCGCCCGCTGTCGGCGGCGACGCCCCCGGCGATCAGGTTGAACAGGGTGCTCTTGCCCGCGCCGTTGGGCCCGATGATGCCCAGCGCCTCACCCGGCGCCAGGGCCAGGCTGAGATCGTCGGTCACCTTCACCGAGCCGTAGCTCTTGTGCACCTGCTCCAGTACGAGGAGTTGTTGCATATGTCGTTACCTGTATGAAGCTGTAGCCCGGATTGCATCCAGGAGAGGGCCGTAGGATGGGTTGAGCTACGCGATACCCATCGGGGTGCGCAGTGATGGGTATCGCTACGCTCAACCCATCCTACAAAGCGTCAGGGAGAGGGAGTCCGCGCTCGGACTCAACCGCCGTAAGTGATCGCCTGCATCTCCCCACCCAGGGGAATCTGCGGCGCGGTCTGGTTGCTGGTGATCACCAGGTCGTAGGTGAAGGGCCCGCCGAGGCGCCACTGGCCGGACACCAACGGGGTCTTGGCGACGTTCTTCACCGGGCCGTTCTTCCAGCTCACCGGGCCGACCACGGTGTTCAGCTCGGTCTTCAACAGCGCGTCGCGGGTGGCTTCGGGATTGCCCACTTCCTCGGTGCGCTGGAGGATGTCCACCGCCAGCTCGAACAGCGCATGGACGAAGCCCAGCGGCTGGGTCCACTGCTTGCCGGTGGCCTGGGTGTAGCGCGCGGCCAGTTGCCCGGCGGTCAGGCCATTGAGCGAGGAGCTGAAGGGGTGGCTCGGGCTCCACCAGATTTCCGTGGAAAGGTTGTGCCCGGCCTTGCCCAGGGCCTCCACCGCCGAGGGGAACAGCAGCGCCTTGCCCACCGACATGGCCTTGGGCTGGAAGCCCTGCTGGCGCGCCTGGGTCCAGAAGGTAGTGAGGTCCGGCGGAATGACCACGCCCGTGACTATCTCCGCCTCGGCCTTCTTGAACGCGGAAATCTGCGCGGAGAAGTCGTCGGTCAGGCTCTGGAAGCGGCCCGGGTCCACCAGTTGGAAGCCCTTCTGCGCCAGCACCGGCGGGAAGCCCAGCTTGTTATCGCCCCAGGCGTTACCGTCGCCGTCGTTGGGGAACAGGCCGCCGATCACCTTGTTGCTGCCCATGCCGCCCCACATGGCGGTGTAGGTGGCGATCACATCCTCCAGGCCCCAGAAGAAGTGGTAGGTCCACTGGAAGCCTTCGTCCGGCTTGCCGCCGCGGGTGAAGAACCAGGGCTGCCAGGGCGCCACGGTGGAGATGCAGGGGATCTCGTTGATCTCGCACTGGTCCGACACCGGGTTGGTGGTCTCCGGGGTGGAGGACACCAGCATCAGGTCGACGCCGTCTTCGAGTATCAGTTCGTTGGCCACTTCGGCAGCGCGGTTCGGGTTGGACTGGCTGTCCTTGACGATCACCTCCAGGCGGCAGCGCTGGCCGCCGACGGTGATGCTGTTCTTCAGCACCGAGGCCAGGCTCTCGATGATGTAGGCATCCGCCGCGGCGAAAGGCGCCAGCGGACCGGTCCGGGGGCTGACGTAGCCGATGCGGATGACCTTCTCCGCCGCCAGCAGCGGCCCGGAAGAAAGGCCTGCGAGCAGCGAGCCGCCAGCCACGACGCCGCTGGCCCGCAGGAAATCACGCCGGGACAGCCCGGCACCGAGGAATTTCTTGTCGTTGTCCATGGTGGATACCTCGTACCGGCCAGGGCGCAGGCCCGGCCGGGATGGCAGTGGGAGGGTGGCGGATCAGAAGAAGACGGTGACGTCGAAGGAACCGATCAGTTGGCGATCCTCGCGGCCGTCGCCGAAGGCATCGCGGCCGCTGCCGCTGTGGATGTCGTAGCGCAGCTCGGGGCGCAGGCGGACGTTGGGCACCGGGGTCCAGGCCAGGTTGGTGGTGAAGCCGTAGAAGCTGCCCCAGCTCGGGTCGGGAATGCCGGTCTGCGGGTCGATATTGGCCATCACCACATGCACCGGGGCGTCGGTGTGGAACCACTCGGCGCGGCTGTTCCACATCAGGTCATCGGCCAGGCGGTGGTACCAGTTGAAGTCGGCGCCGTACCAATGGGCGTTGCCCTTGTCGGCGAAGGCGGCGAAGGCCGCGTCCTCCTGCTGGCCGTAGTTGAACTCCACGGCGACCCGGTTGCGCTCGTCGAGCACCTGGGAAACCGTCAGGTAGGAGGCGTAGCGGGTCAGGTCCTGGTCATCGCTGCCGGCGGGGATCGGCGAGCCGCAGGCGCACTCGGCGAAGCTGTCGCCGGCGCCGTTGCCGTAGATGTTTTCCCAGTCCACCCAGGTGCGGAAGTCCGCCGAGCGCCAGCGCAGGTTGGCGATCACGTCCGGATCGCCGTTGGGGTCCTGCATGTTGTTCCAGCCCTGCACCACGCCCAGCTCGAAGCCGAGCATGCTGCCGCCCTCTTCCTGGGGCAGCTTGAAGGAGTACAGCGCGCCGGTGTGCTTGGCCGGGCCGTGCATGAAGGAGTAGGTGTGGCTGTAGAAATCCGCCGGCGCGGGGCTGCCCAGGGCGAAGCCGATCTCGTTCTCCAGCGGCGTGTGGAACACCCCGAGCATCAGGTTGGAGCCGCCCAGCACCGGGATGTAGAAGTCCAGGTAGGCCTGGGCGATGTTGAAGTTCTCGTCGTTGGCATCGGCCGAGCGGTTGACGCCCAGGTCCTCGTCGAAGCCGTAGGTCTTGAAGAAGCGCGCGTCCTTGCCGTACAGCGCGGTGACGTTGAAGCCCCAGTCGGCCTCCTGCGGCATGGGCCCCGGGAACGGACCGACGCGACCGACCACATTGCCCTTGGGCGTTTTCTCGATGGCCAGGGCGAACTGGTTGAGGTTGAAGCCTTCGTCGTTGTTGAAGAAGGCCTGCTTGCTCACGTCATCGCTGCCGTTGTCGTTGTAGATCCAGCCGGCCTGGGCCCAGCCGTGGACCTTGATGCCATGGTCCTGCTCCAGGCCGTCGCCGAAGGCGCTGCGAAACAGCGAACCGGACGGCCCCGGCTCGGCGGCCTGGGTGAATGCGGGGAACAGCGCGGCGGCCGCCAGGACCGGGGCGACCAGGGAAGACGCGGGAAGATGCTTGCGACGGAACATGGCAGCTACCTTGTTGTTATTAGTCAGCCTGATGCCGTGACGGGCCCCGCTGGCAGTGCGGGCGGGCCGTCCGGCTGGGTCGCAAGCTACAAGCGCCCTACCCCTGCAACAATTCCGCTTTCGGCGATATGAGTGTTTGCGAATCGAGAACAATCGCGGGCGCTCTCGGGCTAGAGCGGTTGCGGCGGGAAGGAGGTGCGGCGGGGTGGGCGGTTATCGGACGGAAATGGCGGAAGCAGGTGCTGCGGGGGCGAATACATATGTAGGGGCGAATTCATTCGCCAAGCAGGCCGAAGGCCTGCCCCTCGGGTCCGCACGGGGCAGCTTCGCCGCCCTTGGCGAATGAATTCGCCCCTACAAGGAATGGGCCGTCATTTTCGCCGAAGGGGCTCCAGCAACGGCTTCAACCCGTTATGGTCGATCTCCTGCATCAGCATCAGCAGCCGGCCGAGCTCGCCCTTGGGGAAGCCTTCGCGGGCGAACCAGTTGAGGTAGTGGCCGGGCAGGTCGGCGATCAGGCGGCCCTTGTACTTGCCGTAGGGCATTTCGCGGGTGACCAGGAGCAGCAGGTCTTCAGGATTCATCGGGCGGCCTTGGGAGCGAACGGACGGGCGATTGTCGCAGAGCCCGGGCTCAGGCATCCACCGGAGGGCCGAGCAGGCCGAACTCGGCGGGCACCTTGACGTAGAACAGCGTCACGCCCTCCTCCTCCAGGCGCTTGAGGAAGGCGTCGCACTCGGCTTCGCTGAGGGCCATGAGGATCAGCATCGGCTGGTCGGCCATCTCGAAGAAGTGGTGGGAGTGAAAATGCTTCGTGTGGCCGAAACCCTCGATGCCGGATACCAGGGTGGCACCGCGCAGGCCCATGTCCATGGCCAGACCGACTACCCAGTCCGCCAGCATCTTGCCCTGGTGGCGGCGGTTCTGCTGGGTGTAGAGCGTGAGCTGATAACCGTTCATGGCTGCCCTCCTGTCCTGTTCCAGCATGGCACCCGCAGCGCGGCTCCGGACGCTTTGGCGATGGTCGGCACCAGCCGATGAAGCGCGCTTCCCAAGACGCGCCGCCGGGGGTAATCAGGAAGGCCGATCACATGCTGTTCCACCCCCATCCCCAGCGGAGGAACACCTGATGAACACTCCTGGTTACCGGCCACTCCCGGCAATCCCCGCCAGCGCCATCCACCCGCTGCTCAAGAGCCTCTACCTGATGGCCGCCCTGGTGGAGGCACGGGATGCCTACACCGGCGGGCATCTCTGGCGCGTTTCCCAGTTCTCCCAGCTACTGGCCGTGGACCTCGGCCTGCCGCCGTCCGAGGTGGCACGCATCACCCTCGGCGGGTTTCTCCACGACCTCGGCAAGATAGGCGTACCCGACGCCGTGCTGAACAAGCCGGGCCGGCTGGACGAGCATGAGTACGAAATCATGCGGACCCACCCCGAAGTGGGCCAGCGGTTGCTCAGCGGGCATCCCCTCGCCGTGCTGGTCTTGCCGGCGGTGCTGATGCACCACGAGACCCCCGACGGCCGCGGCTACCCGCAAGGCCTGCGTGGCGAAGCCATTCCCCTGGAGGCGCGGATAGTCGGCGTTTCCGACGCCTTCGACGCCATGACCAGCACGCGCCCCTATCGCAGGGCGATGCCGATCGCCTCGGCGCTGGACATCATCGCCGAATACCTGGGCAGCCAGTTCGACCGGGAATGCGGCGAACACCTGATCACCCTGGGCGAACGCGGTGCCCTGGACCACATAATCGGCCACAGCGAACCGCACATTCCGCTGCAGGCCTGCCCGGAGTGCGGGCCGATCATAGTGGTCAGGCACAGCCAGCCGAGCGGCTCGCTGGTCTACTGCCGGGCCTGCGGCGGCGAGCATCGGGTGGAGCGCGACGGCGACCACGTGCGCCTGGTCGCCACCGGCCGGCTCGGCAATGCCGTGGCACTGGAGCCCGACGCGGACGATTTCCTCCTGGAAGACCTGCTGGAACAGGCGGAAAACCTGCTGGGCGTAGCGGCGCCCGGTCCGTACGAAAAGTCGTCGAGCGCAGGCACTGTACGTACCTAGATGATCCCGCCGTTGACCCTGAGTGTCTGGCCATTGACCCAGGCGCCCTCGGGCCCGACCAGGAAGGCCACCAGGTTGGCGATGTCCTCGGGGTTGCCCAAACGCTCCAGGGGCGCCTGCTTGGTCAGGCGCTCGACCAGTTCCGGCGGCTTGCCCTCGAGGAACAGATTGTTCGCCGTGGGCCCGGGCGCCACGCAGTTGACCGAGATGTTTCGCCCGCGCAGCTCGCGGGCGAAGATGGCGCTCATGGTTTCCACGGCGGCCTTGGACGCGGCGTAGATGGCGTACCCCGGCAAGCCGAGCCCGACCACGCTGCTGGACAGGTTGACGATGCGCCCGCCGGAGCGCAATCGCGTGGCGGCGAGCTTGAGGGTGTTGAAGGTGCCGCGGGTATTGATGGCGAACAGGCGGTCGTAAAGCGCCATGTCGGTGGCGGCCAGGGGAACCAGGCCGGGCTGGATCACCCCGGCGTTGTTCACCAGGATATCGACGGCGCCGAACTCCACTTCCGTCTGGTCGAAGAGCACGGCGACCGCCACCGGGTCGCTGACATCGGCGAGCACCGGATAGGCCCTCCCGCCCGCTCGACGGATATCCTCCACCACTTGTTCGGCAGCTTCCGGCCGCGAGGCGTAATTGACCACCACCTGGATGCCCTCGGCGGCCAGGCGCCGGGCGATGGCGGCGCCTATGCCCCGGGAAGCCCCGGTGACAATCGCGGTTCTGGCAGTTTCTGGCATGCGGTTCTCCCGAACAGGCCCTCGAGTCCGCGGCTGGTGCCGCTTGTGGGGCCTTTCCAGTGGTATAGCCGCAGTTGGCGCGGTGTGCGGGACCGGTTATCAGGGGCGATCGCTACCTGGTGGGGCGAAATCATGCGTGATCGGGTTGCAATGCAGCCAAGTAGGGTGGATCACGCTTCATCGATCCACCTGCGGAGGCGGCACGAACTCAGAAGGTGGAAAGAAGAAGCGCTTTCCACCCTACATCCGGGAACTTGTCCCTGCGTTCGTTCCTTCGCCGTAGTGGCCCTTCGGGTTCGCCCTACGCCAATTCGGGAACCTGCGCCTGGCGGGTTGCCGGCCGGTAACTGGCCGGGCTGAACAGCCGCGTCACCCCCAGCATCAACAGCACGCCCACCAGCAGCACCAGCCAGGCGCTGATGAAGCCGCCGGTCAGCTCCCGCAACCAGCCGCTGAGCCAGGGGGAAACGGCATTGATCAGGAACCCCACGCCTTGCACGAAGGCCGCCAGCTGGCCGGCCTCGCGGGGGTCGCGGCGGTGGTCGAGGGTGAGGATCAGGCTGAGGGCGAAGCAGGCGCCGAGGCCGAAGCCGATCAGCGCCACCCAGAGGGCGGACAGGCCCAGCGGTGCCCAGAGCAGGCCGCAATAGCCTACCGCCTGGGCCAGCAGGCTCACCGCGAGCAAGGGGCGGCGGTCGCTGCTGCGATGGGCCAGGGCGGGCATGGCCAACGCCGCCAGCACCTGGAAGATGGTCATGAAGGCCAGCAGCGAACCGCTGCGGGTCGGGGTCCAACCCAGCTGCTGATAGTAGGCCGGCAGCCAGGCCACCATGCTCATGTAGCCGCAGTTCACCAGGCCGAAATACAGCGCCAGCAGCCAGGCGCGGCGGTCGCGCAGGAAGCTTGCCGCCCGACCGACCGTCGTCGGCGCGGCGCCGGGCACGGGTCGGGACAGCCAGAGAGCCAGGGCCAGCAACGCCGGCACCAGCCACAGGCCGAGGCCCGCCTGCCAGTGTTCGAAGCGATGGGCCAGCAGCGGGCTGAACAGCGCCGCCAGGCCGCCGCCGCTCATCAGGGATGCCGAATAGACGCCCATGGCCAGGGCCACCCGGCCTTCGAAGCGGCGTTTGATCACCGCCGGCAGCAGCGCCTGGATCAGCGCCACCCCGGCGCCCCCCAGCAAGGCGGTGGCCAGCAGCGGCCCGGCCTGGCCGCAGAGCAGCCGAACCAGGCAGGCGCCGGCGATCAGCGCCAGCCCCAGGCCGATGCCGCGGCGCTCCCCCAGACCGCCCAGGCGGTTGCTCAGCAGCGCCACCAGGCCCATGCAGATCACCGGCAGGGTGGTGAGCAGCGCCGCGGTCTGGAAGCCCATGCCGGTGGCGCTGCGGATATCCGCGAGCAAGGGGCTGACCGAGGCGAGGATGGGCCGCAGGTTGAGGCCGAGGACTATCAGCAGCGCCCAGCCGGCCAGGTTTTCGAAACGGTCAGCGTGCGGCATACAGGGCCTGCCAGCGGGCGTAGATCTCCTTCATGGCCGCTTGCGGCAGGTGCCGGATGTCCAGCTTCTGCGCCTCCAGCGGCAGGGCCATCTGCTGGTAGACAGCGGCGGTGGACAGGCCGAAGGGTTCGCCCTCGGCATTGGCCGCGGCGAACACCACGCGGCTGACGCCGCACAGGTGCATGGCCGCCAGGCACATGGGGCACGGCTGGCCGCTGGCGTAGATCACGCAGCCATCCAGGCGCGGTCCCAATTGCCGGCTCGCGGTGCGGATGGCCTGGAGTTCGGCGTGGCAGGTCGGGTCCTGGGTCAGGTGGATTTCGTTCACCGCACTGGCCAGCACCTGGCCGTCGCGCACCAGCAGCGCGCCGAAGGGACGACCGCCCTGCTCCACGTTCTGCCGCGCCAGTTCCACGGCCTGTTGCAGATAGTTGTGATCTTCAGACATGGGGTTGCTCCATCAATCAGCGGGCGCCGGATCGGCGACGAATGCGCAGAATTATGTCCGGCTGGTCAGGTATTCTGAAATTAAATATAACCATGCAGACCAGTGGCACTCGGAATACATCCATGTTCGATCCCCTCCTCCTGCGCAGCTTCGTGGCCGTGGCCGACTGCGGCAATTTCACCCGCGCGGCGGAACGGCTGCACCTCACCCAGTCCACCGTCAGCCAGCAGCTGCGCCGGCTGGAGGAAAGTCTTGGCTGCCGCCTGCTGGACCGTAGCCAGCGCCAGGTGGTGGCCACACCGGAGGGGGAACAGCTGCTGGGCTATGCCCGGCGCATTCTCGCGCTACAGGAGGAAGCCGCAGAAGTGCTGCGCCACCAGCCCGGCAGCGGCGTGCTGCGCCTGGGTGTGCCGGAGGACTTCGCGGCCGAGCGCCTGATGCCGGTCCTGGCGGAATTCTCCGCCGCCCACCCCGCCGTGCGCCTAGAGGTGACCAGCGGCCTCAGCCCGGAACTGCTGCGCCTGTACCAGGGCGGCGAGTTCGACCTGCTGCTGGTCAAGCGCATGGGCGACGGCGGCGACAGCCTGGCCTCCTGGCCGGAACCCCTGGCCTGGGTGGACAGCGCCAGCCGCCGCGCCTATGGCCGCGAACCCCTGCCCCTGGTGGTATTCCCACCCGGTGGCCTGTACCGCAACGAGATGCTCCATGGCCTGGACGTGCAGGGCCGGCGCTGGCGCATCGCCTATTCCAGCGCCAGCCTGGCCAGCGTGCGCGCGGCGGTGGCGGCGGGACTGGGGGTGAGCCTGCTACCGCTGCGGGTGCTGGGGCCGGAGCATCGGTTGCTGGGAGAGGAAGAAGGATTGCCGGAGATCCAGGGATTGCGCCTGGCGCTTTATGGGCGGGCGGGATTGGGCAGTGCAGGGGCAGAACTGGTGGAGCGACTGAAGGCCCTGTGCGGAGGTTGATTGAGCGTTGTAGGGGCGAATTCATTCGCCAAGCAGGCCGAAGGCCTGCCCTGCGGACGTCCATTGGGGCAGCTGCGCCGCCCTTGGCGAATGAATTGGCTATGTCTGCGTTAGCTGTTGCAGGACCGAATAGAAGTCTCTAGTACGGGACTTTCAGGTCTCCGCACCAGTCTGACACCTCCCTCTCCCCCGGCCCCCGCCCTGCGCCCCTGCCTGATCGCTTCGCGCTCAGGCGTTCATCGGCACCGGAAGCG
>NZ_JBHSOU010000018.1:0-33244 GCF_042656385.1 Pseudomonas sp. GCM10022186
CGATTACCAGGACAGCCATCTCAGATCACCTTCGCTTCGTGCTTGAGTTTGTCGACCAGTTCGGCCACCGACTTGACCTTGACCCCCGCGCTGCGGGCAGCCGGGGCTTCGACTTTCAGGATCGATACGGTGGACGCGGTGGCAACGCCCAGGGCGTCCGGGGTGACCAGGTCCAGCGGCTTCTTCTTGGCTTTCATGATGTTCGGCAGCGACGCGTAGCGCGGCTCGTTCAGGCGCAGGTCGGTGGTGACGATCGCCGGCAGCTTCAGCGCCACGGTCTGCAGGCCGCCGTCGATCTCGCGGGTGACCTGGACCTGGTCGCTGGCGACTTCGACCTTGGAGGCGAAGGTGCCCTGGGCATAGCCGGTGAGGGCGCCGAGCATCTGGCCGGTCTGGTTGTTGTCGCTGTCGATGGCCTGCTTGCCGAGGATCACCAGCTGCGGCTGTTCCTGGTCGACCACGGCTTTCAGCAGCTTGGCCACCGCCAGGGAGTTCAGTTCGTCGCTGGATTCCACCAGGATCGCGCGATCGGCGCCCAGGGCCAGGGCGGTGCGCAGTTGCTCTTGAGCGGTGTTCGGGCCGATGGTGACGACGACGATTTCACTCGCCACGCCTTTTTCTTTCAGCCTGACCGCCTCTTCCACGGCAATCTCGCAGAAGGGGTTCATCGCCATCTTCACATTGGCGAGGTCGACGCCGGAGTGGTCCGCCTTGACGCGAACCTTGACGTTGTAATCGACCACGCGTTTTACCGGGACCAGTACCTTCATCTTGTTTTCCTGTGTCAGGTCGAAATAGGGGTTCAGGCGCAACGGAGCAATTCGGCGTACGCCTGCAGGTGGTGATCGTCGTCACCCAGCTGATGGCTCAGCATCACCAGGCGCTTGGCGTGGTGGGACAGGCTGTACTCCCAGGTCATGCCGATGCCGCCGTGCAGCTGGATGGCCTGCTCAGCGATGAAACGGGCGGCACGGGTGACGATGAACTTGGCCGCCGCCAGGCGCCGGCTGCGCTCTTCGCTGTCCGGGTCATCCGCCACGCAGGCGGCGAGGATGGCCATGGAGGTGGCCAGTTCCAGTTCGCCGCGCATGTCGGCCATGCGGTGCTGCAGCACCTGGAACTTGCCTATGGGAGCACCGAACTGCTTGCGGGTCTTCAGGTAGTCCAGGGTCAGGCGAAAGGATTCCTGCATGCTGCCGAGGGCTTCGGCGCACTGGGCAGCGATGGCCCGCCCCTGCTGGTAGCGCAGCGCTGGCAGGGCCTTGCCGAGCGCACCGAGCAGGCGGTTCTCGCCGACCACCACGCCATCCAGGCGCAGCTCACAGGCGCGCGGACCATCGATGCAGGGGTAGCTGCGGCGCTTCACGCCGGAGGCCGTCGGGTCCACCAGGAACAGGCTGATGCCCGCCTCGTCCAGCGCCGCCCCCGAAGTGCGCGCCGACACCAGAATCAGGTCCGCACTGTCCCCACCGACCACCACGCATTTGGCGCCGGTCAAACGCCAGCCACCGACACAGGGCTCGGCACGGGTCTGCACATCGTGCAACTGGTAATGGCTCTGGCTTTCCTCGAGGGCCACCGCCAGTTGCAGCTCACCCGCGGCCACGCGCGGCAGCAGCTCGGCACGTTGGGCGTCGCTGCCCAATTGCTGCAGCAGGCCAGCGCCATGGACCTGGGAATGCAGGTAAGGCTCCAGGCAGAGATTGCGCCCCAGCTCCGTCATCACCAGATAGGTGTCCACCCCGCCGCCGCCCAGGCCGCCATGTTCCTCCGCCAGGGGCACCGCACAAATGCCCAGCTCCCCGAGCTGTTGCCAAAAGTCCCGGCTGAAGCCCGCCTCGCTGCGGTAGAAACCCTCGCGCTGCTCGAATCCGTAGCGGTCCCGGGCCAGGCGGGCCACGGTGTCCTGCAGCATCTGCTGCTCTTCGTTGAGAGTGAAGTCCATGGGGCCTCCTTAGAGTTCGAGGATCATCTTGGCGATGATGTTCTTCTGGATTTCGTTGGAGCCGCCGTAGATGGACAGCTTGCGCAGGTTGAAGTACTGGCTGGCCGGGCCGGCGCTGTAGTCGGCGTGCAAGGGCTCGATGACCTCGGCGTGCGCCAGCTCCTCTTCCAGGAACGGCAGCGCATGCACCCCCAGCACCTTGCGCTGTAGGTGGCTGATGGCCTGGCGGATCTCCGAGCCCTTGATCTTCAGGATCGAGCTTTCCGCGCCCGGCACCCCGCCGCCCTGGACCGACGCCAGGATGCGCAGCGTGCTCATCTCGATGGCCATCAACTGCATTTCCACTTCGGCGATCTGCACCCGCAGCAGCGGGTCGTCGATCAGCGGTCGCCCGCCACGCCTCTCCGTCGAAGCCACGCGCTTGAGCTGAGCCAGGGCCGCCTTGGAATGGGCGATGCCGGCCTGGCCGGTGCGCTCGTGGGTGAGCAGGAACTTGGCGCAGGTCCAGCCCTGGTTCTCCTCGCCTACGCGATTGGCCACCGGCACTTTCACGTTGTCGAAGAACACCTCGTTGACTTCGTGATCGCCGTCGAGGGTGATGATCGGCCGCACGCTGATGCCGGGGCTGTCCATGTCCATCAGCAGGAAGGAAATTCCCCGCTGCTGCTGCGCCTCCGGGTCGGTGCGCACCAGGCAGAAGATGCGGTTGGCGTGCTGGCCGAGGGTGGTCCAGGTCTTCTGGCCATTGACCACATAGTGGTCGCCCTCGCGCGCGGCACGGGTCTTCAGGCTGGCCAGGTCCGAACCCGCGCCGGGCTCCGAATAGCCCTGGCACCACCAGTCCTCGCCGGAAAGGATGCGCGGCAGGTAATGCGCCTGCTGCTCGGCGGTGCCGAACTTCATGATCACCGGCGCCACCATGTTGACCCCGAAGGAGACCAGTCGCGGCGCACCGAAGGCGGCGCATTCCTCTTCGAAGATATGGCGCTGCACCAGGCTCCAGCCGGTGCCGCCGTGCTCCACCGGCCAGTTCGCGGCGTACCAGCCACGGCGGGAGAGGATTCTCTGCCAGCGCTGGTGGTCGTCCCGGGACAGGTGCTTGCCCAGCCGGACCTTGGCGGCGATATCGGCCGGCAGTTCGCGGGCGAGGAAGTCGCGCACCTCGTCGCGGAATGCCAGTTCGGCAGGGGTGAACTCGATATTCATGGGGATACCCTCGATGGATGCCTCAATGGGTCTTCGGCTGGTCGGCGGACGGGCGCCCGGTCCTGGCCGCCTCGCGCTCGGCGAAGAAGCGGGCCACCAGCTCCGCGCGCTGGGGCGACCCCAGGCATTGCAGGAACAACTCGCGCTCGCGGCGCAGGCCCTGCTCCAGCGGCAGGCTTATGGCCGCCTCGATGGCGTCGATGCAGCGTGGCGGGGAAAACGCCTCGGGTTGCCGGGCGCGAACCTCGGCGCGCCGGGCCGCCAGCAGAGCGGTGTGATCGCCGTACTGTGGGGCAGGCACGACGGCCTGGCCGGTGCGCCGTGGGCCGGCACCGCGCGCCAGCAGCTCAACGGCGCAAGCCAGCCCGGCCGCCAGCGGCTCGCCGTCGAAGAGCTCGTCGACTATGCCGTGCTGCAATGCCGCATCGGCCGTGATGGGATCACCGCCCAGGATCATTTCCAGCGCCAGCTCGATGCCGGCCAGGCGCGGCAGTCGCTGGGTGCCACCGGCGCCGGGCAAGAGCCCCAGCTTCACCTCCGGCAGGCCGACGCGGGCGTCGCGGCGGGCGATGCGGTAATGGCAGGCCATGGCCACTTCCAGGCCGCCACCGAGGGCAGAGCCATGCAGCACCGCCAGGCTCGGCTTGGCGCAGTTCTCGATGACCAGGGTGACCTCGGGCAGCAGCGGCGCCTGGGGCGGCTGGCCGAACTCGCGGATATCGGCACCGGCGATAAAGGTCCGGCCGGCGCAAACCAGCAGGATCAGTTCGACGGCGGGGTCCTGCCCGGCCTCGACGAAGGCGTGCAGCAGCCCGGCCCGCACCGGCTGGGACAGTGCATTCACCGGCGGGTTGTCGACGCGGATGACAGCGACGCTGCCCTCCCGCGCCAGGCTCACGAAAGATGACATCTGGCCGCTCCTGCAGGCTCGCGGCCTGCGCTTGTTGTTGTAGTGCGGATCGAAAGGTGGATCAGCGGTGGCGCCAGACCGGCCGGCGCTTTTCCAGGAAGGCGCTCATGCCTTCCTTGCGGTCCTCGCTGCCGAAGCTCGCGTGGAGCAGGCGCCGCTCGAAATGCACCCCTTCGGCGAGGCTGGTTTCGAAGGCGCGGCCCACCGCCTCCTTGTTCAGCTTGACCGCCACCTCCGACAGGCTGGCGATCTGCGTCGCCACCTGCAGCGCCTCGTCCAGCACCCGGCCGGCCGGCACCACACGGCTGACCAGCCCGCAGCGCTCCGCCTCCTGCGCGTCCATCAGGCGCCCGGTCAGGCACAGGTCCATGGCCTTGGCCTTGCCGATGGCGCGGGTCAGGCGCTGGGTGCCGCCGGCCCCCGGCAGGGTGCCGACCTTGACTTCCGGTTGGCCGAAGCGTGCGTCGTCCGCGGCGATGATCAGGTCGCACATCATCGCCAGTTCGCAGCCGCCGCCCAGCGCCAGGCCACGGACCGCCGCGATCACCGGCTTGCGGCAGCGCGTCACCTCTTCCCAGTTGGCCGTCACGAAATCCTCCAGGTAGACGTCGGCGAAGGCCTTGTCCCGCAGCTCGGCGATATCCGCGCCGGCGGCGAACGCCTTGTCGCTTCCGGTGATGACCATGGCGCGGATGCCGCGGTCGCCCTCGAAGGCGCGCAGCGCCTCGCCCAGCTCCGTCATCAGTTGCCCGTTCAGGGCATTGAGTACCCGCGGGCGATGGAGGGTGATGAGCCCTACCGACTCATGCCGCTCGACCAGGATGGTGCTGTAGCTCATGGCGCGTCCTCCGCGTGATTCCGTTTCCAGGCAAGGCCCGGCTGGGCCGATCTGGGACCGAGTCTATCCACCGACAAAAACAAAGACAACATGTTGACATAATAATTTTGAGGCGCGTATTGTCGGCCCCATCGCAGCACGATCCACGTGAAACCACGAATAACAATAGCGATGAAGGGTAAAACCCATGACGATGCGCACCGAAATGCCGCCTGAGCGGCGCCTATCAATGCTGGAATCCGGCGCTTGGAATGACATGATCATTACAGATTATCTGGACCAGGCCGTTGCCCGCGCCGCCGACAAGGCGGCCCTGGTCGCCTACCGCGTCAGCGACGGCCAGCGCCATGCGCTGAGCTACGGCGAGCTGGACCGGGTAGTGACCCGGATGGCTGCCGGCCTCGCCGCCCTGGGGGTGGAGAAAGGCGCTGTGGTGTCCTGCCAGTTGCCCAACTGGTGGCAGATGAGCGCCCTGCACCTGGCCTGCGTTCGCATCGGTGCCGTGCTCAACCCGCTGATGCCGATCTTCCGTGAGCGCGAGCTGCGCTTCATGCTCGGCCACGCCGAAACCCGCGTGCTGGTGATTCCCCAGTGCTTCCGGGGCTTCGACTACGCCGCGATGATCGACGGCCTGCGCGGCGAGCTGCCGGCCCTGCGCCATGTGCTGGTGATCGACGGTGGCGACGGCGCCACCGATTTCGCCCGGGTGCTGCTGGAGCAGCCCTGGGAGGAGCGCCTGGATACCCGTGCGCTGTTCGCCGAACGCCGCCCGGCTGGCGACGACGTGGTGCAGCTGCTCTATACCTCGGGCACCACCGGCGAGCCCAAGGGTGTGCTGCACACCTCCAACACCCTGTTCAGCAACGTCCGACCCTATGCCGAACGGCTGCACCTGGGCGCCGAGGACATTGTCTTCATGGCCTCGCCCATGGCCCACCAGACCGGTTTCCTCTATGGCCTGATGATGCCCATCTACCTCCACGGCTCCGCCGTGCTGCAGGACACCTGGGACCCGAACTTCGCCGCGAAGGTCGCCGAGGCCGAACGTCCCACCTTCACCATGGCCTCGACGCCCTTCCTGGCCGACCTGGTGGAAGTAGCACCACAGCAGCGCGACGCGCTCGCCTCGCTCAAGGTATTCGTCGCCGCCGGCGCCCCGATCCCGGGCGCCCTGGTGGAAAAGGCCGGCCACTCGGTGAGCGCGCGCATCGTCTCCGCCTGGGGCATGACCGAGAACGGCGCGGTGACCATGACCAGCCCGGACGATCCGGCCGAACGCTCCATCCATACCGACGGCCGCGCCCTGCCCTTCATGGAGGTGGAGGTGCAGGACGACCAGGGCAACGTGCTGCCCACCGGCCAGGAAGGTCACCTGATGGTCCGCGGCGCCAGCCTCTTCGTCGGCTACCTCAAGCGCCCGGAGCTGTACGGCGTGGACCGCGACGGCTGGTTCGCCACCGGGGACCTGGCGCGCATGGACGAGCAGGGCTACATCCGCATCACCGGGCGCACCAAGGACGTGGTGATCCGTGGCGGCGAGAACATCCCGGTGGTGGAAATCGAGAACCTGCTCTACAAGCACCCGGCGATCTCCGCCGTCGCCCTGGTGGGCTGCCCCGACCCGCGCCTGGGCGAGCGCCTCTGTGCCTACGTCACCCTGCACGACCCCGAGGCCCGCCTGTCGCTGGAGGAAGTCACCGGCTTCCTGCTGGAACAGCGCCTGACCCGCAACTACCTGCCCGAATACCTCGAAGTGCTACCGGCCCTGCCCCGCACGCCTTCGGGAAAGATCCAGAAATTCAAGCTGCGCGAGCAGGCCCAGGCCATCCGCCTGGAACCGGCCAAGCGTTCCTGACTCCCCATCCCGAACCATCGAGAGGACTGCCCCATGAAAGGCCTGACTGGAAAAATCGTGATCGTGACCGGCGGTGGCGGCGGCATCGGCCGCGCCGTGTGCCTGCGCTTCGCCGAGGAAGGCTGCAAGGTCGCCGTACTGGACCGTGACGCCGCCGCGGCACAGGCCACCGCCGACCTGGTGAGCGAGGTAGGCGGCAAGGCCCGCGCCTACGCCGCCGACATCACCGACTACGCCGCCATCGTCAACACCGTGGCCGCCATCGAAGAGGAGCTGGGCACGCCCACCGTGCTGGTCAATAACGCCGGCTTCGACCGCTTCCTGCCCTTCCTCAAGACCGAGCCGCAGCAGTGGGAACAGCTGATCGCCATCAACCTCACCGGCGCCCTGAACATGCACCACGTGGTGCTGCCGAAGATGCTCGAAGCCGGTGGCGGCAAGGTCATCAACGTCGCCTCCGACGCCGCCCGCGTGGGTTCCTCGGGCGAGGCCGTATACGCCGCCTGCAAGGCTGGCCTGATCGGCCTGTCGAAGACCCTGGCCCGCGAGCTGGCGACCAAGGGCGTCAACTTCAACGTGGTCTGCCCGGGCCCCACCGACACCGCGCTGCTGAAGAGCGTCGCGGCCACCTCGAACAACCCGGAAAAACTGCTGGAAGCCTTCAGGAACGCCGTGCCGATGCGCCGCCTCGGCCAGCCGGAGGACTACCCCGGGATCATCGCCCTGCTGGCCAGCGACGATGCCGACTTCATCACCGGACAGGTCATCAGCGTGTCCGGCGGACTGACCATGGCCGGCTGATCGGCCCAGGAATCCAGGAGAGAGCACATGAACTACGAAGACATCCTGTACGAAGAGAAAGACGGCGTCGCCACCATCACCATCAACCGTCCGGAGCGCTACAACGCCTTCCGCGGCCAGACCTGCATGGAGCTGATCGACGCCTTCAACCGCGCCGGTTGGAACAAGGCCATCGGCGTCATCGTCTTCACCGGCGCCGGCGACAAGGCTTTCTGCACCGGCGGCGACCAGGGCGCCCATGAAGGCCAGTACGACGGCCGGGGCCTGATCGGCCTGCCGGTGGAAGAGCTGCAGGGCCTGATCCGCGAAGTACCCAAGCCGGTGATCGCCCGCGTCAACGGCTTCGCCATCGGCGGCGGCCATGTGCTGCACGTGGTCTGCGACCTGTCCATCGCCTCCGACAAGGCCGTGTTCGGCCAGGTCGGGCCGAAGGTCGGCTCGGTGGACCCCGGCTTCGGCACCGCCTACCTGTCGCGGGTGATCGGCGAGAAGCGCGCCCGCGAGATCTGGTACCTGTGCCGCAAGTACAGCGCCCAGCAGGCGCTGGAATGGGGCCTGGTGAACGCCGTGGTGCCCCACGAGCAGCTGGATGAAGAAGTGCAGAAGTGGTGCGACGAAATCCTCGAGAAGAGCCCCACCGCCCTGTCCATCGCCAAGCGCTCGTTCAACGCCGACAGCGAGAACATCGCCGGCATCGGCGGCCTGGGGATGCAGGCGCTGTCCCTGTACTACGACACCGAGGAATCCAAGGAAGGCGTTGCCGCATTCAAGGAAAAGCGCAAGCCGGACTTCCGCAAGTTCTACCGCTGACCGCCTGCCCCGCCCGCACGCTTCCCGGGCGGGGCCATCACTGCCTCGCGCCGAACCGGCCCGGAGAGAGACATGAACTTCGCATTCAACGAACACCAGAACGCCATCCGTGAAAGCGTTGCCCGCTTCAGCGCCGAGGTCCTGGCGCCCGGCTACAAGAAGCGCGACCAGGCCGGCGAGATCGAGCGCTCGGTCATCGAGCAGATGGGCCAGATGGGCCTGCTGGGCGGCGAGCTGCCGGAAGAGTATGGCGGCAGCGGCTTGGACTGCGTCACGGCCGGCCTGATCATCGAGGAGATTTCCCGGGGCGACTTCAATGTCGGCTACATCCCGCTACTGACCTCGCTCAATGGCCAGATCATCGCCCAGCACGCCGCCCCCGAACTCGCCCGTGAGTGGCTGCACGAAATCACCGCCGGACGCAAGATCGTCTGCATCGCCCTGACCGAGCCCAGCGGCGGCTCCGATGCCGCCAGCCTGCGCCTGAAGGCCGAGCGCAAGGGTGATGTCTACGTGCTGAACGGCGAGAAGACCTCCATCTCCATGGCCGACCAGGCCGACGTCGCCGTGGTCTTCGCCCGCACCGGCACCCCGGAGCAGCGCGCCAGCGGCATCAGCGCCTTCCTGGTGCCCATGGACCTGCCCGGCATCAGCACCACCCGCTTCGATGATGCCGGCGAGCGCGCCATCGGCCGTGGCTCGATCTTCTTCGACAACGTGGAAGTGCCCGTCAGCCACCGCCTGGGCGAGGACGGCAAGGGCTTCAAGCAGGTGATGCAGGGCTTCGACTACAGCCGCGCGCTGATCGGCCTGCAGTGCCTGGCCCTGGCCCAGCAGTCCCTCGACGAAACCTGGACCTGGCTGACCGAGCGCCAGGCCTTCGGCCAGCCACTGGCGGCCTTCCAGGGCCTGACCCATCCGCTGGCGGAACTGCAGACCTACGTCCACGCCGCGCGCCTGCAGTGCTACCACTCGCTGTGGCTGAAGGACAACGGCCTGCCGCATAACGCCGAGGCCGCGATGAACAAATGGTGGGCGCCGAAGCTGGCCTTCGACGTGGTCAAGCAGTGCCTGCTGGCCCACGGGCACACCGGCTACGGCGAGGACCTGCCCTTCGCCCAGCGTCTGCGTGACGTTCTGGGCCTGCAGATCGGTGACGGAACGGCGCAGATCATGAAAAATATCATCGCGCGGGAACTCACACCGAAATAGCGCCTTGTCTGCCCGCGGCGGACAGGCCGACGTCCCAGCCACCGACTGCTGCTGGGCAACAAGGAATCCACATGACCACGAACGAGAACAAGGGCATACCCAACCGGCTGTTCTTCCGCCTGTTCCAGACCGGCAACGTGCTGCAGCGGCAGGTACAGAACGAGATGGGCATCAGCACCGTGCAATGGGCGGTGCTGGGCGCCCTGTCCAGGTCCGGCTTCGAAGCGGGCATCTCCTTCAACCAGTTGACGGAGTACCTCTTCGTCAGCCGGCAGAGCCTGGACGGTGTGCTCAAGCGCATGGAGCGCGACAACCACGTGCTGCGCGTACCCCATCCCGACGATGGACGCGCGCGCCTGGTGCGGCTGACCGAGCAGGGACGCGCCTACTGGGACGGCCTGCAGGAGCGGATCTACCAGTTCTACGAACAGGGCCTGAAGGGGTTCAGCTTCGACGACAGCGTCAACTTCCTTCATTACCTGAACAAGCTGCAACACGACCTGGCCCTGATCGATCTGGGCCATGGGCAGGCGGCGGACAGCGACGAAGCAGCCGGGGACTGACCCCGGCCTTTCACCCCTCCCGCCAGTAGCTCGCCCATTTACGTCAATCTGTTTACCTGATCTGCGGATCGGGCGCTCCAGTTCTGCCTGAAGGAACTCATAACACCACGACATCGTATTGATTCAAAAGGAAAAACCCAGAAGAACCGCCTCGCGACGTGCCAGACAACAAGAACCAGAAGGTAAATAGCATGCATACCGGACTTCACTCCCGACTTGGCGTCCTCACTCTCCTCGGCCTGCTGCCGCTGGCGGCCAGCGCCGATTTTTTCGCCGACAGCCAACTGAGCCTGGAAACCCGCAACTTCTACATGAACCGCGACTACCGCGACGCCGACAAACCGGACACCCCGCGCTTTCGCGGCGAACCCAAGGCCAAGTCCGAGGAATGGGCCCAGGGCTTCATGCTGCGCTACGCCTCCGGCTTCACCGAAGGCCCCCTGGGATTCGGCGTCGACGGCCTGGGCCTCTTGGGCATCAAGCTCGACGCCGGGCGCGGCACCAGCGGCACCGGCGCCCTGCAGGTGCAGCGCGACGGCGAGGTGTCCGACGAATTCGGATTCTTCGGCCCGACCGCCAAGGCACGGCTGGGCAAGTCCGTGCTCACGGTCGGCACCCACGCGCCCACGTTGCCCGTCGCCTTCCGCAATGACACCCGGCTGCTGCCACAGACCTTCCAGGGCGCGCAGATCGTCTCCAACGACCTCGACAAGCTGACCCTCACCGCTGGCCAGTTCCGCGCTACACGCCTGCGCAACTCCAGCGACTACGAGGACATGACCATGTTCTCCGACGGCGCGGTGGGCGCCGTCGCCAGCGACCGTTTCAACTACGCCGGCGTCACCTGGGCGCCCGCCTCCAGCCTGGCGGCCACCTACTACCAGGCGGAGTTGAAGGACAACTACCGGCAGCACTACGCCAACCTCCTGCACGGCCTGCCGCTGGCCGAGGGGCTGACGCTCAAGTCCGACATCCGCTACTTCCGCAGCACGGACGAGGGCCATACCACAGTGGACAACCGCAATCTCGGCGCCATGTTCACCCTGATGTACAAGGGCCATGCCCTGGGCCTGGCCTACCAGGACCAGGAGGGCGACACCGGCACGCCCTTCATCGGCGGCGGCACCGATCCCTGGACGCTGAACACCGTCACCTACCACCACTTCCTGCGCGCCCGGGAAGACTCCTGGCAACTGCGCTACGACTACGACTTCGCCGCATCGGGCATCCCCGGCCTGTCGTTGATGACCCGCTACGTCTCCGGCGAGAACTTCGACATCGGCGGGCAGGACGCGCGGGAATGGGAGCGCGACCTGGACATCGCCTACGTGGTGCAGAGCGGCCCGCTCAAGGGCATGAACCTGCGCTGGCGCAACGTGGCCTATCGCGGCAGTCACACTACGGACATCGACGAGAACCGCTTTATCATCGGCTACACCTTCAAGTTCTGGTAACGCCCCGGGAGACTTCAGCATGCATATCGACGCCGCCATTCGTTCACGCAAGTCCGTCCGCCGCTTTCACCCCTGGCCGGTGCCGCGCCACACCATCCAGCAATTGCTGGAGCTCGCGGCGCGCGCGCCCAGTGGCAGCAACATCCAGCCCTGGCAGGTGCATGTGGTCACCGGCGAGAAGAAGCAGGCCCTGTGCGAGGCCATCCTCCGGCATGCCCAGGCGGGCAGTCCGGCCGAAGCGGAATACCGCTACTACCCGGACCAATGGCACGAGCCTTACCTGACCCGACGCCGGGCGGTGGGCTTCGGCCTCTACCAGGCCCTGGGCATCGACCGCCATGACCTGGCCGCACGCCGCGACCAGGAGCTGCAGAACTACAGCTTCTTCGACGCGCCGGTGGGCCTCTTGATCAGCCTCGACCGGCGCCTCAACACCGGCAGCTACCTGGACCTGGGCATGTTCATCCAGACCTTCATGCTCGCCGCCCGCGGCAAAGGCCTGCACACCTGCCCGCAGGCGGCGTTCGCCTGGTACCACGAGGTCGTCCGCCAGCATGTCCCGCTGCCGCCGGAACATATCCTGGTCTGCGGCATCGCCCTCGGCCACCAAGACTCCGAGGCGGCGGTGAACAGCTTCGTCACGCCCCGCGAGCCGGTCCGCACCTTCGCCAGCTTCCATGGTTTCGAAGCGGCCTGCGAAGCCTGATCGCCCGGAGCCATCCATGCCCACCGACGCCGAACAGGCCATCCGCCAGGCGGCCATCGAGCTGATCGCCCGGCAGGGATACGACGCCATGACCCTGCGCGGGCTCGCCGCCCACGCCGGAGTCAATGCCAGCACCCTGTACCTCTACTACAAGGGCAAGCAGGAGCTGCTAGCCAGCCTGGTCCTGGACTACTACGACGATCTGCTCGCGGCCTGGCTCGAGGCGAAGCCGGCAACCGCGCCCGCCAGGTCCGCCTGGGCCGCGTTCGTCGACTTCCACCTCACCCGGCACCTCGACAATCGCCAGCTGGGCCTGCTGGGCAACCTGGAGCTGCGCTGCCTGGGCGGCGCCGAACTGCAGGCCGTCAAAGGCTCCCGCCGGCGCTACCTGGACGAGATCCAGGCGCTCATCAGGCAAGGCGTTGCCGAGGGGGTGTTCGAATGTCCGGAGCCGAAGCTGTACGCCAATATTCTCTTCAACCTGCTGACCCACGCCTGCTCCTGGTACCAGGACGGGGGGCGCCTCTCCCGGGAAGACATAACCGGGCACTACCGTGCGCTGACGGCACAGATGCTTGCGTCTGCATCGATCAAATCCGCAGCCCCGCGCGCCGGCTGAAACCAGGCGGCACGGCGGTCCTCCCTAGAAATACTTCAACCAGGCGATATCCCGCCGCCGCGCCTTCAACCGGGCGAAGCCGTGCACCGGCTGGTACAGCGCGATGGCCAGAACCATAGTCGTCAGCCACAAGGCCGCCACATTGTCGAACCCGAAATACGGCCCCTGGTTGGCGCCCCAGATCGCCAGGCAGGCGATGTAGAGCAGTTTCAGCACATAGAGATGCAGCAGGTAGAAGAACATCGGCGCCGCACCGAACACGGCCAGCCAGCGCACGGCCCGTCCTTCGTCACGTCGCTCGAAGAGCACCAGCAAAAGCAGGCCGATGCCGAGCGTCAGGGCGAGGAACAGCAGCGACGGCGGGTACTTGGTTATGTTGAAGAAGCTCATTAGCGTCTGGAGGCTGGTATCGCCGCTGAACCAGGGCTTCTCCCCGTAGCCGTTGAGCAGGCGCAGGACCATGAAAGCCAGCAGCGCGCCACTGCCGCAAAGGATCAACCGACGCCGACGTTGCAGCGCATCGCCACCCCGGGCGAACCAGGGGCCGATGGCATAGCCGAGGGCAATCACGCCGATCCACGGCAGCACTGGGTAGGAGGTGCGCAGGCGCACCCCATCCGACAGCTCGATCCAGCCCCGGTCATGCAGGACCGCCCAGGGGATGTGCAGCCAGGACTCGCCCGGGAAGTGCAGGCTGTCCAGCAGGTTGTGCCCGCCGATCAACAGCAGCGCCAGGGCGAAGAGCACCCTGCGCGGCAGCCAGAGCAGCGCGGAAAGCGCCAGCATGCCGAGGCCGATGGCCCAGATCACCTGCAGGTAGATGACGCTGGGCGGCAGTTGGAAGGTCCAGGCGAAATTCACCAGGGTGAATTCGAGCGCCACCAGGAACAGGCCGCGCTTGAGCAGGAAACCTGACACCGCGACCCGCCCTTGCTGTTTCTCGCCATAGAGGAAAGCCGACAGGCCAGTCAGCAGGATGAACACCGGCGCGCACAGGTGCGCCAGGGTTCGGCTGAGGAAGAGCCAGGGATCGGTCTGCAGGACATCCATCGGGTCCACCACCTGCATATGCAGGTAGAAGGTCTCGCGAACGTGGTCCAGCAGCATGAACAGGATCACCAGTCCACGCAGGGCATCGATGGAGTGAAGGCGGGTCGAGGGGGATGGAGTCATTGGGAGGCAAGCACTGATTTTAATGTTATATGATTACATTTCAAATCAGCACCGCCAACCCGACATCAATGCGAGTGTCTGATATCCCGCTGAGGCGGCTCGCCGAACAGACGGCGTTACTTACGGCTCAACAGAACAGCATCCACTGAACGCGGCTTCTCCTTGAGTCTGGCCAGTCCAGAAGCGTCCTGCCTATTCCTTGTCACGGCACACTTCCCTACGCTCGGCTGCTCACAACCCCGTACGCGCGGTCATCGCCCGTCGCTCCCTCGCGTCAGGTGTGCTGGCCATGTTTGCGAGGTCCGGCGAAGAGTACGGGTAGCGCCTCAGCAACCAGCTGACTTCTTGCCGGACATCTTCCGGCAGGTCGGTGTCACGGGTCAGTCCAATGAGGAAGTCCCAGGTCTGCAAGACCGACTGAGTGCGTTGATTCGGGAGATTCATACAATGGCCCCTGGAGTTCGATTGAATGGCTCACACCCCGAGGATCTCAGGCCTGGCGAGGGATAAGGGCTGCAAGTAATCCACTGTATTGAATCCGGGCAAACCGCAACATCGTCGTCTGCAGCAACCTGGTGTAGCGATTACAGCCAGGTGTTTGTAGTGGATCGACTACGGCTCAGCCCGGAGGAACAGGCCGAGGAGGCTCCGCATGTCGTCATGCTGCAGTGCGCAGGCGTCAATCGTCCTTGCACTCGACCTCTTTCTTGTACTCGTCCCGCTTCGCCTCGATCTTCACTCGGCAAGGACCGTCCCGGTACTCGTCCTTCCACTCTCCACGGCGCCAGGTCCTGCCGCGCCCATCCGGACACTTGACCTCCAGCTTGTAGTCGCCGCCGTCAGAAACCTCCTTTACGCGACACGGACCGTCCCAGTACTCGTCTTCCCACTTGTCGTCAGCAACGGACTGACCGGCCATGCCGGCAATAGCGGAGAACAACAGAAATACACCCAGAACAGGCATTACGCGCATTGCACGACCTCAGCAGCGAGACAGGGAAGAACGCCTTGTGGGCGAGCCAGATGCTGGTAAGACACTGGTGCAGGCGCTTTTGCTCACGGCAGGACGCCCGTCAGCATGTCCCGCACGGGAGGCACTGAAGTTTCGAGGGCTCTTGGGTCAGACGTGAGAATTCTTTATGCGAGCGGCGACTGTATTGCAGGATGACCAGGCGCCGCGCCTTTGGCATCAACACTCGGCCGAGCTGAATACCGGCTGCCCTTGCTCGTCGATGTGGAGCAGTTTGCTCAATGCATCCTTCGCCGCCTCAAGGGCGTCGCACTGGCGCGCGAAATACGTAGAGCCGTAGACCTGGTGGAAGCGAGGTTCGGCCCCACTGTCGTGGGATTGAATGGCAACGAAGGCCAGCACATGGTCGCCGTTGATGCGGGTCTCGATCCAGGCTGCATGCCTTGGGAAATCTCGTCTGTTCACGGCGGCCTCGACGAGGTCGATGGGTAGAACTCCCACTATCGGACAGAAGAACGCTTATCGCCTCCTCTCGATTCGAAATCGGACAAAGGGTCGAGAGAGCAGAAACAAAAAAGCCCCGCACGGACGGGGCTTTTCTGTGAGCGGACGGTTACAGGGGGCGAACCTGTTCGGCCTGCGGACCTTTGGCCCCGTCAGTGACGAGGAAGCTCACACGCTGACCTTCGTCGAGGGACTTGTAACCATCTCCCTCGATCTGGCGGAAGTGCACGAACACGTCCGGACCCTGCTCAGGAGTGATGAAGCCGAAGCCTTTTTCAGAGTTGAACCATTTGACGGTACCGGTTTGGCGAGTTGCCATGATGTTATCTCCAAGGTGTAGGAATAGCGGTCAGGCAAGAGCCTGGCCAGGACTGGATGCGAAGTGAAGGGTGCCGAGGAGATGGAACATCGAAAGGACAGAACATCAAGACGGTGCCGCAAGACTGAGCAGGCAGTGCCCGAAGGATACAGGGTTTGACGGGATTAGATAGGTATTTCTGGTTGCTCGGCCATTTTGGAACTGATTCTGGACGGCCGGTCAGTAATCCCGGCGCTATGGAGGGGATGTCTGTATAGTCCCGGGCGAGTCGCTCGCAATGACGGCTCATTACCCAAAGGTGACTCTCATGTCCGATGCAGCAACAAGCCGTACGCGATCCCAGCTGGACGAACAGACCAGGGCCTTCCTGTCGAAGGGCGGCGAGATCACGGAGGTTCCCACCGGAAAGTCGGGGTGGAATGCTGATCGCAAGAAGTCGCAGTGGACCAAGGGCCAGGCGAAGAAGCCTGAAGCGTGACTATAAGGCGGGCGTTGGCCCGCCTTCTCCCGGGACTTGGCGGAATTCCGAGACCGAGGGCTCGATTTGGCCCTGATCTGACCCAAAACCGAAACCCAAGAAAGTGGCGGTGAGGAGGGATTCGAATCCTCCAGATATCAGCACAGGGAAGCCCACGACAGCACAACGCGTTGATAGTTAAGGGCTTTATTCAAACAAACTGCACTTTCCTGCCCTTTGTCCCACAACGTTTTCGACACTTTTTCGACAGCTTTACGGAGCCTGCCGGATTGGCCTGGCCCGCTCGATTCGAGCCTTGCGCTCAGGGGAGTTCTGAGCCTCCCAGAGGTCGATGCGACGCTGCAGGTTAAGCCAGAACTCGGCCGAGGTGCCGAAGACCCGGGAAAGCATGAGCGCGATGTCCACGGTGGTTGCGCGGCGATTGGAAAGCTGTTCCCGGAAAATGCCCAGGGCCTTTACCGTGGAAGTAGGCAAGCAGGTAGCTGTTGCCTTGGTCGTCCCTTGCGTAAACAAGCATGCGGTCCGTCTTGCGATGAAACGACGTGCTGCGAAGCCAGCGCTTCATGAGTGAAGGACGCTCTTGCACATCCAGGGTAATGCAGTGGATATGCCGCAAACCTGCTTGGTAAACGCTGGGAGGCCGGTGCAGTGGTGCGTCACGACCAAAGTCATCGTGAGAGCGATAGCCACCCGCAGCGTACTCGGTGAAGGCTGAAACCAGGCCAGCGAGCACACCTGCTATTTCAGCTGGGGCCTGCTGTAGATAGTTGTGAAACTGAGGTGACTGATCAATCCGAACGCTTTTCGCCATCCCTGCGCCTTAACATCAACTGGATGTGTAGGCCTGGACGAAATGGTCGGAAATCTCTTTGGAAACCTCATCGGAGAAATGAGGCACGCGGTGCTTCGACGCCATTTGACCAGGCTTGAACGTTTTCTTGACCCGCACGGAGACCCTGGTCCCGTCATTCTGAGACGAACCCGAGGTAATGGTCTTCGCTGTGCTAGTCATAACATCCTCCCCCTCAGGGGTGAGCGATGCGCTCGTCGCTTATGCGCCCGAGTGCCACCGCAGAAAGCCTTATGGCCATTGCGTCTACGCGCTCAACTATACCCGCGAAGCCCAATGCATTCCACTCCACGCCCCGACCGGTCCCTAGGCCGCCATCCCATACCTCACGTACCGCTCTTCCAGCTTCTTGGCCAGGTGCTTCTTAAGCCAGGTGGTGGACCTGCCTTTCTCGCGGTAGTACTCCTCGACCAGGTGGAAGATCGGCAACGTCTTGAGGGGTTTGCTTGAATCGGAAAGTGGCGGTGAGGGAGGGATTCGAATCCTCCCGGCGTCAGCACAGCAAAGCCCACCACAGCACAAGATATTGATATTTAAGGGCTTTATCTTCGTAACCTGCACTCTAATGCCCTTTGTCCCACAACGTTTTCGACACTTTTTCGACAGCTTTACGGAGCCTGCCGGATTGGCCTGGCCCGCTCTATTCGAGCCTTGCGCTCAGGGGAGTTCTGAGCCTCCCAGAGGTCGATGCGACGCTGCAGGTTAAGCCAGAACTCGGCCGAGGTGCCGAAGACCCGGGAGAGCATGAGCGCAATGTCCACGGTGATTGCACGGTGGTTGTCGCAGAGTTCGTTGACGAGCTGGCAGTGCACACCCATGGCTTCCGCCAGGCAATCCCGGGTTACCCGCATTGGCTTGAGGAACTCTTCCTCCAGGATGTCGCCTACCGTTACCGGCCTGCGTTTGCTCTGCATCAGCTCAGGCTGCAGCAACGGCCTGTACCTCGATGGCCACGCCCAGGTTGCGGCGGATCGCATCGAAGATGGCCGCAAGGTTGTCCATGCTGGGGTTGCCGCTGGGGGACAGCATGCGATGCAGGCTCTTGCTGGGCTTTGCCGTCTCTACGGCCAGGCCTTCGAAGCCGACGGTTGCATTGACCAGGTCACGGAGGATCAGGCGTGCTGCACCTGGTTCGCCATTGAGGAACAGGGAAGCGGCTTCATCGAGCAGCGCCTTGGCGAATTCGGGGTCGCGCTGGACGCGTTCGATAACGGTCTGTTTGAAGTCTCGGGTCAGGGCCATTTCGATCACCTCTTCTTGCCTGGCTTGCTTCCGGCCAGGGCTGACTTGCGTGCCTTGTACTCCGCATGCAGATCCTTCGCTTTCCTGATGTCCGCAGATTGGGTGGCCTTGGTTCCGCCACCGTAGAGGACGATCAGCTTGTCACCGTCCTGGGCCAGGTAGATCCGGTAGCCTGGTCCCCAATCGATGCGGTATTCGCCTACGCCGTCAAACCACTTGATGTTCGAGGTATTGCCCAGCTCCATGCGGATCTTGGCGGTGGCCACCTTGGCTGCAGCCTGGGCGTGCAGGCTGTCGAACCAGTCCTTGTAGGGGCTGGACTGGTCCTCACGGATGTATTCAACGACGCTGAACATGGGCAAATAGTAACCTATACGTTACCAAATGGAAGGGGCGATTGGTTTTGGTGACGGATCAGGCCGCCATCCCATACCTCACGTACCTCTCCTCCAGCTTCTTGGCCAGGTGCTTCTTGAGCCAGGTGGTGGACCTGCCCTTCTCGCGGTAGTACTCCTCCACCAGGTGGAAAATCGGCAACGTCTTGAGGGCTGCCCAGCTGGACGGGAAGTCCATGCGGTTACGGGCAAAGAGCGTGATGGCGCTGCCCAGCATCAGCTCTATGTTCTTTCCCGAGAAGCCCCGGGCGGTCTTGTAGTAGCGGCGGTAGACGAAGCGCTCCAGGGGCGTTTCGAAGCGAGTTTCGGCCTGCAGGATGGTCCAGAGCGGATCGGTGTAGCGCTTGTTGTGCAGAAGCATGAAGTTGCCCAGGCCGTACTCGAAGAGGCCCTGGAGGTGATTGGCGAGCTCGGCGAAGGTGGACGAGTCCAGGATGTTGCCCCGGGTGGCCGGAAAGACGCTCAATAACCGGCTGGGCTACTTGAAGGCGGTATTCAACGAGCTACACCAGCTGGGCGAGATCGAGTACCGGAATCCCCTGGAGCGGGTGCGGCCAATCAAGCTCCAGGAGCGTGCACTGTCATTCCTGAGCCAGAAGGAAATCGGCACATTGCTGGAGGCCCTGGACGCACGAGACAGCTCCCCTCACCCGCCGATGATTGCCCGGGTTTGCCTTGCAACTGGCGCACGCTGGGGCGAGGTGGAAGGCCTTGATCCTGCCCTGGTGCGCAATGGCACCGTCACCTTCGCCAACACCAAGTCAAAGCGCACCCGGACCATTCCCATCAGCGCCAAGCTGGAGAAAGCGCTAAAGGCCCACTTGGCTCGCCACGGGCGTTTTACGCATTGCATGGAGACCTTCCGGCGAGTGCTGCGGGCATCAGAGCTCAACGTGCCCCTGGGGCAGGCCAGCCACATCCTGAGGCATACCTTCGCGTCTCACTTCATCATGAATGGCGGGAACATCCTGACGCTGCAGAAGATCCTCGGGCATGCGTCGCTGGCCATGACAATGCGGTATGCGCACCTTTCGCCGGATCATCTGCAGGATGCGTTAAAGCTCAATCCTCTATGCGCTCTTGGGTAGTTTGTAAGAGACCTGGGCTCCTCTCTCTTCCACATAGCCGCGCTGCTTTAGCACCAGGTAGATGTCTTCGATCTCCTCGGCGGTTTGCTTGCCCAGCTTGGCGCGAATGGTATTGAGCAGCGTCTTGATGGTCCGCGGCCGGGACGCCTTGCGGCCGACCAGGTCAGCGATCACCAGGTTAACGTCCGATTCATTGACCGCCTTCTTTGCTTTAGGAGGGGGCGTCTTCACTGGCTCCAGCTTGGGAGCTGGTGGCGAAACGATCTTGGGCGGCGAGAAGCAAGGCATGCTTTCAATGGTTTCAGAGCGGGCAGCGAAGATGCTTTTGCCTTTGAGGTGCTTGATCAGCGGATCGAAGCCCTTGTCCCGGGAAATAATATGGAAGAACGCGTCCGGTTCTTCGACGGCCAGCCGGCCCAGGTAGTAGGCAACGTGGAAGTCGAGGGCATTCTGGCCGGGCGTATCCAACTGGATGTAGCCCGCCCTATCACCGAAGCGCTGGATGGCCACTGCAAGCTCAGTGGGGAGCTTGGTGTTGTTGGGCCCAAGGAAGACCCGGATCTTGAACTGAGGCTGCTGCAGCAGTTCCAGGGATTTGACCTGTACGCTTTCGTAGTCGATGAGAACGTAGTTCGTGCGCATCCGGGACGGCTCTGTCTTCCATGGCGATTGGCCATTCTTGTCCAGGACGAGCCATCTAGGAAAGAGGGTCAATCAGCTCATTGGAAACGAGTCGTTCTGTCGGTACCACTCTTCTGCCAGGTCGGCGAGATGACCAACAAGGGATGCCTTGCTAAGCAAGGTATGGGCATCGTCATGAAGGTAGGCAAGCAGGCAGTAGTTGCCTTTGTCGTCCTTCACATAAACCAGCATCCGGTCTGAAGTACGCCGAAACGGCTCCTTCAATTTCCAGCCCCTGAAAAAGCGCGGGTTCAGGTTAGGGTCAACAGGAATGATATGGATGTGCTTGAGCGCTGCTGAGCGAGCACTGGAGGGCCAATCCAGAGGTTCGTCGCGGCCAAAATGGTCGTGGCTGCCCTGTTGAACGTAGGCAGCGAATGCGTCGACGAGGGAATCCAGAAAGGAGCGAAATCGCTGGTCTGATCTTGTCCAGGCTGCTTCGAAGACGGGAGATCTGTCGATCCTTGGCTTCGTCATCCTTGACCAGGTGCCCTATCGCGAGGTCAGCAACTCGACAAAGACATCTGACAGCTCACGCGATTCGCTGTCGGAAAGGTGCTTGATCGGCGCGGACTGGGATTTCACTGCCTTCTTCTTGGCGATGACGCGCACAAAACGACCAGTGCGCTTGTCCCGAGAGACAACGCCCCTTCCGCCATTGTGATTTTCTGCGTGACCAGCCATGACAGCTACCTTTCCAACGAGTCCTAGCCTGAACGGCAATGGGGTCACTATACACGACCTGGACACAGGTAGCCCGGAAGCACCTTCGACACCCACTTTTTCGCAGGCAAAGAAAAAGCCCCTGATCTCTTTCGAAATCAGGGGCTTATCTATACGGAAAGTGGCGGTGAGGGAGGGATTCGAACCCTCGATACGGTTTCCCGTATACACACTTTCCAGGCGTGCTCCTTCAACCGCTCGGACACCTCACCGGAATCTCTTCGAGGCGTTGGCCCCGTCGAGGTGCGCTAATTTAGTGGAGTGCTTTCCGGAATGCAAACACTTTTTTCATAAATTTCATGCGTTTATGGAAAAACCTTCGCATGCCCGTTTCCACTTCCTCTGTCAAGTAGCCATCAGGGGTTCCGGGAAAGCTTTCGGCTGCGGATCGGGAGGCCGGCGCGGAGGCTGACTCACTGGTCAGTCTCAATCCTTTACCTCCACGGTAGCGCTGAGTAACGTCAGTCCACTTCTTAACAAGGAACCCGCCATGAGTGAGCTGATCTCCTACCAACTCGAAGACGGCATCGCCACCCTGACCCTCAGCAACGGCAAGGTGAATGCCATCTCCCCGGATGTGATCTCCGCCTTCAATGCTGCGCTGGATCGCGCGGAGCAGGATCGCGCCATAGTGATCATCACCGGCCAGCCGGGCATTCTTTCCGGCGGATACGATCTCAAGGTGATGACCTCCGGTCCGCAGAACGCCATTGCCCTGGTCGCCGCCGGTTCCACCCTGGCTCGCCGGATGCTGGCGCACCCCTACCCCATCATTGTTGCTTGCCCAGGCCATGCGGTGGCCAAGGGTGCCTTCATCCTGCTGTCCGCAGACTACCGCATCGGCGTTGAAGGCCCGTTCAACATCGGCCTGAACGAAGTCCAGATCGGCATGACCATGCATCACGTCGGCATCGAGCTGGCCCGCGATCGGCTGCGCAAATCCGCTTTCCACCGTTCGGTGATCAATGGCGAGATGTTCAATCCGCAGGACGCCCTGGACGCTGGTTTCCTCGACAAGGTGGTGCCGCTCGAGCAGTTGCAGGAAGCCGCACGCGCCGCTGCCCTGCAGCTGAAGAAGATCAACATGACTGCCCATCGCAACACCAAGCTCAAAGTACGCAAGACGCTCCTGGAAACCCTGGACGCGGCCATCGAGATGGACAAGCAGCACCTGGTCTGAGCCAAAGGTTGCCCTGCAACAGGGCGCACCACAAGCTGAAGACCGAGCAGATTGCCATCGCCAGTACGCTCGTCCTTAACACCATGACAGGCCTCTGCTGGTTCTTCTCGAGGATCACCCTCCAAACGCCGGTTTCAGGATGCCTGACCGGTGGCGAACTGACAGTTGAGCAACGCCAAACCGCTGACAATTGCCTCGACCATGACTGCCGGGGAACGCAGCCAGGCGCTGTGGGCATTCTCGTAGTCCGGTCGGGGCGATGGCAGCATGCGGACGACAGGCCGCTCCTGGATCAGCGCGGCCAGGCCACGGGTCGAGGCCTCCGGGGCGAAGGTGTCGCCATGGACACCGATGAAAAGAGACGGCGTCGGGTTCAGGCGTGGCAGGGTCAGATTCAATCCAAGGTGATGGAAATTTCCGCTCCAGGCCACTCGCCCCCAGTCGCGCATCAGGCTGCGCGCCTCATGGCCGCCAAAGCCGACAGCCTTGCCCGGCAGGTAACCGAACAAGGCCGTCAACAGGTTGAATGCCAGGGCCGCGCTGGGCGTCAGCAACCGGCGCCGCCCCCGCCAGTTGCGGTAGTGGATATTGCCGCAAGCCACGCCCACCACGGCCAAGTCGGCGTCCGGATGAGCAGCGGCGAACAGCGTGGCGATATGCCCACCCAGGCTATGCCCCAGGAGCACCTTGCGGCCCTGGGGAAAATGCTGGCGGGCGACAGCCAGCAGGCTGGGCACGAACTCCTCGATCAGGTCCCGGTAGCCATAATCCAGTTGGCGGTTGGGACGCGGCTGGCTCTCGGCCTGGCCCGGCCAGTCCGCGATCAGCACCTGGTTGCCGGCGGCGACCAGGCCGAGCGCAAAGGCCTCGTACTTGCGCGCCGCGACACCCAGGGCAGGCAGCAGGATCAGCACCGGCCCCGGTATGGCCGAGCGATAGAGTCGATAGGGGCAGTTGAATCGTCCGCCGGAAAAACCGAAGGCCTCGGTCATCCTTGTTCTCCTGGTTCCGATCGAGGGGGCGTGAACAATTTAGAGCAAGCACTCTAGTCACGCCATTGCAGAACCTCATCCATCGGCAAGACTCAGATAACCAGGCGCGATAATCTCAGCGTCATGTTTCCAACCATCGGATGAAGGAACCGCTGAACCATGGGTCGAGTCGTTGCCGCCGCTGTATACGCCAAAGGCCGGAGAGTCACCGACATAACCCTCGATGAAGGCCTGCAATGGGCCAGCAAGCCGGGGCATTTCGTCTGGATCGGCCTGCATGACCCCGGAACGGAGGAGCTGAGCAACCTGCAACGGCAGTTCGACCTGCATGAACTCGCCCTGGAGGATGCGCTGACCCGCCACACCCGTCCCAAGCTGGAGACCTTCGGCGACGCCCTGTTCCTGGTGGTCTACTCGCCGATTGTGGTCGATGACGAGTTGCAGTTCATCGAGACCCAGCTGTTCGCCGGCAAGGGTTACATCATCAGCGCTCGCTATGGTGAATCCGCGCCCTACTCCCGGGTTCGCCAGCGTTGCGAAGCGCGCCCATTGCTGCTCGAGCATGGCGAGGATTTCGTCCTCTACGCGCTGCTCAGCTTCGTGATGGAGAACTACCGGCCGCTGATGGACAGCTTCCATTCGGAACTGGAGGAGATCGAGCAGAACGTGCTGGATCGCCCATTGGGCCAGGCCGATGTCGAGCGCATCCATTGCCTGCGCCGCGACCTGCTGCGCCTACGCCGCTACATCGGCCCCATGGGGGAAATCTGCGAGGAGCTGCAGCGCCTGGACTTCCCCTTCATCGACAAGCACATGCGCCCCTACTTCCGCGATATCTCCATCCACGTCAAACGGCTGCTGGAAGACCTGACCGGCCTGCGGGAGATGGCGGACCACGCCATCGAGATCGGCCTGTTGCTGGAGTCGTCGCGCCAGAGCGTGGTGCAGCGCAAGTTCGCCGCCTGGGCGGCCATTCTCGCCTTCCCGACGGCGATCGCGGGCATCTACGGCATGAACTTCCAGTACATGCCGGAGCTGACCTGGCATTACGGCTACTTCGGCGTACTGGGATTCGTCGCCACCGGCTGTACTGCGCTGTACGCCAGCTTCAAGCACTACGGGTGGCTGTGAATCGCGGCGGTGGACAGCCATCGCATGGATTTCCACGCTGCCCGGAGCCCTCATGAAAAAGCCCGCCTGATGGCGGGCCTCCCTATTCCGCGACCAGGATCAGGCGGCACGGTCGCGGGCGATGAAACGCATCATCCACTCGGCGACGGCGGCGCCCTGGTGGTCGCGATCCAGGCTGCTCACGCCCTGCTTGTAGATCTCGTCGCCGAGGAAGTCCTGGCGCAGGTCAAGCAAAGCGCGGGAGTAGTCATGGACGAACTCCGGGTGCCCCTGGAAGCACAGCACCTGGTCACCGATGGTGTAGGCGGCATTCGGGCAGAAATCACTGGAGGCCAGCAGGGTAGCGTTTTCCGGCAGCCGAGTGACCTGGTCCTGGTGGCTGATAAGCAGGGTCAGGTCATCCAGTGCGGGGGTCATCCATTCCGGCTTCTGCTTCAGCTGGTAGCTGTGGGTCCCCACGCCCCAGCCCTGGGTGGCGCGCTCGGTGCGACCGCCCAGCAAGAGGGCCAGCAGCTGGTGGCCGAAGCACACGCCCAGCAGCTTGTCACCAGCCTCGTAACGCGCCAGCAGGAACTCCTTGAGTCTGATGATCCAGGGGTCGGTGCCGAAGGAGTCAGCCTTGCTGCCAGTTACCAGGTAAGCGTCGAATTTCTCGTCTTCAGGCGGGTAATGCCCCTGCACCACGTTGTAGACACTGAACTCCGCTGCAATCGGCTGCTTGGCGAACAGCTGCTCGAACATCAGGCCGTAGCCTTTGTATTGCTCGACCAGTTCGGGGCGGAGAATGTCAGTTTCGAGAATGCAGATGCGAAGTGGCATTAGCTCATGGTTCCTGAAATGCAGAGAGACTCTATGTTGGGAAAATGTGCGTTTTATTTAACACAGTGCCGGAGCGATTGAAATACCGCCCGATGCTCCCCGCCATGGTCGACGCCTAACGGCCCCATAGACTGCGCCGATCTCCCCGCTCCCCAATCGATGGACAAGACGCCCTGCCGCTCTAACCCGCGGCCTGCGGAAGTACGTCAATAAAAATTGACGGCATCCTGCGGAACTATTGGTGGCGTCGATATTTACCATGCCCATTGCTCGTTTTCTCATCGAAACGCTTTTCGCGACTCTATGCCCACCCAAGCCCCAGGCCACGGAGTCACGACATGAGCAACCCCACCATCAAGTACGCACGCAACGGCGCCCTCGCCAGCCTCGGCCTGTATTTCGTCGTGGTGATGGTGGTCCTGGCCGTCAGCTTCGGCTACGAGCGCGGCCGCATCGGCGTGAGTCCCACCGACGCCTCCATGAGCTTCTACCAGCAGCTCAGCCAGAGCATCCCGGTACTGCTGGCAAGCGAGAAGAAACCCAGCGGAAGACAAGGCTGAATCCAAGGACAGGCAACACCGATCATGAAACAGCACAAGACCCGACTCTATTTCCTTACCGCCCTGGCAGTCATGACCAACGGCTTTTCGCTGATTGGCTGCGCCCATGGCTCGGTGGGGGCGGTGGCCAAGAACATCGAGGCCAACCACAACATCAGTCGCGGCATCGCCACCGAGCTGGGCCTGCGTGGCCATTCCGGCAACCCGCCCGCCGGCCGCGACTTCCCGCTTGCGGCTGTGTTCGACATGAGTTCGCTGGTGTGCTGCAGCGACCACCTGGCGTGAAAGGCGGTCGCACCCGGCAAGTTCCAGTAGACTGCCGCCCCCGTTTTTCAATCAAGGGTTTGCAGCAGTGTTCATCAAGGCATTACGAGTCGGCCTGGGCCAGTTGATCATCTTCCTCGACCTCATCACCCGCCCGCGCAAGCTGCGCCGCAGCCCCGAGGCGCAAGCCCGGGTCGCGGAAGAAACCGCCAGCCTCGCGCTCTACCAGTTCAACGCCTGCCCCTTCTGTGTGAAGACCCGCCGCGCCATGCACCGGCTGAACCTGCCGATCACCCTGCGCGATGCGAAGAACGATGAAGCCCATCGCGCCGCCCTGCTGTCCGGTGGCGGCAAGATCAAGGTGCCTTGCCTGCGTATCGAGGAAAATGGCGAAAGCCGCTGGATGTACGAATCCAACGACATCATCCGTTACCTGGAAAACCGTTTCGCCAAGGCGTGAGTCCACGCAGGGTGCAGCATGAAAAACCGGCTCGCGAGGAGCCGGTTTTTTCTTTCGGGGCGGTTGATCAGAACAGCTCGCCCCTGGCCGCCTTGTCCAGCAGCAGCGCCGGCGGCTCGAAGCGCTCGCCGTATTGCTCGGCCAGGTAGCGGGCGCGGGCGACGAAATCGCGCAGTCCGTACTGGTTGATGAACTGCAGCACACCCCCGGTCCAGGCGGCGAAGCCGATACCGAAGATCGAGCCGATGTTGGCGTCGGCGGTGGAGTGCAACACCCCCTCCTCCACGCAGCGCACGCTCTCGATGGCCTGGATGAAGAGGATGCGATCGCGCACGTCCTCCTGCGGGATCTGCCGGTCGGCCTTCTCGAAGCGCGCCTTGAGCCCCGGCCAGAGATGCTTCCTGCCGCCTGCCGGGTACTCGTAGAAGCCGCCGCCCGCCGCCTTGCCGGGGCGTTTGTATTCGTTGAGCATCAGGTCGATCACGGCGAAGGCCGGATGCTGCGGCACCGCCCTGCCCTCGGCCTTGAGGTCTTCGGCGGTCTGCTTGCGGATGTGGGCCATCAGGCTCATGGAGACCTCATCGGAGATCGCCAGGGGGCCCACCGGCATGCCGGCCTTGCGGGTCTCGTTCTCGATCATCGCCGCCGACACGCCCTCGCCCAGCATGGCGATGCCTTCGTTGGTGAAGGTGCCGAACACCCGGGAGGTGAAGAAGCCACGGCTGTCGTTGACCACGATGGGCGTCTTCTTGATCTGCAGCACGTAGTCGAAGCCACGGGCCAGGGTTTCGTCCGAGGTCTTCTCGCCGCGGATGATCTCCACCAGCGGCATGCGGTCCACCGGGCTGAAGAAGTGCAGGCCGATGAACTTCTCGGGCCTGGCCACCGCCCGGGCCAGGCCGGTGATGGGCAGGGTGGAGGTGTTGGAAGCGATCACCGCGTCCGGCAGTGCTGCGGCCTCGGCGGCGGCGCTGACCTTGGCCTTCAGCTCACGGTTCTCGAACACGGCTTCGATGATCAGGTCGCAACCGTCGAAGTCGGCGTCGCTGGCGGTGGCCTTGATGCGGCCAAGGATGGCATCACGCTTCTCGGCCGCCATGTGGCCACGGCTCACCAGTTGGTCCAGCAGGTCCTGGGTGTAGGCCTTGCCCTTCTCCGCCGCCTCCACCGATACATCCTTGAGCACCACGTCGATACCGGCGATGGCCGAGACGTAGGCGATGCCCGCGCCCATCATGCCGGCGCCGAGCACGCCGACCTTCTTCGTCACGTAGGGAGCCGGTCCCTTGGGCCGCGAGCTGCCGGCGCCGATCTCGTTCAGCTGGAACCAGAAGGTGCCGATCATGTTCTTCGCCACCTGGCCGGTAGTGAGCTCGGTGAAGTAGCGCGCCTCGATCAGCTGGGCGGTATCGAAGTCCACCTGGGCGCCTTCGACGGCGGCGCACATGATCTTCTCCGGCGCCGGGAAGCAACCCTTGGTCTTGTCGCGCAGCACCGACGGGGCGATGGCCAGCATCTGCGCCACATTGGGGCTGGACGGGGTGCCGCCGGGGATCTTGTAGCCGGGCGCGTCCCAGGGCTGCACCGACTTGGGATTGGCCAGGATCCAGGCGCGGGCCTTGGCCAGCATCTCGTCCGGGGTCTGGGCGATGTCATGGATCAGGCCGGCCCTGAGGGCCTGCTCCGGACGCACCTTGCGGCCTTCGGCGAGGTACGGCAGGGCCTTCTCGATGCCCAGCAGGCGCACCATGCGCACCACGCCACCGCCGCCGGGCAGCAGGCCGAGGGTCACTTCCGGCAAGCCGAGCTGCACGGTGCTGTCGTTCAGGGCGATGCGCTGATGGCAGGCCAGGCAGATTTCCCAGCCGCCGCCCAGGGCCGCGCCATTGATGGCGGCCACCACCGGCTTGCCGAGGGTTTCCAGGCGGCGCAGCTGGCCCTTGATGCCCAGCACCATCTGGTAGAAGGCGTTGGCTTCGGCCTTGGTGACCTTGATCAGTTCGTTGAGGTCGCCGCCGGCGAAGAAAGTCTTCTTGGCCGAGGTGATGATGACCCCGGCGATGCTGTCCTTCTCAGCCTCCAGGCGCGCGACGGCCTTGCCCATGGCTTCGCGGTACACCGCGTTCATGGTGTTGGCGCTCTGGCCGGGCATGTCCATGGTCAGGACGACGATATTGTCCTGGCCTTTTTCGTAACGGATGGCGTCTGTCATTCTTCTTCTCCGCCTCAAACCTTCTCAATGATGGTTGCGATGCCCATGCCGCCACCGACACAAAGGGTGGCCAGGCCGTAGCGCAGGTTGCGCGCCTCCAGCTCGTCCAGCAGGGTGCCGAGGATGGCGCAGCCGGTGGCCCCCAACGGGTGGCCCAGGGCGATGGAGCCGCCGTTGACGTTGACCTTCTCCTCCGGTACGCCCATGTCCTTCATGAACTTCATCACCACCGAGGCGAAGGCTTCGTTGACTTCGAACAGGTCGATGTCCGCCACCGTCAGCCCGGCCTTGGCCAGGGCCTTGCGGGTAGCCGGCGCCGGGCCGGTGAGCATGATGGTCGGGTCGGTGCTGGTCACCGCCGTGGCGACGATGCGCGCGCGAGGTTTCAGCCCCAGTTCCCTGCCCTTGGCGGCGGAGCCGATGAGCATGGCGGCGGCGCCGTCGACTATGCCGGAGCTGTTGCCCGGGGTGTGCACGTGCTCGATGCGCTCCACCTGGCTGTACTTGCGCAGGGCGGTGGCGTCGAAGCCCATCTGCCCCATCATCTCGAAGCTGGGTTTCAAGGCGCCCAGGCCTTCCAGGGTGGAGTCGCCACGGATGAACTCGTCATGGTCGAGCAGGACGATGCCATTCTGGTCGGTGACCGGCACCAGGGACTTGGCGAAGGTGCCGCTGGCACGGGCGCGGGCGGCCTTCTGCTGGGAACGCAGGGCGAAGGCATCGACATCCTGGCGGCTGAAGCCTTCCAGGGTGGCGATCAGGTCCGCACCGATGCCCTGGGGCACGAAGCTGGTGTGCAGGTTGGTTTCCGGGTCCATGGCCCAGGCGCCACCGTCCGAGCCCATGGGCACGCGGGACATGGACTCGACGCCACCGGCCACCACCAGGTCCTCGAAACCGGAACGCACCTTCATCGCCGCCAGGTTCACCGCCTCCAGGCCCGAGGCGCAGAAACGGTTGATCTGCTGGCCGGCGACGCTTTCGTCCCAGTCGGCCACCAGCGCGGCGGTCTTGGCGATGTCGGCGCCCTGATCGCCCACCGGCGTCACGCAACCGAGAACGATGTCGTCCACCTGGCTGGTGTCCAGGTCGTTGCGCTCGGCCAGGGCGCGCAGCAACCCGGCGATCAGGTTGACCGGCTTGACGCTGTACAGAGCGCCGTCCTTCTTGCCCTTGCCGCGGGGCGTGCGCACCGCGTCGAAAATGAATGCTTCGGTCATGGCGTCCTCTTGAGGCAGCTGGTGGCAACGGCTGTGCCTGTTGTTCTTGTAGGTCGACCGCCGGTGCCCCGGCAGGCTATGGCTACCTTATCGCTATAGGCCATCGGCTCAATGACGGAAATGCTCAGGCCCATTGACCGCTGCGCTCAGACGAACGGTCGGCTGATGGCCAGTTGCCTGCGAACCTGAAAGGGATGTGTCTGGCCTCGGGGCTGGTGGATAGCGATCAGCCACCCTCGATAGCCGGGCATTACTAAACCGAGCGTGCTAGTTACCAACCGATATAAGCGCGATGTGATGCCGGCCCTAGAGTTTGAAATGCAAGTGGTCGCTGCCGGGTTTTGCCGGGGCGGCGTTTTTATCCAAAGCCACGGGGGAAGGTGAGGTTCAGGGCCGGCCGTAGGGAGCCCTGACCGACGCGCCTCCAACAACAACAAAGGCAGTTGGCCATGATAAAGCAGCCGAAAATGCGGCAAGCGAGCCTGATCGTCTTTGCCACCACCGTCATTCTCATCCTTCCCAACCTGACCCGTCTGGTCAGCTGAAAGTCGTTCAACCACTGGTCGTCCTGTGCTGCGTACCGCGCCCATGCGGTCAACGCAGCGCGGGTAACCACCACGCCAGCAGCAGCGGTATCAACACGAAGGACAGCAGCGTCGAACACAGTACCAGGCTGGCAACCGCTTCCGGCGAACGTCCCGCGCGCACCGCGAACAGATAGTTGCACACCGCCACCGGCATCGCCGATTGCATCACCAGCACGCCCTGGGCGAGCGGCGGCAGCCCCAGCGCCAGCCCCACCAACCAGCCCGCGGCAGCACCACAGAGAATCCGCAATGCGCCCAGCAGCATGCCGTTGCCCAACTGATGCACGCGGATGCTGGCCAAGGATACGCCGAGGGTCAGCAGCATCAGCGGTATGGTCATGCCGCCCAGCAGACCGAGGGTGTTGGCCACCCAGCGCGGCAGTTCGATGTCCCAGACCACCAGGGGCAAGGCCAGGGCCAGGCTGATGATGATGGGATTGGCCAGCAGCCGCTTCGGCGACCGTTCGCTGCCGGACAGCAACAGGCCAAGGCTGAAATGCCCCACCGAGAGCACCAGGAAGAAGGCCACTGCCAGCGCCAGGCCCTTCTCGCCGAAGGCGTACAAGGCGATGGGCAGGCCCATGTTGCCGGAGTTGGGGAACAGATAGGCCGGCACCAGGATGCGCCAGTCCTGCTTGAACGCCCGGCTGAGCAGGCTGCCGACCAGCCCCATGGCCAGCATCACCAGCAGACAGGCGATGGCCAGTTGGCCGAAGGCGTGGCGATTGATCTCGGTGCGACTCAGGGTGGAGAGCACCAGGCTCGGGGTGCCGATGTTCAGCACCAGGCGCGCGATGAATTCGGTGGGATAGGGCTGCCCGGAGCGGGCCCAGCCATATCCAATGCCGGCGACGATCAGCACCGGCGCCATCACCGCGAACAACTCGGCCAGCATGGGCTCTCCTTAAGAGCTTCCGGCGCCCGGACGCGGGACTGAAAAAAGCTCTGGTTATGACGGAAAGCCGCGATCCTAACGGCCTGCGCCCGCTTGGAGCAATTGTGCTAGGTTGCCTGAACAGCCGTCATGGGAGCCGCCATCATGCGTACCCTGCTCGCCATACTCACCCTTGCCCTGAGCCTGCCGGCCACCGCCGGCGATACCGACCAGGCTGCCGCTGTCGAAACCATGCGCCAGTCGAATGCCGTGCTGATCGATGTGCGCACCCCGGAGGAAGTCGCCGAAGGCGCCATTCCCGGTGCGCGCAATATCGGCTACGAGGAAATCGGCGACCACATCGCCGAATTCGCTCCGGACAAGGACACCCCCATAGTGCTCTACTGCCGCAGCGGTCGCCGTTCCAGCATCGCCCAGGACAGCCTGCAGGAGCTGGGCTATACCCGGGTGATCAATGGCGGCGGCTACCTGGACCTGAAAACCGCCCTGGACAAGGATTGATCGATGCGCAAAGCGCTGCTCGCCCTGCTCTTCTGTTTCACCCCGCTCCACGCCGCCGAGCTGACCCTGGAACTGCCCGGCGGCACCCGCACCTGGGACACCGCAGCCCTGCTCGCGCACCCCCAGGCGCAGGAGGTGAGCATTCCGGATGACGTCTCCTACAAGCAGACCATGCGCTACCGCGCCATTCCCCTGGCCGCACTGCTGGAAGGGGTGACCCCGGCCCAGCACCTGCAGGCCGTGGCTCTGGACGGTTTCGCCGCCGAACTGGCCGCCGCACCGCTGCTGGCCAAGGATGGCGCTCGCGCCTGGCTGGCCATCGAGGACCCGGCCAGACCCTGGCCCCCGCTGGCAAGCGGAAAGCCCAGCGCCGGGCCCTTCTACCTGGTCTGGACCGACCCTGCGAGCGCCGATATCGGCCCGGAACAATGGCCCTTCCAGGTGGCTCGCATCCGCTACCTGCCGTCCGTGGCCGAACGCTTCCCCGCCTTGCGCCCGGCGGCCGACGCCAGCATCGACGTGCAAGCCGGCTTCACCCAGTTCCAGAAGAACTGCCTGGCTTGCCACCGCCTCAATGGCGCCGGAGACGCCCAGTTCGGCCCGGACCTGAACATTCCCCACAACCCCACCGAATACCTGGCCGGGGACTTCCTGCCCCGCTACATCCGCGACCCGCAAAGCCTGCGCCGCTGGCCCCAGGGCAAGATGCCGGGATTCTCGAAGGATGCGCTCAGTGATGAACAGCTGGGACAGCTGATCGGGTATCTGAAGCATATGGCGGGGAGGAAGGTGAAGCCCTGAGGGTTTCCTGGCCGCTCATTCTGGTGGGCGAGTTCATTCGCGAAAGAGGCCTTCGAGCCCCTGCAATGCCCACCAGCCCTCACCCCAACCCTCTCCCTGAAGGGAGAGGGGGCTGGCTGTGCCAAGGGTGAATTCCGTAGTTCTCGCATGACCCCTGCAGGGGCGAATTCATTCGCCGAGGAAACCGCAGGCCTCCCCGCGGAGCGCCCTGCCACGACCACCTGCCCTCACCCCAACCCTCTCCCTGAAGGGAGAGGGGGCTGGCTGTGCCAACGGTGAA
>NZ_JBHSOU010000019.1:0-16587 GCF_042656385.1 Pseudomonas sp. GCM10022186
CTCAGTGACAATCAAACTGCTCGGCTATCTGCTGTGATCAGCTGAGTCCCCGCAAACTCAACTGCCAGAACCATGGCAGTTACACCACTCGGTGGGACACGATCGGACGCTGGCCGCGCCTCGGGGAGTTTCCAGGTGCCCTTCAGGATGGCTTCGCCAGGCAGGTAGAAGCGCACCATGTAATTCCAGCCGGGCATGGTCGGCAGGCAGTTCGGGCTTTGCGCCGTGCAGCCGCCGAAGCGCAGGGAAACCGAGCCGTCCTCGCCCTTCTTCGCGGTGAGGCTGTTCAGGCTGTAGGCCTCCAGGGCGTTCTGCTGGAACTTGCCAGCCTCGTTGTAGACGCTGACGGACCAGAAACCGCTCACCGGTACGTCCGCCAGGTCCAGCCGATAGGTCGTCTTGCCGTCGTTGTGCGGTGGCGTCACGACCTGGTAGTAGGCGTCCTTCTCCGGGTTGCCGCCCCAGGCCATGGCACTGCCGATCAGGTGGCGTATCGGGTCGACTTCATCATCCTTGCCAAACATGCCTCGGGAATCGGGAATGGTCTTGCCCAAGGCGAGCAGCGCCTTCCTCACCTCGCTCCGGCTGGCTTCTTCCCAGTTGGGCACCTCGAAACGGCCCGGCCCGTCGGGCTGCGACACGCCGATGGCATCCTGCAACGCAGCGACCTTCTTCAGGTCCTGCGGGTCGGCGGGATGGAACAGCGTGCGCACACCCAGCATGACGTAGCGGGTGCCTACCTTCGCCTTGTCCAGGCTGTACTGGCCAGGACCGTAATGCACGCCAATGACCTGGTGGTCCTCGTCGATCACGGCCAGGGACATGAAACGGCTGCCGGCATCCGGCATGGTCACGCTGACGGGGCCGGCGTCCAGGTCGAAGACCGCGGTGGAATAGAGCGTGTCGCGGTTCGGCCGGATCACCGTGGGGCGATCCACCGGGATCAGGTTGCGCCAATGGGAGAACTTGCCCAGGCCGCCGCGCATCACGGTCAGGCCGAAGTAACGGTCCGTCTCGGCGCGGATGAAATTGTCGACGGTCACCCGCACCGGCTCGCCCGGCAGCGCTTCGCTATGGGCATCCGGCAGGCAGGCCGTGAACAGGGCAATGGCCGCCAGTATCACTTTCAATTCGTACATGATTCCTGTCCTTATCCTCAAAGCTTCACCAGCACCGGCGGGAAGTAGTCGCCGCTGGCCACCGCGCCCCTGGCGCCGTAATAGCGGAACATCAGCCGGAAGCCCTGCCCCGGGATGGTGGGCAGCCAGTTCGCCTCGGCGACGCCCTGGGGCGGTTGCGGGCCGAAGTAGAGGGTCAGCGAGCCGTCCTCGTTGTGCCGCAGGGCGGACTGGTTGTTGAGCAGGAAACGCCCCTGGGAGTTGGGCAGCACCTTGAAGGTCTTGGCGTTGGTGGCCGTGATCGACCAGAAGTAGCGCGCGAAGGTGGATGGCAGCTGATCGCGGGGGAAGGTAAGGGAATAGCTGCGGCTGCCATCGAGCAATTCGCCATTTCTGTCCACGGCCCCGCGGAAATACTTGACCTCCTGCTGGGTGTTGGCCCAGATGCCGCCCAGGTCCACCAGGGTGCGGGTCAGGTAATCGCTGCCGTAGGCGCCCGATACGGCCGGCCGCACCCAGCCGTTGCGAACCGTGCCGGGGCCGAGGGTGGGCGCGGCCTTGGCCAGGGCGGCGAAGGCCTGCTTCCTGACCACCGCATCGACACGCGCACGCTGCGCCGGATCGCCGATCAGTGCGGCCAGGGCGCGCACGCGGGTCTGCAGCCGGTCCATGCCGGGATTCAGGTCGGGCTCCTCCAGCGCCACCTCGGCGATGTCGAACGCCTCCACACCGGGCAACTGCTGCAACCCGAACAGCGGCACCTGGGGCACCTCCGGCAGGCGCGGCGAGCCGCTGGGCCACATGCTGAACCGCCGCTGCAGGCGCTCCGCCTGCTGCGGGTCGGCGCCGAGCTCCACCCGCGACAGCACCCGCGCGGTGCGGACCGGCAGGTCCAGGCGCTGGACGCCCGCCGGCAGCTCGACGCTGGCACCCTTCAGGCAGACCGCGAAGTCGCCGCTGGGATGCTGGGCGAAGGTGCGCTCGTTGATGTTGGCCAGGGTCTCGCCCCAACCGTTGAGGAACTGCACCGTGTAGTAGCGATCGCTGATCTCCGGCACGCTGACCAGGGTGCAGCTGTGGTCATCCACCGCCACCCAGGCCTCGGAATAGGCTACGTCCAGATTGGGATTGGGCCAGTCCACCGCGCCCGGCTTGCGGTGCACCAGCTGGTTCCAGTTCATGCCCTCGCGGAAGTCCAGCTGCTGCTGGCGCAGGACCAGCAGGCGTCCGAGCAGGTAGATGTAGGCGTCGCTGACCTCCTGGTCGGTGAACGCGGGCTGTTGAGTGGTGGCGGCGTGGGCGGTGGATGGCGCGAGCACGGCCATCAGGCAGGAAGTGGCGAAGACGCTGCAGGCGAGCGCCAGACGTAATGAAGGCATTGTTGTTTTTCTCCGTGGTGATCCATCACCGGCAGGTTATGCCCTTTCCTGGTCAGTCCCGCCCCTCCCCCTTTGGGGTGGGGCGGAATTCCGGCCTCACGCGGAGAACCCCGACACGTCCTGTCGGGCCTTGCCGATCCTGGCCGTCAGGCGCCCTTCAACGACGCCATGTCGATCACGAAGCGGTATTTCACGTCGTTCTTCTCCATGCGCTCGAATGCCGTGTTGATGTCCTGGATATCGATCATCTCGCAGCTCGGCAGCACCTGGTGCTCGGCGCAGAAGTCCAGCAGTTCCTGGGTCTGGGCGAGGCCGCCGATCAGCGAACCGGCGATGGAGCGGTTGTTGACCGCCAGCAGCGCGCCGTGGATCGGCTCCAGGGGCTCCAGGGCCCCCACCAGCACCAGCTTGCCGTGACGGCCCAGCAGCATCAGGTACGGGTTGACGTTGTGCTTGCGCGGGATGGTGTCGAGGATCAGGTCGAACGCGCTGGCCGCGCCCTTCATCGCCTGCGGATCGGTGGACAGCAGCACATGGTGCGCCCCCAGCGCCCTGGCGTCGTCGGCCTTGCCCGGCGAGGTGGTGATGACGGTGACCTCGGCCCCGAGGGCGACGGCCAGCTTGACCCCCAGGTGGCCCAGGCCGCCCAGGCCGACCACCGCCACGCGGGTACCGGCCTTGACGCCATGCTCGCGCAGCGGCGTCCACACGGTGATGCCGGCGCACAGCAGCGGGCCGGCGAAGCGCGGGTCCAGCGCCTCGGGCATGCGCAGCACGAACTGCTCGCGCACCACGATGTGCTGGGAATAGCCGCCATAGGTGACTTCCCCTGTGATGCGGTCCAGGCCGTTGTAGGTCGGCGTAATGCCGTGGCTGCAATGGGGTTCCTGGTGCGCCTCGCAGGCTTCGCACTGCTGGCAGCTGTCCACCAGGCAGCCGACCGCGACCCGGTCACCCACCTGGTAGCCGCTGACGGCGGGCCCCACCGCCGTGACCTGGCCGACGATCTCGTGGCCGGGCACGCAGGGGAAGCGCGTGTTGTTCCAGTCGTTGTGGACGTAGTGCATGTCCGAGTGGCAGACGCCGCAGTAGGCGATCTCGATGGCGACGTCGTCGTCGCGCAGGGAGCGGCGCTCGAAGGCGAGCGGCTTGAGCTGCGCATGGGCCTCATGGACCCCGTAGCCGATGCAGCTGGTCATGGTGGTTTCCTCGAAACAATGGAAAGGAAGCGCCCTGCCGAGACAGGGCGCGTGAACTCAGAGGGACGGACGCAACCAGGGCGCCGGCGTGGTTTCCGGCGAGGCGATCTGGTTGGAGATCCACTTGCCCATGCGCCGCAGCGGCTCGATGGAGTCCTGCGGCGCGGCGAACTTCATCGCCGCCGCATAACCCAGGGAGACGATGCGCTGTGCGCCATGGAGTGGCAGCACATCCTTCAGCTGGTCCTTGATGCTCTCGGGGTAGATGCCGACGGTCTGGGTGTATGCATCGACGGCATCCAGCATTTCATTCAGCTCATCCACCGGCACCAGGTTGGCAGTACGGTCGTCGAGGAGCGTGGAGAACGGCACCGGCTCGGGAATCTGCGAGCAGATGATGGCGCCTTCGCCGGCGAGGCCGCCGATCACCTTGTACCACTCGTCGTCCAGGCGCAGCGCATCGACGTGGGCCTTGAGGTTCTGGTCGTAGCGCTTGGGTGCGGTGCTGATGCTGTTGGGCAGCGCCAGCATGGCGTCGTAGACGTAGCGGCCGAAGGTGTTCAGTTTTTCCAGGCCCTCGGCGTCGGTGCCGGACTGCACGTAGATGGTGCGGGCGCAGACGCAACCCTTCTGGTTGATTGCGCCGATATCCGACGCCAGGCGCACCGCCGCTTCGCGCATGAGCGCCTCGCTGTCGAAGGTGTCCTTGCCGATGATGCTGGCGCTGCGCTTGGGGTCCAGGGAAATCAGTTCCAGGCCCGGCTGGATGTACCGGGTGACGTGTTTCATCGAGGCGAAGCCGCCCCAGGCGACGATCTTCTCCAGGTTCTGCGGCTGGTACAGGCGCTGTTCGAACGCCTGGTCGCCACCCTTCCAGTAGGCTACCGAGAGGTGCCTGGTCAGCGGGTGGTCCGGCGCCATGTCGACCATGGTGCGGGCGATGGCCGCCGCGGTGAAGGGGTCGTTGGAGGGCGCCTTGATGATGGCGTCGCTACGCAGGACCATGTTGCGGATGATGGTCCAGAGCGACAGGGCCACGGCGTTGCCGGCGACTATGTGCAGGGTGCGCGCGCCGAAACAACGGACTTCCAGCTCGGTGCCATCGAGCAGCCGCTGCTTGACCCAGCCTTCCAGGTACTTGATGCCCACCGAGCTTTCCACCATCTCGGTGATGACTTCACGCGTCAGCAGGTTCTGCAGCCCCATGTAGGAAGCCCTGACGATGGTCGGGGTGGTCGGCGCCGTCAGGTAGGACAGTTCGCAGGCCTCCTGCAGGTACGGGTTGCGCTGGAAAGTCAGGCGTTCACCCAGGGCTACGGCGTAGTCGAGGATGTCGTCGAAGCTCAGCGTGTAGAGATCGGCCAGCCTGGTCGGATTGCCCAGCGGCAGCCTGTCGATGTACTTGTTCGCGTCCGGCGTGAGGAAGGTCAGGTCGCCGCCACGGCCGCCGACTTCGATCAGGTTATCGGTGATGACTTCGCCGCGGATGATCATCGGCGCGATTGGATGGGACATGACTCAGAGCTCCAGGGTATTCAGGAAGTCCATCGCCTCGCGATGGGATTGCTCGGAAGCGGCACAGGTGATCTTGTCGTCGCCGCCGTTCTTGTCGCTGTAGCGCTGGATCGCCCCCGCCACGTAGCGGCTCGGCCGGCCACAGGCGCAAGGCTTGTCCCATTCGACGGTGATTTCGTCACCGGTGATGAAGCCGCCCCAGCGCAGGTCGGCGCCGAGATCGAAGAACGCCGCGCGGCCGGTCTGGCGCCCCGTCCTGGGCAGCGGCTTGCCGGTTTCCGGGTCGAGCACGAAGGGAATCGCGGTGTGCGAGAAGTGGTAGTTGCCGTGCTCGCAGAGCGCGTGCGAACCGCTGGGCGTTTCGGACATGGCGTAGGTCTCGAAGATCTTCGTCGCGCCGGTGAAGCGCAGCACGTCCTCGCGCCAGCCTTCGGGCTGTACCACGCCCTTGGCACCGCCGGTGGTGGCGATGAAGGAGTCAGGGTGGAACACGCCTTCCAGGCCACGCTCCAGCCCGGCCTTGGCCATGTTGTGCAACAGGTTCCAGGTGCCGCCGATGTAGACGACCTTGCCCTTGAGCCTGGCGGTCATTTCCTCGAAGAAGGCCGCCAGGTGCTGGGGCATGTCGGCCTGCAACTGGTCGAACTCCTTCTTCTTGGCCATCAGCTCAGGGCTGATCACCAGGCGGTCCAGGGTACCCTTGGCGTGCGCCGCGCGAACCTTGGCGCCGAGGTGCAGGACATCGCTGGAAAGGGTTGCCGGATAGGCCGGGTGGAAGTTGTCCAGGCTGGGCAGCACGGTCTTCATGATCGCCATGTTGCCGCGCATGTGGCTGAGGTAGCCCTTGCGGTAGTAGGGATACACGGAGTGCATGTCCGGCGCCGGCGTTTCCGGGCCGGTCATGCGCCAGGCATACAGCCGGCGGACCTTGACGGCCTTCTCGAACTCGCGGTTGCTCAGGGGCAGGAAAGACAGGGTGCCGGAAGTCCCTGAGGTATGGCTGATGCAGAGTTGCGGCACCGCCTCGTCCATGGTTTCGAACCACTCGTCCAGGCCCTGGCAGCCACTGACGTCGACGGCCTGGATGGCTTCGGCGATCTCGGGGATGACCAGCTTGCACAACCATTTGTTGATCGCGGTGAAGTTGTTCTTTTCCAGCAAGGACGGCGGATAGGACTTGAACACGGTGTGTTCGAACAGCAGCGGGACCAGATCCTCGACCTGCTCGACCTGGCCAATGCCCTCGGCGTCGGCGAGTTTCTTGAGCACCGGGATGCGATCGCGCATTTCAGCGAATCGACGCTTGGCGGCCGCAAGCTGCAAGGCATCGATTTCGTGACGCGGCAGTTGATTCCACTTTGCGAAGGAGTGCTCGACCAGCGCCACGGGGTCGGTCAGCAGCAGCTCGACCTTCTCATCGATTGTTCTTGTCATGTGTATGGAAGCTCCTGGCTCTCACCATTCGCGCGCCGCTCGCAAGCCGCGGCAGCTGCGTGAAAGGCCGGCTGCCCGGGGATGGACAACCTTCATGGCAAGGCCAGTTTAGGGGCTGAAGGGGCGAAATCATTTCCGGATTCCGCAATCGCAAAACCTAGCATAACCAATTGATTCACAAGCGTTTTTCAGAACCAACCGAAACGCGGGGCAACGCTCATTCCGCGTCCGTGGTGGTGAGCAGTGCGTAAAGCATGCGCGCCAGCATGCGCACCGTATCGGCCTCCAGCAGGTACTCCGGCCTTTCGATCACCAGTGCACGCGGCAACGCGGTCACCGCCTGATAGGCCAGGAAGCCGGCCTTCTCGCGGTCGCGCACCAGTACCTCATCGGAGAAGCGCTCCACCAGGGCGGGAATGACCATGGAGGTCCAGAACTGTTCGGGCTTGACGATCTCGAGACGGACCAGCTCCCCGTAGAAGGCCGTCTTGACGCTCAGGTCGGAGTCGATCTGCAACCAGCGATGCAATGCGGACAGGCCCGTACCCAGGATCATTTCGATGCCGTCATAGAGCGTGGCCGATGGAGGCAGGGCGCGGATGCTGGCGATCACTTCGAGACGGGCATTGGCGCGATAGTCGTCGAAAATGGCGCCGATCAGCGCTTCGATGGTGGGGTAGTACTCGTAGATCGAGCTGATCGCCACGCCGGAGTAGTCGGAAAGGCGGTAGATGGACAATGCCTCCCGCCCTTCCTTCTCGAGGATGTCGCGCCCGGCCTTCTTCAGGGCGTCCACCAGGGCGACCGAGCGGGCCTGCTTCGGGCTCTTGCGGGGCCTGGGCGGCAGTTCCACCTGCAGGACGTTTTCACTGCTTGCCTTGCTGCGGGAGGGCCTGTCGGCCCTCCCCTCTTCCACCCGGCGCGTCATGGCGCTCAGGGTGTGACGATGTTGAAGGTGGGCTGGAACCGGGTGAGCATGCCGAGCAGCGACTTGAAGCGCTCCGCATCGCCCTCGAGCTTGATGTCGCCCTGCTTCAACGCGGTGGGGAAGTCGAGCTGGCCCAGGCTGATGAGGTCCAGCGTCGCCTTGCTGATGGTCACCGAGGCATCCGGCTTGGCATGGCTCATGTTCTCGCGGTAGGTCAGCACGCCATTGCTCAGGGTCAGGGCGAAACGCTGGCCGAGGTCGTCGAAATTCCAGTTGAGGGTCATGTCATGGCCCACGGCCTTGTCCGAATCCAGGCGCACGGCCAGCACATCCATGAACATGGCCGGCGTTGCCGCCCGCACCAGGTCGGCGATGGCCCGCGCGCCCTGCGCTGGGGCGCCCTTGCGCAGTTCCTGGGCACCGGTCAGGTAGATGTTGCGCCAGATCGCCGACTCGCTGCGGTAACCCAGCTGCTCCAGGGCGTCGGCCTGGACTTCGCGAGCGGCCTCGTTGTCCGGTTCGGCGAAGACCAGGTTGTTGCCCAGCTGTGCGGCCCAGCGATAGTCGCCCTGCTCCATCGCGGCGCGCATCAGTTGCAGCACCTTGTCCGCACCACCCATGGCCGCCACGTAGCGTTTGCCGGACTCGACCGGCGGCAGCGGATCGAGGTTGGCCGGGTTGCCGTCGTAGAAGCCGAGATAGCGCTGGTAGACGGCACGGGTGTTGAAGCTGAGGGTGCCGTAGTAGCCACGGGCATACCACTTGCGCTCCAGTTCGCCCGGCAGCTTCTTGACCGCATCGGCGATCTCCAGCGGCGTCAGGCCCTGGTTGAGCAAATGCAGGGTGCGGTTGTTGATGAAGGCATACATGTCGCGCTGGTCGGCCAGCAGCGTACGGATGCCCTCGCCGCCCCAGGTCGGCCAGTTGTGCGAGGCGAACATCACCTCGGTCTTGTCGCCGTAGCGCACCAGGCTGTCGTCGATGAATTTCGACCAGGCCTTGGCGTCACGCACTTCCGCGCCACGGGGAGTGAGGACGTTGTGCATGGTCATCACCGCGTTCTCGGCCATGCACAGCGCGCGCAGCTGCGGCAGGTAGAGGTTCATCTCCGCCGGCGCCTCGGTGCCGGGGGTCAGCTGGAACTCCACCTGGACACCCGCGATCTCGTGGCTTTCCAGGGGCTGGACGATCAGGTCGGTCGGCGGAATCAGGCCGATGGTGCCGCCCACGGGAGCGCCCTTGCCGATCCCGGTATCCAGCTGGCCACGCTCGCTTTTCGGCACCATGACGCCGCTCTGGAACATGCTGCGACGGAACATTGCGGTGCCAGCCAGGACGTTTTCGCTGATGGCGTGCTCCATGAAGCCTTGCGGGGCATAGATGCGTACCTTTCCGGCCTTGACGTCGGCTTCGTCGACCACCCCGCGCACGCCGCCGAAATGGTCGGCGTGGCTATGGGAATAGATGACCGCCACCACCGGCTTGCGCGGACGCTGCTGGTAGTAGAGTTCCAGGCCAGCCCTGGCAGTCTCGGCGACAGTGAGCGGATCGATGACAACCAGCCCGTCCTTGCCTTCGATGATGGTCATGTTCGCCAGGTCCAGGCCACGGATCTGGTAGAGCCCTTCGGCTACCTGGAACAGGCCGGCGTTGGTATTGAGCTGCGCCATTCTCCAGAGGCTCGGGTTCACCGTTTCCGGCGCCTTGTCCTGCTGGAGGAAGTCATACATGTGGGTGTTCCACACTGCCTTGCCTTCGGCGTTGTCGACTTCGCCCTCGAAGGCGGCCACCAGGCCTCGGCGAGCGGCCTCGTAGTCTGCGCGCTGGTCGAAGGGAAGCCGCTTGAGCACCGCCTGGTTGACGGCGGCGGTTTGTGGGCTGGCTGCCTTGGCGGCACCGGCCGGCGCGGACTCCGCTGCCCAGGCCTGGGTGCCGAACAGGGTGAACGCGATGGAGAAGGCGACAATGGGATTGCGCATACGGATTCCTGATGAGTGCACCCCGCCAGCGGGATTTGGCCCGACAACGAGGCGATGGTCAGACTTGCCCGTCGACTGGACGGCCCCTGGCCGAACTTTCGGCGCAGCTTATGCCAGAGTCGGCGGCACCGCCCCCCTTCCTTGCAGGGGGGGTCACCTGGACCTAGAGGCTACGGGCGATGATCAGCTTCTGGATATGGCTGGTGCCTTCGTAGATCTTGGTCACCCGCACATCCCGGCAGTAGCGCTCCACCGGGAAATCGTTCAGGTAACCGTAGCCGCCGTGGATCTGCAGGGCGTCGGAGCAGACCTTCTCGGCCATCTCGCTGGCGAACAGCTTGGCGATGGAGGCCTCCTTGGCGCAGGGCACGCCGGCCTCGCAGAGGCGCGCGGCATTCACCAGGAACTGGTGGGAGATCTCCACCTGGGCCGCCATGTCGGCCAGGTCGAAGGCCACCCCCTGCAGGTTGATGATCGGTGCGCCGTAGGCTTCACGCTCCTTGGCATAGGCGACGGCGGCCTGCAGGGCGGCGCGGGCGGTGCCGGTGGCGACGGCGGCGATGGCGACTCGCCCCTCGGACAGCGAACCCATCACGTTGCGGTAGCCGGAGCCTTCGGCGCCCAGCAGATTCGCCAGCGGCACGCGGCACTCCTCCAGCTGGATCTGCGCCACATGGGCGGAACGCTGACCCATCTTGTGCTCGACGCGGGCCACCACGTAGCCGGGGTTCTCGGCCGGGTCGACCATCAGCAGGCTGCTGCCCTTCTTGCCGGCAGCCTTGTCGGTCACCGCCAGCACCAGGCCGAGGCCGGCCTCATTGCCGTTGGAGATGAACTGCTTGCTGCCATTGAGCACATAGTGTTCGCCCTCGCGGCGGGCCTGGGTGCGGAACGCCGCCGTATCGGAACCGGCGTGGGGCTCGGTGAGCAGGAAGGCGCCGATGCGCTTGCCGCTGGCCAGGTCCGGCAGGTACTTGCGTTTCTGCTCCTCGTTGCCCAGGCGCGCCACGGTGAGGCCCACCGAGTTGTGCACGTGGATCAGGGTGGCGAAGCCGGCGTCGGCGGCGGCGAACTCTTCGATGGCCAGGCAGTAGTCGACGAAGCTGGCGCCGGCGCCGCCGTATTCCTCGGGTATCAGCATGCCGAGGAAGCCGAGTTCGGCCACGGCCACCAGTTCTCCGCGCGGCCAGGCGCCGTTGCGGTCGCGTTCGGCCGCCGTGGGCGCGACCACATCGAGGGCGACCTTGCGCGCCGAGTCGCGGATCATGATTTCCTGCTCGCTGAGGAACACTGCGGAGGTATCGCTCATGGTGCTTCCTTATGGATTCTGTGGTTCGGGATGCCCCGGCCTCATACGCACTGGGCGGCCGGGGTCTTGGATTCGATGGGGGTCGGCTGCTCGCGGGTCTCCACCGAGGTGGGGATCGGCGAGCCGGACTCGCCCACGTCGCGCAACAGGAAGTGCGACAGCGCGGGGATCAGGACCAGGGCGCCGAGCATGTTCCAGAGGAACATGAAGGTCAGCAGGATGCCCATGTCGGCCTGGAACTTGATGGGCGACCATGCCCAGGTGATCACGCCGGCGGCCAGGGTCACGCCCACCAGCGCCACCACCTTGCCGGTAAAGCGCAGGGCATGGCGGTAGGCGTCGGCCAGGGACGCACCGGCACGCTGCCGCGCCAGCTGGATGCTCAGCAGGTACAACGCATAGTCGACGCCAATGCCGACGCCCAGGGCGATCACCGGCAGGGTGGCGACCTTGACGCCCATGCCCAGCACCACCATCAGCGCTTCGCAGAGCACCGAGGTGATCACCAGCGGCACCACGGCGACCACCACCGCGCGCCAGCTGCGGAAGGTGATGAAGCAGAGCACGATGACCGCCGCGTAGACGTACATCAGCATGGTGAAGTTGGCCTTCTTGACCACGATGTTGGTGGCCGCCTCGATGCCGGCGCTGCCTGCCGCCAGGAGGAACTGGCGCTCGGGCGTGCTGTGGGCGGTGGCGAAGGCTTCGGCCGCCTTCACCACCCGGTCCAGGGTTTCCGCCTTGTGGTCGGCCAGGTAGGCGACCAGGGGCATGACCGAGCACTCGGTGTTGAACAGCTCCGGATTGCTGGTGCTGGCAGTACGCGCGGCGTAGTTGAGTACATCCTGGTTGGGCGGGATCGACATCCACTTCGGGCTGCCTTCATAGGAGCCGGCGGTGATCTTGCGCACGGCGTCGGCCAGGGACACGGTGCTCTGCACGCCCGGCACCTGCTGCAGGGTCCAACCCAGGCGATCGGTCTCGATCAGGGTCTGGTACTCCAGGCAGCCTTCCGGCCCGGTCTTGACGATCACCGCGAACTGGTCGGTGGACAGCGAGTACTTGCTGGTGATGTAGGCGTTATCCAGGTTGTAGCGCGAGTTGGGCCGCAGCTCGGAGGCGCCCGCGTCCAGATCGCCGATCTTCAACTGGGTGCTGACGATGAAGCCGCCCACCGTGAGCACCGCCGAAAACGCCAGCAGGAGGGTAGCCCAGCGGCGCTGGGTGAAACGCTCCAGCAGCAGCCAGACGCCCCCGGCTTCCTTCTGCTCGGCGCGAAGGCTGCGTGCGGCCGCGCTGCGGCTCACTCCGGTGTAGGACAGCATCACCGGCAGCAGAATGAGGTTGGTGAACACCAGCAGGGCGACGCCGATGGAAGCAGTGATGGCGAGGTCCTGGATCACCGGGATGTCGATCAGCATCAGCACGGCGAAACCCACGGCATCGGCCACCAGCGCGGTGACCCCGGCCAGGAACAGGCGGCGGAAGGTGTAGCGGGCCGCCACCAGGCGGTGGGTGCCGCGCGCCACGTCCTGCATGATGCCGTTCATCTTCTGCGCACCGTGGGACACGCCGATGGCGAAGACCAGGAAGGGCACCAGGATCGAGTAGGGATCCAGCTCGTAGCCGAGCCGGGCGATCAGGCCGAGCTGCCAGAGCACGGCGATGCAGGAACAAATCAGCACCAGCGTGGTGCTGCGCACGCAACGGGTCCAGGCGAAGATGATCAACGCGGCGATGACCGCCGCCACGCCGAAGTAAAGGATCATCAGGTTCAGGCCGTCGAGCAGGTCGCCCACTACCTTGGAGAACCCGACGATGCGGATCTCCAGGTCGGCGCTGCCCTGGGTTCCCGAGAACTGCGCGCGGATGCTTTCCAGACGTTTGGAGAGCTCCCAGTAGTCCAGCGGCTTGCCGGTGTTGCTGTCCTTGTCCAGCAGAGGCACGAAAATCATGCTCGAGCGGTAGTCGCTACCCACCAGGTTGCCCAGCAACTGGGCGCGGTCGATATTCTGGCGCAGCTCGCCGATGCTTTCCTCGGAGCCGGTGTAGTTGTCCGGCATCACCGGTCCGCCGGTGAAGCCTTCCTCGGTGACCTCGTTCCAGCGCACCACCGGCATCCACAGCGACTTTACGTTGGCGCGGTCCACGCCGGGCGTGAGGAACAGCTCATCGTTGATCTGCTTCAGCGACTGCAGGTAGGCGGGGTCGAAAATGTCGCCGGAACGGTTCTCCACCACCACCCGCACCGCGTTGCCCAGGCCTTTGAGCTCATCGCGGTTATCCAGGAAGTTGCGGATGTAGGGCTGATTGTGCGGGATGGTCTTTTCGAATGCGGCGTTCAGCGTCAGCCGCGTGGCATCCCAGCCCAGCAACGCCGTCACCACGGCGCAGAGCAGGACCACCAACAGGCGATTGTTGAAGATCAGCCGTTCGAGACGGTTGCCCGATCCGGGATCGAATTCTTTCAGGTCACTGATGGTCAGCAGGTTGTCGCTGAGGTTGTGGGTACCCATCTCGGCTCTCCGACTTTCTTGTTTTTACTTGAGACTCTGGATGCGCACGGTACCGAGTCCGGCCAGGGCGACTGCCCCGCCGGCGGCGGGTGCCACCGCAAAATTGGGAGCCACACGATCGACCTTGACGAGGCTGAAGGTCGCCCCCCGATCGGTGGAGCGCAGCACCTGCCCGGCCTGGCCGACGAGCACGATGGAGCCGTCGTCGGCAATGACCCCACCGGTGATTCCGGCCTCGATACCCGTATCCGCCCTGCTCCAGCTGGCGCCGCCATCGAGGCTGCGATAGGCATTGCCACGCAGGCCGTAGACCAGTACCAGGTCGTCGTCGCCCAACACGCCGAACAGGGTGCCCTGGTAGGGCAGCTCCAGGCTCGCGAAGCGCTGCCGGGCAGCATCCAGCTTCAGCACCAGGCCCTGCTCACCCACCATGAACAGGCTGCCCTCGGCGGGACGCAGGCCATAGAGATGCATGCCCCGGGGGTTGTCGACGCGGTCCAGCCAGGGCGTCCAGCTCTTGCCACCGTCCCCGGTGCGCAGGATCAGGTTGAAGGCCCCGATGGCGAAGCCGTTGCGCTCATCCTCGAACCACACGTCCAGCAACGGCTTGTCGGCGCCCTGGGCGGCGAAGAATTCGGCGTCCTGCTTCAGACGCTGGGCCTGCGGATCATCCGGGTCAGCCGGATTGCCGTAGTAGGTCACCAGCAAATCGGCGATCTGCCGGCCGTCGAGCTGCTTGCTCCAGGTCTTGCCACCATCGTCGCTGTGCAGGACCACGCCTTCATGGCCCACGGCCCAACCCTGGCTGGCGCTGGGGAACGCCAGCGCGGTCAGGTCGGAGCTGACCGGCACCTGGGCCTGGGTCCAGGCCTGGCCATCATCCGAATAGAGGATATGGCCGCGCTGTCCGGCCGCGATCAGCCGCCCACCGGCCTGAGCCAGCGCATTGAGCGGCGCACGGATCGCCAGCGGGCTCTGCAGCGATGGTTTTTCCATGGGAGGGATGAAGGCCTGCTGCGCCCCCGCCTGCCCCGCCAGCAGGGCGAGCAGGATCACGAGCGGCGGCCGAACGAACTGTCTGAACACCTGGGCTACCTCACGTCGGTCGCGCAATGGCGCGAATGGTGGGGCGGCGCCCCGGAAACCGGGTCGCCGTCCACGGGCTTGCGGTGACGGTGGTCGCCGCTCAGAGGGTGGTCTTGAAGGTGAAGAACACCGCGCCGCGGTCTTCCAGCAGCGACTGGCTGCCGCTGGGCGTCACGGCCGCACCAGTGACCGGGTTGGTCGAGAAGTCGCCGAAGTAGTCGACGTACTTCAGGTCGAAGCGGTAGCGGCTGTAGAGGTCGAGGGCGAGACCGACCGCATAGCTGCCGGCATCCTCGTTGCCGCCGGAGGACACCGCCGAGTTGCCCGAGATGCCCCGCGAATAGCTGAGCGGCATGGACAGGTCGCCACCGGGGAACACCTGGTACCAGGTCGGGGTGAAGTTGACGGCCAGGCCATAGGCGTCGCGGGAAACCTCGTCGATGTTGCTCGGCACCGCCTTGTAGGCGGACGAGCCCTTGAACAGGTTGAGCGGGTCGGAGTTGACCGAGACCCAGCGGCTCCAGGTCAGCTCGGTGGCCCAGCTGGCGCTGTCGAACAGCGCAGTGGGGCTGACCGTACCGATGGCGTTGAGCACGCCGTGCAGGGTGTCGCCACGGGCGCCGAGGATATCGCCGTCGTCAGGCAGGCTCGCGGTCGAAGTCACCCGGGCGGCAGAGCTGACCAGCGGCATGTTGTGGCGGTAATTCAGGTCCAGGCCGACGCTGACCCCGGCAATTTCCTTCGCCAGGCTGATGCCGTACATGTCGATGTCGTCGGCATAGTTGAAAAAATACTGTGGACGGGCATTGGCCAGCAGGATGGTCTGCGGCAGGGTGTCGGAGAAATTGCGGACATAGAAGCCCAGGGTGCCGTCGAGCCACTCGGGGCTCCAGCGCGCCATTACACCCCAGTCGCCGGACTCCTTCGGTTCGATGTCATCGCCATGGGTGGCACGCAGCGTCGGGCTGAGGATGAAGGACTCACCGCCTTGCAGAAAGATGTCGGCGAAGCCCAGGTAAGTACCGGATTCGGGCACGCGGGACGGTCGCCATTCGAAGAAATACTGTGCGGCGAAGGACAGCTCGGGCGTTACCTGCAACTGTGCGGAGAACTGGTTGCGCGGCAGGTAAAGCTCCTTGGCCTCGATACCCGGCAGCGCCAGGGCCTTGCCCTGGTCCAGCGGCGCCTGGCCATAGGAAATGCCGTGGATGGCGCCGGACCCCAGCAGGGACTCGCCCCAGTTGACGGTGTGGCGACCCAGGCGGGCTTTCAGGGGCATGTCGGCAATGTCGTACTCGCCGAAGACGAAGGCATCCATCCACTCGGCGGAGGGGCCTTCGTAATAACGGTCGGCGTAATTGCTCAGCCCCAGTGCGGGGCGGCCATCGGAGCCCAGGTGGTTCGAAGTGGCCACGCTGTCGTTGTCCAGGCCACCGGCATAGGCCGCGTCATACCAGAGCGCGGCGCTGACACGGGCGCCGTACTTGCCCTTGTAGACGATGTCCGACTCGCTGAGGATATCGAGCCGATTGTTGACCAGGCTGTGCTTGTCGAAGTTGCGATCGCCGTCGTCGTTGTTCGGGTTCTTCAGGATCGCGGAGTCCTGCCCCTCGACACGCATGCCGAGGTTGTAGCGCAGGGTGTTGTCCCAGCGCAGCTGGATATCTTCGTTGCCGGTATCGATCTCGAACGCGCCGGCATTGCCGCAGGCCACGGCGCACATGGCGACCACCGTGGCACGCAGCGCGTGAGCACTGGCGGGATGACTCTGATTCGATTTGTTCTTGTTATTCATCTGGGCGTCTCCTCCCCTCGGTTGAACCAGGACCTGCGCCGACCGCCACCAGGTCCGGAAGCAGCTCAATCAATGATCGAGTGGCCCAAGGGTGCCAGTACCCTGTCCATGTCCTCCCCCCCCTTTCTGAAAGGGGCCCCTCCCCCCCTCTGCCACGAATCGGTCGCGCCGTCGGCCCATCCTACGAAACCTACGCCGGACCGATCCGTAGGATGTGGTGGAGCGAAGCGATACCCATCGATTGACCGCGCAAACCGGCCAGTCCCTGAGCCCAGGGACACTCCGCCCGATGGGTTTCGTACCTCAACCCATCCTACGAAACCTACGCC
>NZ_JBHSOU010000019.1:16809-32229 GCF_042656385.1 Pseudomonas sp. GCM10022186
CTCAACCCATCCTACGAAACGCTTCTATCCACCATCGCGGTGGACACCGACACCACGCTCAGCGCATGCCGCACTGGATATCGAGGGTCAGCGCGTTCAGGTAGGCGTTCTCCACCACGTGCTGCACCAGGGCGGCGAACTCTTCCGGGCGGCCCATGCGGCGGGGGAACAGCAGGCTGTTGACGATGCCCTCGGACACCTTCGGCGGCATCCCCGCCGACATGCCGGACTCGAACAGGCCGGGCGCCAGGCTCACCACACGGATGCCGTGTTCGGCCAGGTCGCGGGCGATGGGCAGGGTCATGCCGATGACCCCGGCCTTGCTCGCGCTATAGGCCGCCTGGCCCATCTGGCCCTCCCGCGCGGCACCGGAGGCGGTGTTGATGATGACCCCACGCTCGCCGGTTTCCTCGGCAGCGTTGGCGGTCATCGCCAATGCTGCATGGCGGATGATGTTGAACGTCCCGGTCAGGTTGACCGCAATCACGCGGTTCCATAGTTCGGAGGGGAACAACTGACCCTTGGAGATCGTCTTGCACGGCCCGAGAATCCCGGCGCAGTTCACCGCCACATGGATCGCACCGAACCTGTCGACCACCGCATCGATACCGGCCTTGACGCTGGCCTCGCTGGAGACGTCGACGGCGATGCCCTGAATGTTGCCGCCCAGCGCCGCATCGAGCCGGTCCTGATCCAGGTCGAAACCCACCACCCGGGCGCCGGCGGCCGCCAGTGCCTTGCAGGTGGCGAGGCCGAGGCCGGATGCCGCGCCGGTAACGATGGCGACCTTGTCATTCAGTTTCATATTGTTTCCTTCTCCTGAGTGCTGTGAATGCTTCGTCGCGATCTTAGGGAAGGCGCCCGGTGCCACGTCCCCTCCCCTTTTGGGGCGCGGCAGGCCCCCGGCGATATTCGCCGGGCGTACCATCGAAGGGCGCAAGGCCTTCCTTGACGGGATAATGGCGGTTAGCTAGCGTCGCCGGCCGACCTCAATTCGATGTGAAGAACAGCAGACGGGTGCCCATGGCCGAATCGGCAAAAGCGATCCATCCTTTCTTGCGCGCTGTCCTTCGCGGACCGTGAACCGGGGACAAGAAGTTGACAACAAATTCACCCAGGCACTTGGTCTCCACCAAGTTTTCACCCCCCCGCATCGGTACGAAGCATGTGCTTCGCGGCGATCTGCTGGCCCAGCTGGAACGCATGCACCAGTGCCGGCTCGCGCTGGTCACCGGGGCGGCGGGTTACGGCAAGACCACCCTGCTGGCCCAATGGCGCCACGCCCGGCTGAAAGCCGGCGCCGAGGTCGCCTGGGTGTCGCTGACGGCGGACGACAAAGGCTACGCGGCCTTCTGCATGGCGCTGCTGGAGGCGCTACGGCGCCTGGGCATAGAGGTGGACATCGAACTCCTGCGCGACGACAACACCGCCATCGCGATGGATGCCACCGTTGCCGCCATCGTCGACGGCGCCGCGATGCAGGCCAAGGAGCTGTACCTGATCCTCGACGACTACCACCAGGTGGAGGCGCCCCTCGCCCACAAGCTGATCCAGAAGCTGCTCGAATACGGCCCCGGCAACCTGCACCTGGTGCTCGCCTCGCGAGTGACGCCGCCGCTCAGCCTGACGCGGCTGCGGGTAATGGACCAGGTGGCCGAGATCGAAAGCGTCGAGCTGCCCTTCGACCTGGCCGAGACCCGCGCCTTCGTCGAAGAGAACCTGGGCGCCGGCAAGATCAACGCGGACGATCTGTGCCTGATCCACGACCTCACCAGTGGCTGGCCCTCCTGCCTGCAGTTGATCGTCATCATGCTGAAGAACCGCCCGGATACCCGCGCCATCCTGCAGGACCTGGTGTGGCGTTCCAGCGACCTGCAGACCTACCTGAGCGAAGAGGTGGTGGCGCACCTGCCGGCGGAACTGGTGGAGTTCACCGAAGCCCTGTCGATCTTCCGCCGCTTCAGCGCCTCCATGGCCAGGGAGGTGACCGGCAACGCCCTGGCCGGCGAGCTGATCAAGCGCATGGAGGACGAGAACCTGCTGATCTACCGGGTGGACTCCGACGACCGCCTGGCCTGGTACCGCTTCCACCCGCTGTTCGGCGAGTTCCTGACGACGCGCCTGGAGCGCCGGGGCAGCGACCAGGTGCGGGACCTGCACCGCAAGGGCGCGCGCTGGTTCGCCGAACACAACTGCCTGACCGAGGCGGTACGCCATGCCAGCCTCGGCGACGACATCGAATTCGCCACCCAGGTGATCGAGCGATCTGCCCCCGCCACCTGGAGCCTGGATTACCTGGCGCCCACCCTGCGCCTGCTGGAGCGCCTGCCGGAAGACGTGCTGTTCCGCCACCAGCGCCTGCTCTTCCTGGCCTGCCTCACCGTGTCCCTCACCTCCCGTCCCGGTCGGGCGAAGGCCTGGCTCGACCACCTGCAGGCCAGCGACATGCAGGCCAACCCTGAACTGGCCAAGGGCGTGCTGCTGGTCCGCGCCGCCATCGCCGTGCAGGACGACGACTCCGAGCGCGCCGTGCAGCTGCTCGAGCCCGTGCGCGACGCGCCGATGGAAAACCCCTTCCTGCGCTACATGCTGCTGGCCACGCTGACTGTCGCCTACTACATCGCCGGCCGCTACGCCGACGCTCGACGCCTGTTCGACATCCACCCGATCCCGCCCGAGGATCGCGGCAACGACATGGCGCTGGTGGCCGAATCGGCGCAGGTTACCGCCCACATGCTCGCCGGCGACGTGCGCGAAGCCGAGCGGCTGGGTTCGGAGCTGCTCGAACGCTCGACCCGCGAGCGCGGCCATCGCTCGATCTGCGCCAACCTGTGCGCCAGCCTGCTGGCCGACGCCTTCTACGAGCTCGACCGGATCGACGATGCCCGCGAACTGATCGCCAACCGCTTCGGCCTGCTGCACTCGTCGGTGCCGGACGTGATCCTGCGCACCAACATGAGCCGCGCCCGGCTCGACCTGCTGCAGAAGGGGCCGGACACCGCGCTGGCGTTTCTCCAGCAGCAGGTCGCCCACCTGCGCCACCTGGGGCAGATCCGGCCGGTGGCCCACCTGCTCGCCGAGCAGATCCGCGTGCACCTGCTCAAGGGCAACCGCAGCCGCGCCAGCGAGCTGCTGGCGACTCTGGAGGAACTGGCGCAGGCTCACGGCACCCCGCTGGGCGCGCGCGCCGAGTTGCCGGCGATCGCCGCGCTGGCGCGGGCGCGCCTGCTCCGCAAGATGGACCCCGAGGGCGCGCTGGAGGCCCTACAGCAAGTGCGCGGCGTCGCCGAACGCTTCAACCGTGGCCGCCTCGGTGTGCTGGCGGACCTGCTCTCGGTCGACGTCCTCGACGATCTCAAACGCCACGCGGACGCCACTGCCCTGCTCATCCGCACCCTCGACACCGCGCGGGGATTCGGCCTGGTCCGCACCCTGCTGGACGAAGGCCCGCTGACCGAGAGGCTGCTGACCCGCGTGGCGCAGGAAAGCACCCTGGAAGACCCGCTGCGCGAGTACATCGAGGAGCTGCTCGGCAAGCTCACCGGTCCCTGCTCGCGGAACGCCGCGACGCCCCCTCCGCGCCGCGCGGCGACGCCGGAGCAGCAACCGGTGCTGACCCCGCGCGAACTGGAGATCCTCAGCCTGGTGGCCCAGGCCATGTCCAGCAAGCGCATCGCCCATACCCTGGACATCACCCTGGAAACGGTGAAGTGGAACCTGCGCAATATCTTCGCCAAGCTCGGCGTCTCCAGCCGCTATGACGCCATGGTCTGGGCGCGCAACCACAAGCTGATCGACTGAGGCCTATCCCCTCCCGAAGTGGGGGGAGGCTTACCGCCTGCCCGCATCCTACGCTGCGACTACTCATACGTCGCACGGGATATTTGCCATGAGCCAGCCACGCACCCTACTGCACACTCGCCACGTTACCTGCACGGCCTACCTGCGTGATGACGGGTTGCTGGAAGTGGAAGGCGAGATGCGTGACATCCCCCCGGAGGACACCGATCTGCTGTTCAGGGTGGTGCCGGCTGGTGAGGAAATCCATCACATGCACATCCGCATGATCCTGGACCCCGAACTGGTGATCCAACAGGTAAGGGCACGGACCCATGCCGGCCCGACCCCCTACTGCCAGGAAATCGAATCCGCCTATGAGACGCTGGCGGGACTCAGGATCGGGCCGGGCTTCCTGCCCAGGGTCAAGGCACGGGTCGGTGGTGTCCGCGGCTGCACGCATCTGACAGAGCTCTTCGGCCCCATGGCCACTACCGCCTACCAGGCCCATTTCGCGCTGCTGCGCAAGCACAACCATTTGCGCGAGCGGCTGGCCAGCGGTCGGCCCCTGCCGCGGCCAGCCCTGATCGACAGCTGTCATACCTACCGCCTCGATGGCGAAGCGGTGGAAGTCATCTGGCCGAAGGACCGCCGCCAGGACGACGCCTCGATGCCTTAGCCTCCGTCCAGCGCAACTGCGCCGTCCGGCGCTGTCCCGAAACCGGAGATGTTGTTCCAAGCGGCGCCAATTTCCAGATTTTTTCAAGTCATATCAATAGGTTGAACCACGAAGGGAATACGGAACATTCGCCACCACCCCGTCCCTATACTCGCCCCGAAGGCCTGCGCGGCCTCCCAACAACAATAATCAGGCGACCCTGCAGGAGCGCTTCAATGAGCGATGCCATCCCGTCATTTTCCGCTGTCCCCACCACTTCGCCACTCGAACTGAAACGGCTCTACAGCAAGGTCATCTGGCGCCTGATGCCCTTCCTTATGCTCGCCTACACGATCAACGCCATCGACCGCCTCAACCTGTCCTTCGCCAAGCTGCGCATGGCCGATGACATTGCCCTCAGCGATGCCGCCTATGGCCTGGGCGCCGGCATTTTCTACCTCGGCTACATCCTCTTCGAAGTGCCCAGCAACCTCTACCTGCAACGCATCGGCGCCCGCGCCACCCTGACCCGCATCATGGTGCTCTGGGGCCTGGTGACGATCGGAACCGCCTTCGTCACCACCCCGAACCAACTGATCCTCGCGCGCTTCCTGCTGGGGGTTGCCGAAGCCGGTTTCTTCCCCGGCGTCATCCTCTACCTCACCTACTGGTTCCCCGCCGCCCTGCGCGGCCGCATCACCGCCGCGTTCATCATGGCCGGGATGGTCGCCGGCATCGTCTGCGGTCCGCTATCCGGCGCGATCATGGCCAACCTGGACGGCTGGGCGGGGCTGCGTGACTGGCAGATGCTGTTCATCCTCACCGGTGCCCCGGCCGTGCTCCTCGGCCTGTTCGGCTGGTTCTGGCTCACCGACCGGCCGGAACAGGCCCGCTGGCTGAGCGATGAGGAAAAACGGCAGATCCTCGGTGCCCTGACCCGCGAGCCCGGCGGCGCCCACAGCCACTTCGCTGGCGTCCTGCGCGACCCGCGCCTGTACATCGCCGGGCTGGTGTTCTTCTGTGTCTACAGCGGCTTCAACACCGTGTCCTACTGGATGCCCACCCTGATCCGCGGCCTCGGCCTGGAGGACCTCCAGCTCATCGGCCTGGTCAACAGCCTGCCGTTCCTCGGCGGCCTGTGCGGCATGTACCTGATCGGACGCAGCTCGGATCGCCACATGGAACGCCGCTGGCACTTGGCATTGACCATGCTGGCGGCGGCCACCTGTTTCGTCCTGTTCGGCTTCGTCCAGGGCCATGCCCTGTCCTCGCTGGTACTCCTGACCCTGGGCGCGGCGGCGGCACTCTCGGCTGTGCCGCTGTTCTGGACCATTCCGCCGGCGCTGCTCAGCCCATCCAGCGCTGCCGGCGGCATCGCCGTGATCAGCAGCATCGGCGGCCTCGCCGGCGTTATCAGCCAGGCGGCCGTGGGCGCAATCAAGACCGCCACCGGCAGCCTCTACCTGGCCTTCGACCTGATGGCGGCCATGCTGGTGATCGGCGCGGTGCTTTTGTTGATTGGTATCCCCGCACGACGCCTGCGGGAGCGGCATGGCGAAGATCGCAGGAAGGGTTGAGCCTGCGGTGTGTCCGCATGGGTATCGCTCCCATCCTACGATTCCGCCCTCGGTGCACGGACGTAGGATGGGTGGAGCCTGCGATACCCATCGATCGGTGTCCTCAGGATAACCATCGGAGTCTTGCACTACCTCGCTGGTGGATAGAAAAGCGCTATCCACCCTACCCGACTGACACGGCGCCGCCTTGTAGGCGCGGATTCATTCGCGACGCGGCTTGCCGCATGACATTGGCACCCAATGGCAAAACCCTGGCGTGGCCTGGCAATCGGCGCAAAGCCCATCTCTGGCATGTTGGCCGGTAGAAGCCGCAAGGCATCACAACAAGCTCAGAGGTGTGGAAATGGGTGATAAGCGCGATGACGGCGTCAGCCGTCGCAAGTTCCTCCGCAATGCGGGTGTCGTCGGCGCCGTCGGTGCCGTGACGGTTGCCGGCAGCGCTTCGCTGACCGCGTCGGCCGAAGACAAGCAGAAAGGCGCCGGCAAGTTCGCCGACTGCGACTACGACGTGGTGGTCATCGGCGGCGGCTTCGCCGGCGTCACGGCGGCCCGCGACAGCATGAAGAACGGCTACCGCACGCTGGTGCTGGAAGCCCGCAACCGCCTGGGCGGCCGCACCTTCAGCAGCGAGTTCGCCGGCCACAAGGTCGAACTCGGCGGCACCTGGATCCACTGGACCCAGCCCTTCGTCTGGGCCGAGGTGCAACGCTACGGTCTGGCGCTGAAGGAAACCCCCGAGCCCTTCGTCGAGGAAAAGCAGACCGTTCGCATCATTCACGAAGGCAAATCCATCGAGCCGACGCTCGAGGACATGATCGCCATCTCCAAGGCTATCAAGGAGTACTTCGCCGACGCCCCCAAGCTGTGGGAACGCCCCTACGACGCCAAGTACACCTGGAAGGAGCTGCTCGCAATCGACGCCATGAGCGGTGCCGATCGCTTCGACCAACTGAAGCTCACCCCGCTGCAGCGCAACTTCGTCGATGCCTATGTGTCCGGTATCGCGCACACCACCAGTGATCGCGCCTCATATGCCGACGTCGCACGCTGGTGGTCGCTGCCGGGCTGGAACATGACGGCGTTCGTCGACGCCTGCGGCCGCTACAGCTTCAAGGACGGCACCATCAGCCTGATCAACGCGATGCTGGATGACGGCAAGCCGGATGTGCGGCTGTCCACCCCGGTGACCCGCGTGGAGCAACAGGGCGAGCGAGTCCTGGTCACCACCCAGCAGGGCGAAACCCTCCGCGCCGCCGCGGTGATAGTGGCCGTGCCGATGAACGTGCTGCCGCGCATCACCTTCTCCCCGGCGTTGGACCCGAAACTGGTCGAGGCGGCGAAAGAGAAGCACAGCGGCAGCGGGATCAAGGTGTTCGTCCGCACCAGGGGCAAGCTCCCCGACGATGGCAAAAGGATCGGGGTGGCCGGCACCGGTAACCCGATCAACATCCTGGCGACCTATGCCAAGGGCGAGGACCACACCATCTTCGTCGGCTTCGGCGCCGACCCGGAAAAGCTCGACATCCAGGACCGCGACGCCGTGCAGGCCATGGTGAGCTCCTTCTATCCGGACCTGGAAGTGGAGGAATGCTATGGCTACGAATGGACCCTGGACCCTTACGCCCTGGGCACCTATTGCAGCTACAAGCCGAAATGGCTGGGCAAGTACTACGACCACTTCCAGAAGGATCGCGGCCGCGTGCTGTTCGGCCAGGGCGACCACGGCGAAGGCTGGCGCGGCTTCATCGACGGCGCCATCGGCGCCGGCAGCAAGGCGGCGTTGAGAACCCGCGAACTGCTGGGGTGAGGCTGCGGGGCTTTGCGTCCAACTCGTAGGGTGGACATCGCTTTTCATGTCCACCAGCGGCGCCACGCCCAGCGACGATGGTGGATGGAAAAAGCGCCATCCATCCTACGGTCGGTGCCTCACAGAAAGGACTCGGGGTCACCGCTTTTCGTAGGATGGGTTGAGGCACGAAACCCATCAATGTGGACCACGCTTCACCGGTCCACCATGCGAGGCCTGGCCGGACACCGATGGTGGATGAAAAGAGCGTCATCCCCCTACGGCAGGACTGCGTCCTGCATCGCGAATGAATTCGCTCCTTCAGGGCGTTCTCAGCTGGAGTTCGCGCCCTGCTGGCGAAACTCGCGGGGGCTGAGGCCGGTCCAGCGGCGGAAGGCCCGGGTGAAGGAACTGGCCTCGTTGTAGCCCAGTTGCTGGGCGATTTCGGTCAGGCTGCGTTGCGACTGGCGCACCAGCTCGATGGCCAGGGCCTGGCGGATTTCCTCCACCAGTTCGGCGAACTCCAGGTCCAGCTCCTGCAGGCGTCGTTGCAGGGTGCGCTTGCTCATGCACAGCTCGGTCGCCACCTGGTCGAGACCAACCCGCCCGCTGGCCAGATTGGCCTCGATCACCAGGCCGATACGCGTGGTCAGGTCGGTGTCGGCGAGCCGGCGGCGGCGCTCCTCCTCCAGACCGGGCAACAACGCCTGGAACAATCGCAGGTCGGCGGTGACCAGCGGCTCGTCGAGCATTTCGCCGGGCCAGACGATGACATTGGCCGGCTGGCCGAACTTCAGCGGGCACTGGAACACTTCGGCATGCAGGCTGATATCCGCAGGTTGCGGATGCTCGAATTCCACCCGCAGTGGCGCGTATTTCCCAGCGGTGTATTCACGCAGGCGCGCATAGAGCGTGCCGATGGCGAACTCCGCATCCTGCCGGCGGTGCAGCACGCTGGGATCGGTCAGGCGGTAGGCGATTTCCAGGCATCCGCCCTGCAGCCGCCAGGTCAGTTCGTTGGCCTGGGCGTGGACGACGAGGTAGCGGTTTGTGCACTCCAGCATTGTCCGCACGTCGGCCGCACTGCGCACCAGATGGCCGACGCCGCCCATCAGGCTGGTCTTCAGCGGTACGCCGAGCAAGCCGAGCCCCAGCCGCAAGCCAAGGAAGGGATCGTTTCGTTCAGCGGCCACCTCAAGCAACTCGTTGTACTGGCGCAGGGGTATCTTCGCGTCGGGACGTGCAAGCACCTCCTCGCTCAACCCGACTGCGGCGAGGCAGGGGCGGAACAGGTCACCGTAATGCTGCAACAGGGCCTCGGCGTAAACGGTGTGCTTCAGGCGGGACATGGCGGCTAGGGCTCCTGGGCCCGGATTCTTCTTGTTGATCGAGCGCAGCCGGATAAGCAGGGATTCTGCAGCGGAACTGGCTTGCCACCGACCTAGGCGAGAGACCCTAACAGACGCCGAAAACGTCGACAACAGGCGTATCAGGCGCTCCCGGCCATCCCGCGCGAGGCCCGCGAATGGCGTCGGATGACAAGTACCTGGCGCCTCCTGGCGATTCCCCACGCTCCCGCTTCTGCCAAGGTCGAGACTAAGCTGCCACCAGACCCTTCAGCCACCCGGCAGCATCGGAGGAAGATCCATGAATAACCACCTGTCGCGGCTGGCGCTGCTAGGAGCCCTGCTGGCGCCGCTCGCCCACGGCCAGGCGGCACCGCCGAACATCGTCATCATGCTCTACGACAATCTCGGCTACGGCGAGCTGGGCAGCTACGGCGGCGGCGTGGTCCGGGGCGCCGAGACGCCACGGATCGACCAGCTTGCCCAGGAGGGAATCCGTCTCACCAACTTCAACGTCGAGGCGCAATGCACGCCCTCGCGTTCGGCGCTGATGACCGGCCGCTTCCCGATCCGCTCGGGCACCTACCGGGTGCCCCGCGCCGGCGCACCGGACGGTCTGACCCTGTGGGAAACGACCCTGGCCGAACTGCTCTCGGCGCGCGGCTACGCCACCGGCATCTGGGGCAAATGGCACCTGGGCAGCAGCGAGTCGCGCTTCCCCACCCGGCAGGGCTTCGACGAATGGTACGGCGTGCCGCGCACCTACGATGAAGTCATGTGGTCGGCCGCCGACCAGGCCACCGACCTGACCCCGACGATGGGCAGCAAGCAGGGCTGGGACGAGAGCCTGGTGCCGGCGCAGTACATCTACGAAGCCAGGCGCGACCAGCCGCCGAGCAAGGTGAAGAAGCTGGACCTGACCAGCAAGCGCACCCTGGACGAGGAACTGGCCGAACGCGCCAGCGCCTTCATCAAGCGCAACGCCAGCGCCGGCAAGCCGTTCTTCGCCTACATCCCCTTCTCCCTGCCGCATATGCCGACGCAGCCCAACCCGGCCTTCGCCGGCAAGACCGGCAACGGTTCCTGGGCCGATTCCCTGGACGAGATCGACCATCGTGCCGGCCAGGTGCTGGACGCCCTGAAAGCGGCGGGCGTGGAAGACAACACCCTGGTGATCCTGGCCAGCGATAACGGCGGGGAAGCCACCGACCCCTGGCGCGGCGTCAACGGCCCCTGGCGCGGCACCTATTTCACCGCCATGGAGGCGAGCCTGCGAGCACCCTTCATCCTGCGCTGGCCTGGCCACGTCCCGGCCGGCAAGGTGAGCAACGAGATCGTCCATATCGTCGATCTCTACACCACCCTCGCCCACGCCGGCGGCGCGGAAGTGCCCACAGACCGCGCCGTGGACGGCGTCGACCAGATGGCGTTCTTCAGCGGACAACAGGACCGATCGAACCGCGAGGGCTTCCCGGCCTACGTGGCGGATCGCCTGTCCGCGGTGAAATGGCGCAACTGGAAGCTGCATTTCATCAAGCAGGACGAGATGTACGACCCGCCCCAGCCCCTCCCCTTCCCTCGGCTTCACAACCTGCTCACCGACCTGCGGGAAGAGCGGGATGTGACCGTCGAGAACACCTGGGTGCTGCAGCCAATGATGGGCATCGTCGGGCGTTTCAAGGCCAGCCTGGAGAAGTACCCGGCCATCGAGACGGGTACGCCCGACCCCTACCAGCCACCGCGCTGAGCCTTCGCCGTCCACTTTCCCACAGGAGGGCGGACGGCCGTTCGATTGGCACCGAATGACAAATCAATGGCGTTCGCCAGCGATTCGAACCCCGCCCCCGGCTGTCACCGTAGACCCACCTTAGCCAACCGGGGAATAACCAGATGCACCCTCTCAACCTCCTTGCCGCCGGCGCGCTCGCGCTGTCACTCAGCCACGCCGCATTCGCCCTCGACTGCGACCCGAGCGCCGGGCAAAAGGTCTTCCAGACCAAATGCAGCGCCTGCCATGCGCTGGACAGCGACCGCGTCGGCCCACACCTGGCCGGTGTCGTCGGGCGGCCGATGGGCTCGGTGAAAGGCTTTACCTATTCGCCCGCCCTGGCCGGCGCCAACGCCAAGGACAGCTGGACGCCGGAGCGCCTGGAAACCTGGCTCACCTCCCCCGCCCGGATGTTCCCCGAGACCACCATGGCATTCGGCGGCCTGCGCAAGGCCGATGAGCGCAAGGCGGTGCTCTGCTTCCTGCAGGGCCAGGGCTGACCGGCACGGCCAGTCCATTGGGGCGGGATCACTCCGCCCGATACGTGAAATAACCAGAACAAGGACAATTCAGTGCGTATCCGCTCCTTCAATCGCTGCCTGCTGGCGGCGGCCATTTCGGCGTCCATCCATCATCCGGCGTTCGCCGTCGCCTTCAACGTCGGCGACATCCAGGGCCAGTTCGACTCCTCCCTGTCCATCGGCGCCAGCTGGGCGACTTCCGACCCGGACTCCCATCTGATCGACGCCACCAACGGCGGCAACGGTTTCTCGTCCTCCGGCGACGACGGGCGCCTGAACTTCAAGAAGGGCGAGACCTACTCGAAGATCTTCAAGGGCGTGCATGACCTCGAACTGAGCCATGGCGATACCCGCGCCTTCGTGCGCGGCAAGTACTGGTACGACTTCGAGCTGAAGGACGAGAACCGCCCCTTCAAGCAGATCAGCGACGATGGCCGGACCATGTCGACGCGCTCCTCCGGCGCAGAGATCCTCGACGCTTTCGTTTCCCAGCGCTACGAGATCGCCGAGCGTCCTGGCGATATCCGCTTCGGCAAGCAGGTGGTGAGCTGGGGCGAAAGCCTGTTCATCGGCAATTCCATCAACGCCATCAACCCGCTGGACGTGGTCGCCCTGCTGCGCCCGGGTTCGGAGATCAAGGAAGGCCTCATCCCGGTCAACATGCTCCACGTTTCCCAGGGCCTCACCGACAGCCTGACCCTGGAAGCCTTCTACCAGTTGCAGTGGGAGCCCTACGCGCTGCCCAACTGCGGCACCTTCTTCGGCGCCGACCCGGTGCCCAAGGGCTGTAACAACAATCTCAACGCCGGCCTTGCCGACATCGCCCCGCTGGAGCCCATCGCCGCCGCCGCGGGCCTGGGCTTCGGCATCCAGGACCGCAGCATCAGCGACGAAGGCGTGATCATTCCCCGGGCGAAGGACAACGAGCCGCGCGACAGCGGGCAGTACGGCATGGCGCTGCGCTGGCTGGGCGACGGGGCGGAATACGGCGCGTATTACCTCAACTATCACTCGCGCAAACCCAAGTTCAGCCTGCAGACCGCCAGCGGCGTCAGCGACTTCATCCGGAACGACCCCAATTTCGCCGCACTGCCCCCGGACCTGCAGTTCGCCCTGGGCCTGGCCACCGGCGCCGGCAATACCCGCTACTTCATCGACTACCCCGAGGACATCCACCTCTTCGGCCTGAGCTTCGCCACCGAGCTGCCCACCGGCACCGCCTGGAGCGGCGAGATCAGCTACCGGCCCAACGAGCCGCTGTCGATCAACACCGCCGACCTCGCGGGCGGCGCGCTCAACCCGACCTTCCGCGCCCTCACCGGCAGCGACGTGGAACCCACGGTACCGGCGGAAGAAGGCCAGGTGCTGCAGGGCTGGAAGCGCAAGGAGGTGACCCAGGCGCAGACCACCCTCCTGCACCTCTTCGACCCGATGCTGGGCGCCGACTCGCTGAGCCTGGCCGTGGAAGTGGGCATGACCCACATCGGTGGCCTCGAGTCCCTGGATGTCCAGCGCTACGGCCGGGATTCGGTGTTCGGCGACATCAATCAGGGCGGCCGGCACGGCTACTTCACCAAGAACTCCTGGGGTTACCGAGCCTTCAGCGCCATGAAGTACACCAACGTCTTCGCCGGCATCAACCTGACCCCCAACCTGGGCTGGTCCCATGACGTGGACGGCTACGGCCCCACCTTCAACGAAGGCGCCAAGGCCGTGAGCCTGGGCCTGGATGCCGACTACCGCAACACCTACACCGCCAGCCTCAGTTACACCAATTACTTCGGCGGCGATTTCAACACTGACGTCGACCGCGACTACCTGTCGCTGAGCTTCGGCGTGAACTTCTGATCCGGGAGCCTCGACACGATGAACCGCGAAACCATGATCAAGGGCACCTTCCTGGCGCTGTCGCTGCTGGCCAGCAGCGTGATGGCGGCCGTTCCCGCGCAGGATGCCGACAAGCTGGGGACCACGCTGACACCGCTGGGTGCGCAGAAGGAAGCCAATGCCGATGGCAGCATTCCCGCCTGGACCGGTGGCTTGCCCACCCATGCGGGGACGGCAGATGCCAACGGCTTCCTGGCCGACCCCTTCGCCGGGGAAAAGCCGCTGTTCGTGATCACCGCCAGCACTGCCGAGCAGTACCGGGACAAGCTCACCGACGGCCAGATGGCCTTGTTCAAGCGCTACCCCGACAGCTATCGCATTCCGGTGTATCCGAGCCACCGCACGGCGACGGTGCCGCCCCAGGTCCAGGCCGCGGCCAGGGACAGCGCCCTGCAGGTGAAGTCGATCAACGACGGCAACGGCCTGTCCGGCTTCAGGCAAGGCAGCTACTACGCCTTCCCCATTCCCGGGAGCGGTGTGGAGGTCGTCTGGAACCACTTCACGCGCTACATGGGCGACAGCTACAAGCGCGGCTTCATCCAGGCCACGCCGCAGATGGACGGCAGCTATACGCCGGTGCGCTTCGAGGAGCAGCAGGTCTACCCGGCCCAGGTAAGCGATCTGCCGGCGGAGGACGTGGGAACGCTGCTCTACTACTACAAGCAGCGGGTGACCTCCCCCGCACGCCTGGCCGGCACCGTGGCGCTGGTGCACGAGACCCTCGACCAGGTCAAGGAACCGCGCCGCGCCTGGGTCTACAACGCCGGACAGCGCCGGGTGCGCCGTGCGCCGCAGCTGGCCTACGACGGACCGGGCACCGCCTCCGATGGCCAGCGCACCGCCGACAACCTGGACATGTACAACGGCGCGCCCGACCGCTACGACTGGAAGCTGGTGGGCAAGAAGGAGCTGTACATTCCCTACAACAGCTACCGGATGGAGTCGCCGTCTCTGAAGTACGACGACATCATCAAGGCCGGCCACCTCAACCCCGACCACACCCGCTACGAGTTGCACCGCGTCTGGGAAGTGGTCGCCACCCTGAAGCCGGGTGCCCGCCACGTCTACGCCAAACGCCATATGTACCTGGACGAGGACATCTGGCAGATCGCCGAAGTGGACCACTACGATCGCCAGGGCCAGCTCTGGCGAGTGGCGGAGGGACACGCCCTGTACCGCTATGACAGGCAGGCCAGCTACCTGGCGGCGGAAACCCTGTACGACCTGACCTCGGGCCGCTACATGGTAGTGGGCCTGCGCAACGAGGAGCCAAAGAATACCCAGTACGGACTGACGGCCAAGGCCTATGACTTCACCCCGGCGGCGCTGCGTACCGACGGTATGCGCTGACCGTCGAAGGTAGCCGGGACACGCTCCGTAGGTTGGTGCAGAGTGCAGCGAGGCCCAGCACAGCGGCGCTGGACCTGATATCGCTGGAATTCGCTCTCTTGTGGGGGCGAATTCATTTGAACTTCTGCCTGTGACGATTCGAATACCCGGGCTAGCAGGATGAAGCCGATGCGGTAGGGTGCGCCGTGCGCACCGGCGGTTTGACGTGGTGCCGAAGCCGATCCCGGAATCGGTGCGCGCAGCGCACCCTAGGGTCCAGGCCAGGCGAAAGGGGGCGGTCTTGTGCACGGGGAGGGTTCGCCCCCTTCCAGTCAGCCCGGATGAAATCCGGGGAAAATCCCACCGCTGCTCCCGGATTTCATCCGGGCTACGATTTTCCAGCCTGCACCGAGATGCCCCCTTATAGGGGGCCAAAAGCAAGTCCACGTTCTACAAACGTGGATGTTTACTCGCGATGCAGGACGCAGTCCTGCCCTATGAAACAGAAAACCCGCTCCGAAGAGCGGGTTATCTGTACGGCAGGCCGGGGAAGCGCGATTACAGCATCTTTTCCAGTTCCGGCACGGCGTCGAACAGGTCCGCCACCAGGCCGTAGTCGGCCACCTGGAAGATCGGCGCCTCTTCGTCCTTGTTGATCGCGACGATGACCTTGGAGTCCTTCATGCCGGCCAGGTGCTGGATGGCCCCGGAGATGCCCACGGCGAGGTACAGCTGCGGCGCGACGATCTTGCCGGTCTGGCCGACCTGCAT
>NZ_JBHSOU010000020.1:0-11895 GCF_042656385.1 Pseudomonas sp. GCM10022186
GAAAGTGGCGTCCCCTAGGGGACTCGAACCCCTGTTACCGCCGTGAAAGGGCGGTGTCCTAGGCCACTAGACGAAGGGGACGCGGCCCGGAACTTACAACAGCTTTGACGCTTTCTTCCGGCCTCTTCGCTTTGCCACTGGCATCGCGTCGAAGTGGCGCGCATTCTATGGATGCTTTGAACACCCGTCAACCCTCTATCGAAAACTTTTTAAAATCAAAGACTTCCGATCAAAATTTGATCCACCCCTATGAAGGCTCCGGGGCAAGCCTCTACACTCGCCCGCACCTGACATGAACATCGGAGCCCTGCAGATGTCGCCACTCGTGATCACGCTGTTGATCGTTGTCGGTATCGTCATCCTCGTCGCCATTGGCTACATCAATCATGTGGTGGAGAACAGCAAGCTGGAGAAGGCTCGCCTGAAGGCCGACCTCAGCGACCGCATTCGCCGTTGCGCCGACCTCTCCGAGACCCTCCCGGGCCAGATGGTCTCCCCCGCCCTCAAACTGCTGTTGACCCGCCTGCAATTGCAGCTGGGCGAACGCCTGCAACAAGTAGACAGGAACGACAACGGCCTCAAGGTGCGCCTGGACCAGCTGCGCGCGCTGGCCGGCCAGGGCGAATCGATCCCGGTGGCCAATCCACCGCAGAAGATCCAGAGCGAAGCCAAGGCCAAGGAAATCCGCTTCCAGCTGGAAACCCTCCACGGCCAGGTCTCCCGCGCCGCCCAGGACGACCTGCTGCCCGCCGCCGAGGCCAAGAACTGGGCCAGGGAGATCCGCGACATGCTCGTGCAGCTGCACGTCGAGTTCTTCACCAACCTTGGCCTGCAGGCCGTCCAGGAAAATCAGCCGCGCCAGGCCCGCCTGGCCTTCGAGCGCGGCGTGCAATACCTGCAGAAGCAACCCGATCCGGCGCGTTACCAGAACCCGCTGCAACAGCTCAAGGCCCAACTCGCCCGGGCCAACGCCCTGGTACTGGAAAACGCACAGCCCAGCGCGAGCGAACCCAGCGAGCTCACCGAAGGTCTGAAGTCATTGGATGACGACGATATCTGGAAGAAGAAGAACATCTACGACTGATCCGCTCGGACGAGGACCACCCGATGAGCCTGATCCTTTATGGCGCCCCACTCTCCCCCTTCGTGCGCAAGGTACGCATCTTTCTCCAGGAGAAGGGCCTGGACTACCAGCTGGAGATCGTCTCGCCCTTCAGCCAGCCGGCCTGGTTCCGCGAACTGAGCCCCCTGGGCCGGATTCCCGCGATGCGCGACGGTGACCTGACCCTCGCCGACTCCAGCGTGATCTGCCAGTACCTGGAAGAGAAGCACCCGGGGCCCGCGCCGCTCTATGGCCGCAATGCCGAGGAGCGCGCACGGGTACGCTGGCTGGAGAAGTATTGCGACTACGAAATCGCACCACTGGCGACTTTCGGGGTGTTCCGCAATCGCACCCTGAAGCCGTCCATGGGCCAGAGCTGCGACGAAGCCACGGTGCAGGCCGCCCTGGTGGACAAGCTGCCGCCCCACTTCGACTACCTGGAGAGAACCCTCGGCACCGCGGAGTACTTCGTTGGCGAACGCCTGACCATGGCCGACCTCGCCTTCGCCACTCAGATGATCAACATGGAACATGGTCGGGAGCGCCTCGACCCGCAACGCTGGCCAAGCCTGGCTGCCCATTACGACCGCATCAGCGCACGGGAATCGGTGCAAGCCGTGCTACCAGGGGAACAGAAGATCCTCGCCAAGCTGGCGGGTCGCGCCTGACGCACCGCCTGTAGGGTGGATAGCGCTCTTCTATCCACCTTCCTTCGCCAGGCCTGACTCCGCTGGTGGACCGGTGAAGCGTGGTCCACCCTACGAAGGGCACACCCTCCCAGGCCTGAGGCCGGTGGAGCGCGGTCCGTTCAGATTCCACCTGCGCCAAGCGCAGCGAGATCCAGCACGGGCAATCTGCTCTACCCACCAATGAAAAAGCCCGGACTGGTCCGGGCTTTTTCATTGCGACGGAATCAGCAATCGGTCAGGCGCAGGAAGATCGCCGCCAGCTGCTCGATGCCCGCCTGGTCCTCTTCCTTGAAACGCGCCAGCTCCGGGCTGTCGAGGTCGAGCACGCCGATCAGGCGGCCCTCCTTGACCAGGGGCACCACCAACTCGCTGTTGGAGGCACTGTCGCAGGCGATGTGGCCGGGGAAGGCATGCACGTCTTCCACGCACTGGGTCTCCCGGGTACGCGCTGCCGCGCCGCAGACTCCCTTGCTGAAGGGGATGCGCACGCAGGCCACCTTGCCCTGGAAGGGGCCGAGCACCAGTTCCTCGTTGCGGTTCAGGTAGAAACCGGCCCAGTTCAGGTCCGGCAGCTCATTGAAGAGAAAGGCGGAGAACTGCGAGCTGTTGGCAATGAAATCACGCTCATCGGCCAGCAGGGACTCCAGTTGCGCAGCCAGCAGCGCATAGCCGGAAAGGCCGGCGCCGGCCTGTTGCAGATCGATCATTTGGAAGACTCCAGTAACGCGAGCCCGACCCAGTGGCGGGCGAATTGATAGGCACAACGGCCGTTGCGATTGCCGCGCCCGAGGGCCCAGCGGATCGCCAGTTTTTCCAGCTCCTCGGTCCACTCCCAGTCCAGCGTGGTGGGCTCGGCCAATACGCCGATCCAGTGGCGCACCACGGCGAGGAAATGGTCCTGGGTGAAGGGATAGAAGGACAGCCAGAGACCGAAGCGGTCGGACAGGGCGATCTTGTCCTCCACCGCTTCGTTGGGGTGCAGCTCGCCGTCGACCATCTGCCAGTGTTCGTTGTCGCTCTGCTTCTCCGGCACCAGGTGGCGGCGGTTGGAGGTGGCGTAGAGCAGCACGTTGTCCGGTGCGCGCTCCAGGGAGCCGTCCAGCACGCTTTTCAGCACACGGTAGTCGCCCTCGCCGGCCTCGAAGGACAGGTCGTCACAGAACAGCACGAACCGCTGCCGCGAGCCGGCCAGCTGCTCCACCACACGAGGCAGGTCGGCCAAATGGTCGCGTTCGATCTCGATCAGGCGCAGCCCGGCACCGGCGTGCTCGGCCAGCAGCGCTCGGACCAGGGAGGACTTGCCGGTGCCACGGGCGCCCCAGAGCAGCGCATGGTTGGCCGGCAGGCCATCGACGAACTGGCGGGTATTGGCGGCCAGCTGCTCGCGCTGCTTGTCGACGCCGATCAGGTCGGCCAGGGACAGGTCCAGGCTCACGTCCAGGGGCTGCAGATAGCCGCTGCGGCCGTCGCGATGCCAGCGCGCCGCGAGGCTCCGCTGCCAGTCGATCACCGGGCGGATCGCCGGCAACAGGGGATCGAGACGGGCCATCAGCGCATCGGCGCGCTCGAGAATTTCATACAGTCGGGAATCCACGTTCAACTCCTTGGCTCAGCCGCAGCCATCAGGCGCTGCCGGCAGACCGGATAGGCTATGCTTGGCAGGCCCTCGGAACAAGGCCAAATCCCAAGTCCCATGGATATTCCGCTGACACAACGGCTGTCGTTCAAGCAGGCCAGCCTCACGGTGCTGGTGGCGTTCCTCCTCGGCACCGTCCTCAGCATCGTCCAGGTAGCCAGCGACTACTTCAACGAGAACGCCTCGATCGACCGGGAGATCCAGGCCCTCCTCGAGATCGCCCACAGCCCCGCCGCACGCATCGCTTACAACATCGACGCCGAACTCGCCCAGGAACTGGTGCTGGGACTGCTGCGTTCGCCAGCGGTGATCCGCGCCGAGATCATCGACAACAATGGCGCGATTCTGGCCAGCGTCAGCCGCCCGCGCACCGAGACCGAGTTCCGCATCTTCAGCGACTACCTGTTCGGCGAGCGCCGCGAATTCGAAGACCCGCTCTATATCATCCACGCCCCCAATGAAACCCTCGGCGTGCTGCGCCTGGAAGTGGACACCTTCGCCTTCGGCAACCACTTCCTGCGCCGCGCCATGCTGACGCTGCTCAGCGGTTTCGTGCGCAGCCTGCTGCTGTCGCTGATCCTCCTGGTGCTCTTCTACAGCATGCTGACCAAGCCCCTGGTGGCGCTGATCCGCAACCTCAGCGAGCGCGACCCGCGCGCGGCACCGGACGCCAAGTTGCCCTGCCCTCCCGGCCACGAGCAGGATGAGATCGGCGTGCTGGTGGAAGTGATCAACCGCCAGCTGGCCAGCCTGTCCGCCGAGATGCAGCAACGCCGTGAAGCGGACCAGCGCCTGAGCCAGTACCTGGCGGAGCTGGAAAACATCGTTTCGGCACGCACCGCCGAGCTGAAGGCCGCCAACAGCCGTCTCAGCCGCTACAACCAGGAGCTGGAAGTGGCGCGCAGCACCGCCCTGGAAATGGCCAAGGCCCGCGCCGCCTTCCTCGCCAATATGAGCCACGAGATCCGCACCCCGCTCAATGGCCTCCTGGGCATGCTCGACCTGGCCCTGGACGGCCCGCTGAACAACGAACAACGCCGCCAGCTGCAGATCGCCCACGACTCCGGCAGCGTGCTGGTGGAGCTGCTCAACGACATCCTCGACCTGTCCAAGTTCGAAGCTGGCCAGCTGGAGTTGGAACAGATCCCCTTCGACCTCGGCAGCCTGCTGGAAGACACCGCCAACCTGCTGTCGCAGAACACCGCCCCCGGCGTGGAACTGACCTGCCTGATCGACCCGCAGTTGCCGTCGCTGGTGATCGGCGACCCGACCCGGGTGCGCCAGGTGATCAGCAATCTGCTGTCCAACGCGCTCAAGTTCACCCGTTTCGGCCGCGTCGACCTGCGCGCCGCGCCGAGCCCCGGGGGCGTACTGATCTCGGTGCGCGATACCGGTATCGGGATCTCTGCCGAAGCCCTGCCCAAGCTGTTCCAGCCATTCTCCCAGGGCAGCGCGGGGATCACCCGGCAGTTCGGCGGTACCGGCCTCGGCCTGGCGCTGACCCGCCATCTGTGTGAAGCCATGCAGGGCCAGCTGGAGGTCAAGTCCCAGGAAGGGCTGGGCAGCCTGTTCAGCGCCGAATTGCCGCTGGTGGAGCACAGCCCGGCGGAGCCACGCCCGCCGCTGAAGGGCAAGGTCATCGCGCTGTGCGGGGCCAAGAGCGGCCTGGCCGAACTGCTCGGCACCTGGCTGCCGCTCTGGGGGCTCGATTTCGAGCGGCGCGACAAGAATGCCGAGCTTGGCGACCTCCACGCCGACCTGCTGATCAGCGACGACCCGGACCGCCTGGAAACCCTGCGGCGCACCGCCCAGCTGCCGATCCTGCTGGTGACCGGCTACGGCAGCTTCCTGCCGCCGCCCAGGGCGGCGACCCTGACGCCCCTGCACCAGCTCGCTCGCCCCCTGTCGCGGGCGGCGCTCCATCAGGCCCTGCAACGGGTGCTGATGAGACTCCCGGACGAAACGCCCACCGCCAAGCCGGCCACGGTCGAGCCGCAGCACCGCCACGCCCGGGTGATGCTGGTGGAAGACAACGCGGTGAACCAGTTGGTAGCCAAGGGCATGCTGGCCAAGCTGGGTTGCGAAGTGGTGCTGGCGAGCCACGGCGCAGAAGCCCTCAGCCAACTGGAGCAAGCGCCCGTGGACCTGGTGCTGATGGACTGCAACATGCCGGTGATGGACGGCTATGAGGCCACCCGCCGCATTCGCCAGAGCGGGCGCTGGCCAGGGCTGCCGATCATCGCCCTGACCGCCAACGCCCTGCCGGACGAGCGCGAACGCTGCCGCGCCGCCGGCATGGACGACTACCTGGCCAAACCCTTCCGCCGCGAAGAGCTGGTAACCATGCTCGACACCTGGCTGCCCGCTACCCAGGCAACCCCATGAGCTGACCCAGCAGCTCGCCGAGGCGCTCGCGCAGTTCGGCCATCTCGTTGAGGTCCAGGCCGCTGGCGCAGATCAGCTCGTTGCGCAGGGGCATCACCTTGTCTCGCAGGGCGGCGCCCTCCCCCGTCAGCGCCAGGTGCACCTCGCGCTCGTCATGGGCGGCGCGCTGGCGCCGCACCAGGCCGAGCTGTTCGAGACGCTTGAGCAGCGGCGTGAGGGTGCCCGAATCCAGCAGCAGGCGCTCGCCCAGGGCCTTGACCGTCGGCTGCTCCGGCGGTCGCCCGTGCCACTCCCAGAGCACCAGCATGACCAGGTACTGCGGGTAGGTCAGGCCAAGGGGCTCCAGCAGCGGGCGATAGCCACGGATCACCGCGCGGGAGGCGGCGTAGAGCTTGAAGCAGAGCTGGTTGTCCAGCAGCAGCTCGGGTTCGATCGTGGGCGTGTTCATTTCAGCAGGGCTTCGATCTCGGCGCTGATCTCTTCCGGTTTGGTGGTCGGCGCGAAGCGCTTGATCCGCTGACCGTCCTGGCTGATCAGGAACTTGGTGAAGTTCCACTTGATGCCCTGGCTGCCCAGCAGGCCCGGTGCGCGCTTCTTCAGTTGCACGTAGAGCGGGTGGGCGTTGGCACCGTTCACCTCGATCTTCTTGAACAGCGGGAAGCTCACACCGAAGTTCAGCTCGCAGAACTCGCTGATGGCGCCTTCGTCGCCCGGCTCCTGCTTGCCGAACTGGTTGCAGGGGAAGCCCAGCACCACCAGGCCCTTGTCCTTGTACTGCTGCCAGAGGCTTTCCAGGCCCTTGTACTGCGGCGTGAAACCGCACTGGCTGGCTGTGTTGACCACCAGCAGGGCCTTGCCGCCGAAGTCCGCGAGGGTCTTCTGCTCGCCTTTGATGGTGGTGACGGGGATATCGAGAAGCTTGTCGCTCATGGCCGGAGACCTGTATGGGGAAAAGGTCGGAGAAAAATAGCCCTCAATTAAATTGTATGCAATTTATTTATCACTTGTAGGAGCGAGCTTGCTCGCGAAGAATTGCACGGAGCCATTCGCGAGCAAGCTCGCTCCTACAGGAAAGGCATTCAGCGCGGTTCGAGCTTCAGCGACACCGAGTTGATGCAGTAGCGCAGGCCGGTGGGCCGCGGACCGTCGGGGAAGACATGGCCCAGGTGCGCGTCGCAGCGGGCGCAGCGCACCTCGATGCGGTGCATGCCGTGGCTGAAGTCCTCGCGTTCGGCGATAACCTCCTTGCTCACCGGCTGGAAGTAACTCGGCCAGCCGCTGCCGGAGTCGTACTTGGCGTCGGAATCGAACAGCGCCTCGCCGCAGCAGGCGCAGTGGTAGATGCCCGGGGTCTTGGTGGCGTAGTACTCGCCGGTGAAGGCACGCTCGGTGCCACCCAGGCGACAGACGTGAAACTGGGCGTCGGAAAGCTCCTCGCGCCAGCTGTCCAGGGGTTTCTCAAGCTTGTCCATGACGGTCCTCGGCAGTATTAAAAAAGCCCGATCCCGGCCTTTTCCGGCCATCGGGCCGCACGTATCATGCGCGATTCATCAGACGCCAGTCTGGCAGCGGCGTTACAAGCTGCCAAGGCGCATCGATCCCCGTCGCCCGCGCGACCCTTTTCACCTCGGGACAGTAACGCATCATGCAGGTCAGCAAATCGAACAAGCTCGCCAACGTCTGCTACGACATCCGCGGACCGGTGCTCAAGCACGCCAAACGCCTGGAAGAGGAAGGCCACCGCATCCTCAAGCTGAACATCGGCAACCCGGCGCCGTTCGGTTTCGAAGCCCCGGAGGAGATACTCCAGGACGTCATCCGCAACCTGCCCACCGCCCAGGGCTACAGCGACTCCAAGGGCCTGTTCAGCGCGCGCAAGGCAGTGATGCAGTACTACCAGCAGAAGCAGGTGGAAGGCATCGGCATCGAAGACATCTACCTCGGCAACGGCGTCTCCGAGCTGATCGTGATGTGCATGCAGGCGCTGCTGAACAACGGCGACGAAGTGCTGATCCCGGCGCCGGACTACCCGCTCTGGACCGCCTCGGTGAGCCTGGCCGGCGGCAAGCCGGTGCACTACCTGTGCGACGAACAGGCCAACTGGTGGCCGGACCTGGAAGACATCAAGGCCAAGATCACCCCGAACACCAAGGCCCTGGTGATCATCAACCCGAACAACCCCACCGGCGCCGTGTACTCCAGGGAAGTGCTGGAAGGCATGGTGGAACTGGCGCGCCAGCACAACCTGGTGCTCTTCTCCGACGAGATCTACGACAAGATCCTCTATGACGGCGCCGTGCACATCTCCACCGCCTCCCTGGCGCCGGACGTGCTCTGCCTGACCTTCAACGGCCTGTCCAAGTCCTACCGCGTGGCCGGCTTCCGCTCCGGCTGGGTGGCCATCTCCGGGCCCAGGCAGAAGGCCCAGAGCTACATCGAAGGCATCGACATCCTGGCCAACATGCGCCTGTGCGCCAACGTGCCCAGCCAGCACGCGATCCAGACCGCCCTCGGTGGCTACCAGAGCATCAACGACCTGGTGCTGCCCAACGGCCGCCTGCTGGAGCAGCGCAACCGCGCCTGGGAACTGCTCAACGACATCCCCGGCGTCAGCTGCGTCAAGCCCATGGGTGCGCTCTACGCCTTCCCGAAGATCGATCCCAAGGTCTGCCCGATCCACAACGACGAGAAGTTCGTCCTCGACCTGCTGCTCTCCGAGAAGCTGCTGATCGTCCAGGGCACCGCGTTCAACTGGCCCTGGCCGGACCACTTCCGCGTAGTCACCCTGCCCCGCGTCGACGACCTGGAACAGGCCATCGGCCGCATCGGCAACTTCCTCAAGTCGTACCGCCAGTAAGGCCCCATGGACCTGCAGATAGACGACTTCTACAAGGACTGCGCCGCCGGGCTGCTGCAGCTGTACCAGGCCTTTCCGCGACGCATCGCACTCTATGTGGAAGACCTGATCGGCCCGTCCGAGCCGGACGAATTCGGCCTGCCCAGCAAACGCCACGAAAGCTGCCTGGGCGCCCTGCTCTGGCTGGCCGACGAGGGCTACCTGCGCTTCGACAGCGCCATTCGCTTCGAAGCCCTGGACCAGGCGGTCCTCACCGAAAAGGGCTTCCTCCGGCTGTCCCGCGCGCTACCCGGCGCGCTGGCCGACACCGAAGCCCTGCCGCCCAGCGTCCTGCGGGTCCGCGCCAGCCTCGCACAACAACTGCGCGAGGCCCTGCGCAGCGCCGACAGCGAACGCCTCGTGCGCCTCACTCGACTAATCTTCGATAACAGCAACAACTCCGCAAACGACATAGTTTGAAATAGTCCCTGGTTGAATACGCCAGGGGCGCCCCTTATATACCCCCGCATACCAAAACGCTTTCCGCCGTGAGGAGCCGTTCCAATCATGATGCGCATTCTGTTGTTCCTGGCCACGAACCTTGCAGTCCTGGTGATTGCCAGCATCACCCTGAAACTGCTGGGGGTAGACCGCTTCACCGGCCAGAACTACGGCAGCCTGCTGGTGTTCTGTGCCGTGTTCGGCTTCGCCGGTTCGCTGGTTTCGCTGTTCATCTCCAAGTGGATGGCGAAGATGAGTACCGGTACCGAAATCATCACCCAACCACGCACCCGCCACGAGCAGTGGCTGCTGCAGACCGTCGAGCAACTGTCCCGCGAAGCCGGCATCAAGATGCCGGAAGTCGGTATCTTTCCGGCTTACGAAGCGAACGCCTTCGCCACCGGCTGGAACAAGAACGACGCACTGGTGGCCGTTAGCCAGGGTCTGCTGGAGCGCTTCTCCCCCGATGAAGTGAAGGCCGTGCTGGCCCACGAGATCGGCCACGTGTCCAACGGCGACATGGTCACCCTGGCGCTGATCCAGGGCGTGGTGAACACCTTCGTGATGTTCTTCGCGCGCATCTTCGGCAACTTCGTCGACAAGGTGATCCTGAAGAACGAGGAAGGCCCGGGTATCGGCTACTTCGTCGCGACCATCTTCGCCGAACTGGTCCTGGGCATCCTCGCCAGCATCATCGTCATGTGGTTCTCGCGCCGCCGCGAATACCGCGCCGACGAAGCCGGCGCCAGCCTGGCCGGCACCAACGCCATGATCGGCGCCCTGCAGCGCCTGCGTGCCGAGCAAGGCGTGCCGGTGCAGATGCCCGACAGCCTGACCGCCTTCGGCATCAACGGCGGCCTGAAGCACGGCCTCGCCGGCCTGCTGATGAGCCACCCGCCGCTGGAAGACCGCATCGAGGCCCTGCGCCGCCGCGGCTGAAACGACTCACACTGACTTGGGCGGCCAACTGGCCGCCTTTTTTTCGCCCGTGCAAAGGACCTGTGGGAGCGAATTCATTCGCGAAACGGGCCTGCGCACCCTACGGCCCCTGCCGATGGGTATCGCTTCGCTCCACCCATCCTACGAGACTCACCCCAGCCTACGGGACTACCGGCGGTGCAGTCGGAACACCGGCTCGTGCAGGCTGTCCAGGCCGCGGGAGGCGAACTTCCAGTTCTTCTCCAGCACGTCATTGCGCTCCAGCATCTCCACTTCCCAGCCCGCCTCGAGGTGTCGGCGCACTTCCGCTTCCGGCACCGCGAACGGCGGCCCTTCAAGGCGCGCCTGCTGGTAATCCAGGGTGATCATCAGTCCGTCGCAGTGCGGCGGCAGGATGCGCTGCAGATGGGCCACATAGTCATCGCGCATGGCCGGCGGCAGGGCGATCAGCGCAGCGCGATCGTACAGCGCCCGGCAACCGGCGACGTCGGCGGCGGTCAACGCGAAGAAGTCGCCCTGGAGAATCTCGATGGGACCCGCCCTGTAGCAGCGCAGCACGCCCTGCTGCGAAATCTCCGGCGTCAGCCCCTGCTCGGCGAAGAAGTCCTCCACGGCACGCTCGGCCAGTTCCACACCGAGCACCCGGTGCCCCTGCCCTGCCAGCCAGACCATGTCCAGGGACTTGCCGCAAAGCGGCACCAGAACCTGGCAGCCGCGGGGCAATCCCAGCTGCGGCCAGTAGCGCGCCAGGTAGGGATTGGCCTCCCGCTGATGGAAACCGATCTGGTTCTCTGCCCAACGCGCCTGCCAGAATTGCTCGTCCATGATTCCTCCATCTTTTCGATCAGAACGCTCAAATATTTATGCTGGAAATCGATATATCCAGCCCGGATGATGCGGGCATCCTACCGGAGGAATTCCGAAATGCTACCCAGCCTGTACATCTCCCACGGCTCTCCCATGCTGGCCTTGGAGCCCGGCGAAAGCGGCCCGGCGTTCAAGGCCCTGGCCGCGGGGCTGCCACGCCCGAAGGCGATCCTGGTGGTTTCCGCCCACTGGGAAAGCGATCGCCTGCTGCTCAGCGGCGGCGCCCGGCCGGAAACCTGGCACGACTTCTACGGTTTTCCACCACCGCTCTACGCCGTCCAGTACCCGGCACCGGGCGAGCCGGAGCTGGCCGGAGAGATCGCCGGCCTGCTGACCGAGGCCGGGCTGCCGGCAGACATCGACCCGGAGCGCCCCTTCGACCATGGCACCTGGGTGCCGCTGTCGCTGATGTATCCGCAGGCCGATATCCCGGTGATCCAGCTGTCGCTCCCCAGCCGCCTCGGCCCGGCCTTCCAGACCCGCGCCGGCCATGCCCTGGCCGGCCTGCGCCGGCGCGGCATCCTGCTGATCGGTTCCGGCAGCATCACCCACAACCTGGGCGAACTGGACTGGCGCGCCGGCCCGGAAGTGGCGACGCCCTGGGCGCAGGAGTTCCGCGACTGGATGGTGGAGCACCTGGAGGCCGACGACGAAGCCGCCCTGCACGACTACCGCCGCCTCGCCCCGCACGCCGCCCGTAACCATCCCCGGGACGAGCACCTGCTGCCGCTCTACTTCGCCCGCGGCGCCGGTGGCCGCTTCCGGCTGGTGCACAGCGGTTTCACCCTGGGGGCGCTGGGGATGGATATCTATCGGTTTGGCTAGATGCGGACCTCTGTTGTAGGGGCGAATTCATTCGCCAAGGGCTGCGCAGCAGTCCCCCCTGGGCCTTGCCGGGCAGACCTGCGGCCTGCTTGGCGAATGAATTCGCCCCTACAGG
>NZ_JBHSOU010000020.1:11971-97931 GCF_042656385.1 Pseudomonas sp. GCM10022186
CCAGGCACAAAAAAGCCCCGCGATTGCAGGGCTCTTTCGTTTACAGCGGCGTGCTTCAGTCCTCGCGGTAACGGCGCAGCTTGAGTTGCTTGCCAGCCACGCGGGTGTCCTTCAGCTTGCCCAGCAGGCGGTCGAGGCCCTCTTCCGGCAGCTCGATCAGGCTGAAGGTTTCGCGGATCTGGATGCGACCGATCGCCTCGCGGGCAATGCCGCCCTCGTTGAGGATGGCCCCCAGCAGGTTCTTCGCGGCGATACCGTCGCGGGTTCCCAGGGCGGTGCGGCAACGCACGCGGCCTTCGGCCAGCGGCATGGGCGCGCGGCGCTCGCGGTACTCGCCACGCTCGCCACCCTCACGCTCACGGCGCTCGCGGGGCTGGAAGCTCGGCACCAGCGGCTGCTCGCGCTCCACATCGGCCAGGTTCAGCGCCTGGCCATTGGTGGCCTTCTGCAGCAGGGCGGATGCCAGGGCACGCGGGCTGCAACCGATATCGGCGATCAGGCGGTCCAGCAGCTCGCCGTAGTTGGCTTCGGCGCCGGCCACCAGCGGAGTGAGGCTGGCGGTCAGCTTCTTGATGCGCGCATCCAGCACCTGCTGGGCGTTGGGCAGGCGCACTTCGGCGACCTTCTGCCCGGTCACGCGCTCGATCACCTGCAGCATGCGGCGCTCGCGCGGGGTCACCAGCAGCAGCGCGCGGCCATCGCGGCCGGCACGGCCGGTACGGCCGATACGGTGCACATAGGATTCCGGGTCGTAGGGCATGTCCACGTTGAACACGTGGGTGATGCGCGGCACGTCGATACCACGGGCGGCGACGTCGGTGGCGACGACGATGTCCAGGCGACCGTCCTTCAGGGACTCGATCACGCGCTCGCGCTGGTTCTGGGCGATGTCGCCGTTCAGCGCGGCGGCCTTGTAGCCTTTGGCTTCCAGGGCGCTGGCCAGGTCGAGGGTGGCCTGCTTGGTGCGCACGAAAGCGATCAGCGCGTCGAATTCCTCGACTTCCAGCAGGCGCAGCACGGCCGGGGTCTTCTGGTCGGCGTGGACCATCAGGTGGGCCTGCTCGATACGCGCCACGGTCTGGGTCTTGGCGGCGATCTTGACGTGCTGCGGGTTCCTCAGGTGACGCTCGGCGATCGAACGGATCGACGGCGGCAGGGTGGCGGAGAACAGCACACTCTGGCGGCTCTCGGGCAGCGCCTCGAAGATCACTTCCAGGTCTTCCATGAAGCCGAGCTTGAGCATCTCGTCCGCTTCGTCCAGCACCAGTTGCTGCACGGTGGCGAGCATCTTGTCATCACGGCGCAGGTGGTCGCAGAGGCGGCCGGGGGTAGCCACGATGACCTGGGCGCCCTGGCGCAGGGCCTTGAGCTGCGGGCCCATGGGCGCGCCGCCGTAGACGGCGACCACGTTCAGGCCGGGCATCTGCTTGGCGTAGGTTTCGAAGGCGGTGGCGACTTGCAGTGCGAGCTCGCGGGTCGGTGCCAGGATCAGCGCCTGCGGCTCTCGTTTGGCCGGATCGATGCGCGACAGGATCGGCAGCGCGAAGGCTGCGGTCTTGCCGGTACCGGTCTGGGCCTGGCCGATCATGTCGTGGCCGGCGAGGATCACCGGAATCGACTGGGCCTGGATGGGGGACGGCTCTTCATAGCCAACCGCGGTGATCGCGGCCAGAACACTGGGATGAATGCCGAGCGCGGCGAAAGTGCCGAGTTCCTGGGTCATGGGTCTGCCTCGTGTGCATCCGCAAAGACCCTTTTTCCATGGCTGCACATGCCGTGAAGGACCTTGTGGGTCAACCCTGGCAGCCTGGTAGAGAATTTGCGTGAACGCTTTTATGGGAATGGATGAAACGTCAAGGGTAGTCCGCAGCGCGGACTTGCCGCCGAAGGCAAAGTGCCTCGGGAAAAACGCAGTACTTGAACGGGGCCGTCAATTGGCCGGCGCGCATAATACAGGAAAATTCTTCCTGGCGTGCAGCTTTTTCAACACCCCGGCTTCCACACCGCTCGACGGTGCCCGCCAATGGACAAGCCCCCTGCGCGGGTCTATATCCCACCTGCCCTCCTGCGATTCCTACAAAGGAAAGCCACCATGTCCCCCAGTTCCGCAGGCCGCGTCAGCCGTGAAAAGCGCGGCCACATCATGCTGATCGGCCTCGATCGTACGCCCAAGCGCAACGCCTTCGACCAGTCCATGCTGGACGACCTGGTGCTGGCGCTGGGCGAGTACGAGCGGGATGACAACGCGCGCTGCGCCCTGGTCTTCGCCCATGGCGAGCACTTCACCGCCGGACTGGACCTGGCCAGTGTCGGCGACGCCTTCAGCAAAGGCTGGAAACTGCCGGACGGCGCGATCGACCCCTGGGGCACCTTTGGCGGACCGCACCCGACCAAGCCGCTGCTGGTCGCGGTGCACGGCTACTGCTACACCATCGGCATCGAGCTGATGCTTGCGGCGGACATCAACCTCTGCGCCAGCAATTCCCGCTTCGCGCAGCTGGAAGTGCAACGCGGCATCTTCCCTTTCGGCGGCGCCACCCTGCGTATGCACCAGGTGGCCGGCTGGGGCAACGCCATGCGCTGGCTGCTCACCGGCGACGAGTTCGACGCCCACGAGGCCTATCGCCTCGGGCTGGTCCAGGAAGTGACGGCCCCCGAAGACTTGCTGCCGCGGGCCATCTGGCTGGCGGAACGGGTGGCCGCCCAGGCTCCGCTGGGAGTCAGGGCCGTGCTGGCCTCGGCGCGCCAGGCCCTGGACGAAGGGGAAAAGGCCGCCGCGGCCAGCCTCCCGGCCACCACCCAGCGCCTGCTGGCCACCGAGGATGCGAAGGAAGGCCTGCGGGCGATGCTGGAAAGGCGGGATGGGCACTTCAAGGGCAAATAGCCCTTTGCGCGCGGAGTTTCAGGAACCTGTAGGGGCGAATTCATTCGCCAAGGGCAGCGCAGCTGCCCCCTGCTGCCTTGAAGGGCAGACCTGCGGTCTGCTTGGCCAATGAATTCGCCCCCACAAGGTTTGCGCTTCCCATCCAGGCACCGCCTAGCTCGCCGGCCGCACCACTTCCAGCAGAGACTGCAACGAGTAGCCGAGGCTCGGCGCCAGGGCCCGGGCCCTCGACCCGAGCGCCTCGCGGTCCAGTTCCTGGTCGAGGCCGGCCGGCACGAAGAGCACCACGTTGCCCTCCTTCACCGGACACTCCCAGTAGTGGCGGTGGAAGAGCCCGCGCAGCAAGGCGGCGCCCAGGGGCTTGCCATCATCCGCCGCCCACTGGTTGATCACCAGCCAGCCGCCGGGACTGAGGCGCTTCTGGCAGGCGCCGAGGAAGTTCCAGGCCAGGTGGCCGACGCCCGGCCCCTGGTCGGTGTAGAGGTCGACGAAGATCAGGTCCGCCGGCTCGGTGCTGTCGAGAAGTTCCAGGGCATCGCCGATGCGCACGTACAGACGCGGGTCGTCGGTCAGCCCCAGGTACTCCATGGCCAGGCGCGGCACATCGGGGCGCAGTTCGATCACCTCGACGTCCTCCAGTGGCAGGAACTTCAGGCAGGCCTGGGTCAGGGTGCCGGCACCAAGGCCGAGGAACAGGGCGTTCTCCGGCGCCTCGTGGCACAGCGCCCCCAGCAGCATGGCGCGGGTGTAGTCGTACTCCAGCCAGGCCGGGTCGCTGGTGAACACGCAGCTCTGTTCCACGGCATCACCGAACTCGAGAATGCGGTAGGGGCCGACCTCGTAGACGCGGATCACCCCGAAATCGTCGTGCACTTCCGCGAGCAGGCGCTCTTCGGACATCAGCTCATCACTCCATCAAGGCGGTGCGGACAATTCGCACCGGCCCGGCGCCACGGCGGCGCCTGTTGCCATTGACGCCGGAGCCCATGCTCCCGCGCGCCCCACACGCGGGGCCGCACAAGGATAACAGCGGAACGCCGCAAAACCGCATGCATGCCATCACAGGCGCCGCCTGGGGGCCTTTCGGTTACCATGGCTCATCTACCGCAAGCAGCCGTATCGAGACCCTGATGAGCAGCCAAGAATGGAGCCCCGAAAGCTGGAGGGAAAAACCCATCCAGCAGCAGCCCGAGTACCCGGACGCCGCCAAGCTGGCGCATGTCGAGCAGACCCTGGCGAGCTACCCGCCCCTGGTTTTCGCCGGCGAGGCCCGCGAGCTGCGCCGTCAATTCGCCGAGGTCACCGAAGGCCGCGCCTTCCTGCTCCAGGGTGGTGATTGCGCGGAAAGCTTCGCCGAATTCTCCGCCGCGAAGATCCGCGACACCTTCAAGGTGCTGTTGCAGATGGCCATCGTCATGACTTTCGCCGCCGGCTGCCCGGTGGTGAAGGTGGGCCGCATGGCCGGCCAGTTCGCCAAACCGCGCTCCTCCGGCAACGAGACCCAGGGCGACGTCACGCTGCCGGCCTACCGTGGCGACATCGTCAACGGCATCGGCTTCGATCCCGCCAGCCGCGTACCGGACCCGGAACGCCTGCTGCAGGCCTATCACCAGGCCACAGCCACCCTCAACCTGCTGCGCGCCTTCGCCCAGGGCGGCTTCGCCGATGTGCACCAGGTGCATCAGTGGAACCTCGATTTCATCGCCAACTCCGCGCTGACCGAGAAGTACAGCCAGCTGGCCGACCGCATCGATGAAGCCCTGTCCTTCATGCGCGCCTGCGGCCTGGACAGCGCGCCGCAATTGCGCGAAGCGAGCTTCTTCACCGCCCACGAGGCGCTGCTGCTGAACTACGAGGAAGCCTTCGTGCGCCGCGACAGCCTCACCGGCGGCTGGTACGACTGCTCGGCGCACATGCTCTGGATCGGCGACCGCACCCGCCAGCTCGACGGCGCCCATGTGGAATTCCTGCGCGGCGTCGGCAACCCCATCGGCGTCAAGGTGGGCCCGAGCATGGACACCGACGAGCTGATCCGCCTGATCGACATCCTCAACCCGGACAACGACCCCGGCCGCCTCAACCTGATCGTCCGCATGGGCGCCGAGAAGGTGGGCGAGCATATGCCGCGCCTGGTCCGCGCAGTACAGGGCGAAGGCCGCAAGGTGCTGTGGAGTTCCGACCCCATGCACGGCAACACCATCAAGGCCTCCAGCGGCTACAAGACCCGAGACTTCGCCAGCATCCTCAGCGAGGTGAAGCAGTTCTTCGAGGTGCATCGCGCCGAAGGCAGCTACGCCGGTGGCATCCATATCGAGATGACCGGGCAGAACGTCACCGAATGCATCGGCGGCGCCCGCCCCATCACCGAAGACGGCCTCTCCGACCGCTACCACACCCACTGCGACCCGCGCCTGAACGCCGACCAGTCCCTGGAACTGGCCTTCCTGATCGCGGAGACGTTGAAGCAGATTCGCCGCTGATCCCAGCACGCACAGGTTTGGCGGTGTTGTTGTAGGGGCGAATTCATTCGCCAAGGGCTGCGAAGCAGCCCCTGAAGCCCGCAGGGCGGATGAATTCGCCCCTACAGGCACGCCCGCAACCGCGCCGTCCCCGGCCGGCGGCAGGTCACCGCCACCTCGCCCAGCCCCAGCCAGGCAGCCATGCTCTGCAGGTTCTCCGCCAGCGCCTGCATCCCGGCTTCGCCGAGGCCGTGTTCCTCCTCGTGCAGGGCATGCACGGCCAGGCGATCCCGGGCCCTTTCGGCACGCAGGTCGACCCGCGCCGCGAGGCGTTCGTCGTGGAGGAAGGGCAGCACGTAGTAGCCGTACTGGCGCTTGTGCTGGGGCGTGTAGATCTCCAGCCGGTAGCGGAAGTCGAATAGCCGCTCGGTGCGTGACCGCTCCCAGATCAGCGAATCGAAGGGCGACAGCAGCGCACTGGCCCTGACCTTGCGCGGCACCCCGGGCTCACCCAGGCAGTAGGCGAGCTGTTTCCAGCCGTCGACCCGCACCGGCTGCAGTGCGCCCTCCTCCACCAGTTCGGCCAGGCGTGCCTGACTGTCGGCGGTGTCCAGCCGGAAGTAGTCACGCAGGTCGCGCTCGGTGGCAACGCCCAGGGCCAGGGCGGCACGCAGCAGCAACTGGCGCTGGGCGTCGGCTTCGGACAGTTCCGGCTGGCCCAGGATGTCGGCAGGAATCACCCGTTCCGGCAGGTCGTACAGGCGCTCGAACCCCCGACGCCCGGCCACCGTCACTTCACCGGCGGCGAACAGCCACTCCAGCGCGTGCTTCTCCGCGCTCCAGTCCCACCAGGGCCCGGCCCGCTCCTCCCGCGTGCTCAGCGCACCGGCGCCCAGGGCGCCCTGCTCGCGCACCGCCTGCAGGACCCGCTGGATCACCGCCTGCTGTTCGAAACCGAAGCGCGCCAACTGCTGGTAGATGCCCTGGCCGTTGGCCGCCCGACGCATGCGCCAGCGCATCAGCGGATAGAGCTCCAGCGGCAGCAGCGAGGCCTCATGCCCCCAATACTCGAACAGCGCCCGGCGCCGGGGCTTGCCCCAGGCCAGGTCGTCCAGCAACTCGCGGTCGTAGCGGCCGAGGCGGGAAAAGGCCGGCAGGTAGTGGGAGCGCACCAGGGCGTTCACCGAGTCGATCTGTACCACCCCCAGCACCTCCAGCTGCGCCAGCAGTTGCCGGTGGCGGATGGTGCCGCGCGGCGCGCGGGCGAAGCCCTGGGCGGCGAGGGTCAGGCGGCGGGCTTCGGGAAGGGAAAGGGTCAGCGTCATGGGGCTCCGTGCCGGCAGGGGGAGTGACGCTTCACACTAGCATCAGCTTGCCTGGCTTTCGCGCACCTGGTCGAAGGGCGCAAAGGGCACGGCCTGGTCCGGGGCGAGGAAGGTCTGGCGGAAGGTGAACGCCTCGGGGGTCGGGCCGGCCTCCCGCAGCCGCGCCAGGCGCCGGGCCGCTTCATGGACATCCGGCCGGTGCCCCCTCGGTACCCACCAGAGCACCTGATGGACGCCGGCAATGCGTTCGAACCAGTCCTTGCGCCGACGCAGCATCTCGACATGGGCGGACCGGTAGACGAAGTCGCTGAGGCTGGCCACATCGCGCCAGACCGAGAGATTGACCAGCACCTCCGGACCGAAGGGGCGGATGGCAGTGGCGTCGCCCTCCTCGTCCTGCAGGCGCCAGACGAAGCCCGGCGCATTGTCGGCCAGGGCATTGACCGGTGCCAGGCTGGCGACGAAATCGGCCATGAGCGGGGAATCCAGGGGCGCCTTCATCGAGGCGATATTCAGTTGGGCCAGTTCGTGGGTGTTGGACATGGTTCCTTTCCTTCGAGTCCATTCATCAAGGTTGCGGCCCGCCCTGCGCTTCACCGTCGGCGGGCCGCATCGCAGTTTCACTTCTGCAGCGGGTCTTCCCAGAAGTGGCGTTCGCTTTCCTCCATCACATCGGCACGGGACAGGCCGATGTCCTTGAGCATTTCATCGCTCATCCGCGCCAATTGTTCCCGTTCGTACACAAGCTGCTCCCAGCGTCTGATCCTGTGCCATGCGGCGGCGAGCCAGCTTTCCTGGTGAGGCGTTGCGTTGAATCGAGCGTGATGCGAAGTACCGATAAAGCCGTGTTGACCTTTCATCGTGTTGCCCTCCCTGTGGGGATGGCGCCAGTTTCCGGCCAGGACTAAGATCAATCCAACGAATGTTTCTTATGCACTGCATCTCAGGAATTGATGAATGAACTACCCGGCCATCGATACCGAATTGCTGCGCACCTTCGTCGCCATCGCCGACTACGGCGGTTTCACCCGCGCGGCAGAAGTGGTCAACCGCACCCAGTCGGCCGTGAGCATGCAGATGAAGCGGCTGGAAGAGGACGTGCTGCAACGGACTGTGTTCGAGCGTGACGGCCGCCAGGTCAGGCTCACCGCCGAAGGACAGATCCTGCTGGGCTACGCGCGGCGCATCCTCAAGCTGCATGGCGAGGTGATGAATACCCTTCGCCAGCCGCACATGGTGGGTTCGGTGCGTATCGGCACGCCGGACGACTACGTGATGCGCTTCCTGCCGGGCATCCTTTCGCGCTTCGCCCAGGCCTATCCGCTGGTGCAGGTGGAGGTGCATTGCGAGTCCAGCGCGCAGTTGCTGCAGCGCCAGGACCTGGACCTGTCCATCGTCACCCGCAAGCCGGGGCACGAGATCGGCGAGCTGTTGCGCCAGGAGCGCTTCGTCTGGGCCGAGGCGGTGGGCTTCAGCCCCCACGAGCAGTCGCCGCTGCCGCTGGCCATGTTCAACAGCGACTGCTTCTGCCGCGCCTGGGCCTGCAACGCCCTGGACGCCATGGGGCGCGAGTATCGCGTAGCCTACAGCAGCCCGAGCCTGGCGGCGCTGATGGCGGTGACCAGTGCCGGCCTGGCGGTGACCGCGCAACTGGAAAGCCTGATCACCCCCGACCTGCGCATTCTCGGCGAGGCGGAAGGACTGCCCCAGTTGCCGCTGAGCAACATCATGCTGCTGCGCAACGAGCGCAATCAGTCGCCGGTGACCGACACCCTGGCCGAGCACATCATCGAAGGCTTCCGCATCTGAGCTTCACTTGATCGCCAGCAGTACCGCACAGAGCAGCAGGAAGACGCAGAACAGCGAGCGCAGCACCCGTTCCGGCAGGGCATGGGCCAGCCGCACGCCCCAGCTGATGCTGAGCAGGCCACCCACCGCCAACGGCAGGCCCATGGCCCAGCTCACGTGGTGATGCAGGCCGTAGGTGGCCAGGGTCACCGCGGTGCTCGGCGCCGCCAGCGCCAGCGACAGCCCCTGAGCCATCACCTGGCTGGTGCCGAACACGCTGGTCAGCACCGGCGTGGCGATCACTGCACCACCGACACCGAACAACCCGCCTGCCGCCCCCGCCACGCCACCCAGGGCGCCCAGCCAGGGCCAGGGCTGGCGCAGTTCGTTGCTGGCCTGGGCCTTGGCCATGAACATCCGCGTGAAGTTGTAGGCGGCCAGGGCCAGCAGGAAGCCGACGAACGCCAGGCGCATGCTTTGCGCATCCACCCCCACGGCGAAGAGCGACGCCAGCCAGGCGAAACCGAAGCTGGTGGCGGCCAGCAGCGTCGCGTAACGCGGATCGATGCGGTTGCGCTGGTGGTAGCGCCACAGCGCCAGCAGCACATTGGGCACCACCATCACCAGGGCAGTGCCCTGGGCCAGTTGCTGGTCGAGACCGAAGAGCACGCCCAGGGCGGGAATGGCGATCAGCCCGCCACCAATGCCGAAAAGCCCACCCAGGGTGCCAAGCAGCGCGCCCAGCAGGATATTCAGAACAAAAGCCAGCAGGTCCATGACGCCTCCAGATCAGATGGCAGCCGATGCTACGCGCGGCCGGCTGGAACGGAAACGCACAGCAACGCACAATGGCTATGCACCAAACGCATAGGCAGGCCCCATGAACCCCGATGCCCTGACTGAACAACTGGCCCTGTTCCTCGACGTACTGGAGGCCGGCAGCTTTTCCGCCGCCGCCCGTCGCCACCCGCTCACCCCTTCGGCCGTGGCGCGGCGTATCGACGCCCTGGAACGCGCCTTGGGCAGCACGCTGTTCGTGCGCAGCACCCATGCGGTGAAGGCCACCCCCGCCGGCCTGGCCTTTGCCGAGCGGGCGAAACGGGTGCTGGCGGAGCTGCGCCTGGCCCGCGCCGAAGCGGTATCACTGAGCAGCGCCCCCGAAGGGCTGATCCGCATCGACGCGCCCTCCCCCTTCGGTCGCCGGCACCTTGCTCCGGCCATCGCCGAATTCCTCATGGCCTATCCCGGCCTCGACGTGCAGTTGCGGCTGATCGACAGCTTCATCGACATGCAGGGCGAGAATCTCGGCCAGGTGGACCTGGTACTGCGCATCGGCCCCCTGGCCGATACCCGGCTGGTGGCCACCCCGCTGGCGCCCATGGTGCGGGTACTCTGCGCCAGCCCAGAGTACTTGCGCCGGCGCGGCATTCCCCGCGATCCGCGCGAACTGCCCGATCACGACGGGCTGGACTGGGATGCCCTGGCGCCACCTTATGCCTGGCGTTTCGAGGTGGACGGCAAGTTGCAGCTGATCCGCCCGGGACGCATGCGCATGACCGCGAACAATGCCGAGACCCTGCTGTTCAGCGCCCTGGCGGGGCTCGGCATCGCCCACCTGCCGACCTGGCTGACCAGCGAGTACCTGGTGCGCGGCGAACTGGTGCCGCTGTTCTGCGAGGACGGCCTGCCACCGCCCGAGCCGAGCGGCATCTATGCCTTGCGCCTGGAAGGAGAAGCCAGCTCGCGGAGCCGGCTGTTACTGGAGTTCCTGAAGAACCGCTTCGGCCCGGTGCCGCCCTGGGACCTCGCCCTGGGCGGACTGGGCCGGGCCTGATCAGCGCGGCCGCTGCACCACGCGGGTTCCCGCCAACTGGTCGTGCAGGCAACGGCGGTCGGCGCGGAAGATGAACAGGTAATCCACCAGTACCAGCAGCACACCCACCAGCGGGACATAGGCCAGCAGCCACCAGACCAGGTAACGCTTGAGCAGCAGCCCGCCCAGTTCCGGCACCTGGCCGTCGAGATCGACGATGGCGATCTTCAGCAGCCGCTTGCCGAGGGTCTGGCCGTAATGCTTCAGCAGGTGACCGTTGACCAGCAGGAACACCGCCAGACCCACCGCCAGGCCCAGCAGTTGCTGGCCGAGGCTGGGTTCGATGCCTTGCTGGGCCGCTTCGAAGGCGCCCGAGACATAGGCCACCGGCACGGTCGCCAGGCTCATGACCAGGCCATCGATCAGCGCGGCGCCCAGGCGCGTCCAGCGGGAGGCCAGCTGGGGTTCGGCGGCGCTGTTGACGGTGAGCTCGGCCTGGGGCGCCTGATAGGGGTTTTGCAGGTTGTCCATGTTTGCGGTCCTTGCAGGTAATGACCAGTGCATTCTGGTCGCTGCCCCGCGCAGCGCAAGGGCATCTCGCCGGGAGACGAACGGAATGCATTTTGCCCACGAAAGGCTTGCGCGCTAAATTAGACGCCATGACCGCCTTTCGGAGATCGACAATGACTACCACCCCGTGCAAGGAGCTGCTGCTCGACAACCAGATCTGCTTCGCGCTCTATTCCACGTCCCTGCAGATGACCAAGGTCTACAAGCCCCTGCTCCAGGAACTGGGCCTCACCTACCCGCAGTACCTCGCCATGATGGTGCTCTGGGAAAGCGACGGCATCACGGTGGGCGAAATCAGCAACCGAATGCTGACCGATCCCGGCTCCCTCACCCCGCTGCTCAAGCGCCTGGAAGCCGAAGGCCTGATCACCCGCACCCGCAGCAGCAAGGACGAACGCGTGGTGGAGCTGCGCCTCACCGAGCAGGGCCGTGCCCTGCAGGACAAGGCCAGGTCGGTACCCGCCTGCATCCTCGCCGCCACCGAACGCTCCATCGAGCAGTTGGGCAGTCTCAGGGACGAACTGGTGTCGCTGCGCGCAAGCCTGGGAAAGGCCGTCTGACGGCCTTATTCCCGAGCTGGCGGGGTTCTATTCCAAAGTCTTCCAATAAATATCTTGCGCACTAAATAAATCAGGCCTAATTTCCACATCACGCACTTACTTAGCGCGCAATATTTTAGCCATCAAATCAAATCCAGATAGAGGAACCCGCCATGAAACCGATCAGCACCTTCGTCGCCGGCAGCCTGCTCGCCCTGTCCGTCGGTCAAGCCTTCGCCGCTGGCAGCCCGGGCGTCGAACGCAACACCCAGGCCTTCCTCGAAGCCCTGGCCGCAGGTGGCGGCAAGCCCCTGGAAACCCTGGCTCCCAAGGATGCGCGGGCCGTGCTGAGCGGTGCCCAGGCCAGCGTGAAGCTGGAACTGCCGAAAGCCGATGTGAGCCAGAAGACCATCGAAGCCGACGGCCAGGAGATCGACCTGACCATCGTCCGCCCCGCCGGTGTGAAAGGCACCCTGCCGGTCTTCATGTTCTTCCACGGCGGCGGCTGGGTGCTGGGCGACTACCCGACCCACGAGCGCCTGATCCGTGACCTGGTGGCGGGCTCCGGCGCCGTGGCGGTCTACGTGAACTACACGCCCTCCCCCGAGGCCAGGTACCCCACCGCCATCAACCAGGCCTACGCCGCGACCAAATGGGTGGCCGAGCACGGCAAGGAGATAGGAGTCGACGGCGATCGGCTGGCGGTGGCCGGCAACAGCGTCGGCGGCAACATGGCCGCGGTGGTCAGCCTGATGGCCAAGGACAAGGGCACGCCGAAGATCCGCTTCCAGGCCCTGCTGTGGCCGGTAACGGATTCCAGCTTCAACAATGCGTCGTACAACCAGTTCGAGAACGGCCACTTCCTCACCCGCAACATGATGAAGTGGTTCTGGGACAGCTACACCACCGACCCGCTCCAGCGCGCCGAGATCTACGCCTCGCCGCTGCAGGCGTCCACCGAGCAGCTCAAGGGCCTGCCGCCGGCCCTGGTGCAGACCGCGGAGTTCGATGTGCTGCGCGACGAAGGCGAGGCCTACGCCCGCAAGCTGGACGCCGCCGGCGTGGAGGTCACCTCGGTGCGCTACAACGGGATGATCCACGACTTCGGCCTGCTCAACGTGCTGGCCAAGGTCCCTGGCACCCGCGCCGCCATGCAACAGGCCGGCGAGGCCCTGAAGGAACACCTGAAATAAGAAAGGCGGAAACGAAAAAGCCCGGCATGCCGGGCTTTTTCCTGTCTCGCTAGAAGGCTCAGGCCTTGACGCGGGACTTGTACTCGCCGGTGCGGGTGTCGATCTCGATGGAATCACCGATTTCGCAGAAGGCGGATACTTGCAGCTCGGCGCCGTTGTGCAGGCGAGCCACTTTCATCACCTTGCCGGAGGTGTCGCCACGGACAGCCGGCTCGGTGTAGGCGATCTGGCGAACGATGGTGGTCGGCAGTTCGACGGAGATCACGCGATCGTTGTAGAACACGGCTTCGCAGACGTCGGTCATGCCGTCTTCGATGAAGGTCAGCACGCCTTCCAGGTCGGCCTTCTCGATCTCGTACTGGTTGAACTCGGTGTCCATGAAGACGTAGAGCGGATCAGCGAAGTAGGAGTAGGTCACTTCCTTGCGTTCGAGGATGATCGGCTCCAGCTTGTCGTCGGCCTTGAACACGGTCTCGGTGCCGGCGCCGGTCAGCAGATTCTTCAGCTTCATCTTGACCACGGCAGCGTTGCGGCCGGACTTGTTGAACTCGGCCTTCTGGATGACCCAGGGAGCGCCATTGATGTTGGCGACTTGGCCGGCGCGGAACTCTTGAGCGGTTTTCATACGAATATCCGATGTGGATGGGTGACAAAAAACAGGCCGCGTATCATAGCGGTTTTGTACAAAACTGCACCAGACCCGACGCAAGATCGGTTCGACCGGCCTGAATCGCGCACCAGCGCTCGGCGTGGGATTGCAATTCCGGCCACTGCGCCATCAGCGCAGCCCAGGCTTGGCCCATCCCCTCGCCCCGGTTCCAGGCCCGCCAGCTTTCGGTCAGCGCGGCCGCGGCGGCCGGGGACAGATCGCGGCAATGGACAGCGAGGAACGCCTCGAGCTTTTCCCAGTGCGCGTCCTCTTCCTGCTGGTAGATGTGCCAGAGCAGCGGCCGCCCCGCCCACTGCGCACGGACGAAGGAATCCTCGCCGCGCACGGCGTTGAAATCGCAGCTCCAGAGGACAAGGTCATAATCCTCCTGGCTGACGAAGGGCAGCACGGCAATCGACAGGCGGCCATGGCGGAAACGGGCACCCGCGACCAGCCTGTCCTCCCCCAGCCAGCGCGCCAGGTCAGCCAACACCCGGCCGACAGGCACCAGCAGCTGCACCGGCCGATCGCCGGCGGCCAAGGCATCCAGCCAGCCCGCCAGCGCAGCGTTCTCGTAGGCGAAGAGGGAAACCAGCAGCGCGCCGTCTTCCAGTTCCACGCCCAGCTCTTCGAGAAAGGCGCGGCGCGCCTCGGGGTCGGCCTGGAAGGCCCGGCGTCGCTCCAGCAGCCCGGCTTCACGCAGCAGGCCGCCGGTGCCCTCGGCAAAGCCGGGGAAATAGAAGGCCTTCTGCAGGCCATTGGGCTGGAAGGACGGCAGGCCATGACAGCCGGCCACCCAATCCTCGGCGCTGAGGTACTCCAGGTTCAGCCAGCGGGGCGGGTCCGCACGCGCCGCCATGGCTGCCAGGTATTGCTCCGGCAACTGGCAGGCGAAGGCTTCGATCACCACATCCGCCGCGTCGACCGGCCGCCAGTCACGGCGCCAGTGGCGGATTTCCACGCCCTGCTGCCATTGGCTGTCCGCCTCCGGATCGGCCTGGGGACAGAGCGGCGCGAATACGGCCGGCTCGTCCACCCACAGGCGCACCGCCTGGCCGTGCTCGGCCACCAATTGGCGCGCCAGGCGCCAGGTCACGCCGATGTCGCCAAAGTTGTCGATGACGTTGCAGAAGATGTCCCACTTCACGATACGGCTTCCTGGAAAAGCCCCAGTTTAACCAAGACGGCGGATGCGCAAACAAAATGCCCGCCATACAGGCGGGCCAAGGGGAGCATGGAGCAGAAAGGGCTGAGCGGGAGCCGGCGCCTCAAGCCAGCAGGCTGTGGGGGCTGCGCTGGCGGCGGGCCAGCTCCAGCAGCCAGATCGCCTTGCTGGCGCCGGCCGCTTCGCGGGAGATGAAGGGCCCGGAACGCATCACGCCATCCACCACCACGAACCAGCAGGCCATATGGCCATCGGCCCGAAGCGCCTCCGGAACCGCGGTACCGACCAGGGACATGACATCAACGTGGGACATCGCCTCACCTCCATCGCATTTCATGGAGCAAGACTATGGGTGCGACCCTGCTGATAGAAATCAGTTGCCTCGATAGTGGCTATCCATTTCAGCAATGGGTCTCGCCGGGCCTGAACGCAGAAGCCCCCTGCCCGCGGGTACGGACAGGGGGCGAATCAGAGACAGCATTCTTCGATCAGCCGGGCGGGCCGGTGGACCAGGGTATCCACCAGCTGCGGCCTGTCCGCCGGGCCTGCCAGAGCGCATCGCGACATGCGCTGACAGCCCCATCGCAACAGCGACACCGCCTTGCCCCGGGCTTCAATATCCCTGGCGGTGGCGGACCAGTCCTGGCCATACCGGTTTCCTCATCGTCCGTGATCAACCTTGGCAATTGCCGAGCTGGCGCCTACCATAATCACATTTCGATAACCATGCAAACACGATAAGTGAACCAAGGACGATTCATTCCGTAATTAAGATTCGCGGCATGAATACGCTTGGATCGCGCATTGCGCACTACAGAAAGCTGAAAGGACTCTCGCAACAGGCCCTGGCCAACGAGTGCGGCTGGGAATCCCAATCCCGCATCGGCAACTACGAGCGGGACTCCCGGGAGCCCTCTTTCGATGACCTGAGGCGAATCGCCAAGGTGCTAGAGGTGACACTCAACGACCTGTTGAATCCTGTGCTGCAGATCGCCGAATCCGAGGCCGGCGATTACGCCCGCGAACAGCGGCTCAGCCCGCGCTCGCGCCAGGTGCTGGACCGCCTGATGCTGGCCGCCAGCGAGGGCCGCCTGGTCGAGGACGACCTGGTCCTGCTCGAACAGATCGCCCGGCGCCTGGAAAGGCCGGAAGGCTGACCCTTTCAGCCCGGCAGCTGTCTCAAGGACATGGGGACTCGCCCCTTGCCTCGAGAGGTACCGCCCATGCTTGCCCGGGTCATCAAGATCGCCTTGCTGGCTACCATCCTCGCCAGCAGTGGCGGCTGCATCATCCACCACTTCGATGACGACCACCACCGCGGAGGCTGGGATAGCCACCGCGACCACGATGACAGGGACGGAGACCGAGACGGGCACAGGAAAGGCCACCGCTGAACCACGGGAGCCCATGGTCATAAGTAACCGGATCTGCCTGTTACGACTCAAATTGACCTGGTAGGGTGCGCCGCGCGCACCAAGGGTTGAGCGCGGCGCAGGGGCTGATCCCGCGATCGGTGCGCATGGCGCACCCTACGGTGGGGCAAGTACAGAAGTTGTGCCCCGAATGCGTAGGTAGGCCCCGCTCCCAAAAGAAACTCCACGTTCTACGAACGGGGATGTTTACTGAGGCTCCGAAGCGCCCGCCGCCAGGTGTATAGTCGTGGACCCGGCCCATGGAGCGCGGTCGATCATGGCTGCTTCCACCCCTGGCATATCCCGGCGCCAAGTACTCAAGGCCTTCGCCGCCTACGCGGTGCTCATGGCCACCGGCGACGCCATGGCCAGCCGAATCGACGCGAAGCTGCGCCCCCGCGCCTTCCATGCCCGCCTGCTCAATCGTGACCGCCACCTGCGCCTGGAACGCCCCGCGGCGGGCGAAGTCGCCACCTTCTGCTATTTCCGCAAGGGCAAGGGCTGGGACCTGGCCGGCTACCGCAAGGGTTGCCACATACTGCGGGACGTCCGGTACAAGAGCACGGTGAAGATCAACGTCAGGTTGCTGGACCTGCTCTTCCTGATCCAGGCATGGTTACGCATCAACCAGTTGCCAACGCGCATCCTCATCAACAGCGGTTACCGCACCCCCCAGCACAACGCCACCCTGGAAGGCGCCGTGCGCAATTCGCTGCACATCCGAGGCATGGCGGCCGACATCCGCATTCCGGGCGTCAGCGTCGAACGGCTGGGCAAGCTGGTCCGCGCCATCGGTGCCGGCGGCGTGGGTTTCTACCCGTCGAAGGGCTTCATCCACGTCGATGTCGGTCGCGTCAGGACCTGGCGCGTGGCGGAGCTGGTGGAACCGGGCCAGGAAGAATGGGCGCTGGCCGTACTCGACCAGGGCGAGAACTTCGCCTGACTTCAGTCGAAGTCAGCGCAATCCCCACAGATGAACTGACCGCGCCGGTCCGTCCTCTCGGTCGGTTCGCCGCAGTAATCGCACTGCCCTTCCGGCGCATCGAGCGGATCGCCGTCTTCGTCGTCGAGGAAGAACTCGTCATCCAGCTCGTCGTCGTTGTCGAGCAGGTGGTCGTGTTCGGGTTCGTGGAGGTCGAGATCGTCGTCCATAGGGGCATGCCGGGAAGCTTTGCGGGTGGCGCAGACTATAGCCCGCGCCGCCTCCCGGCCAGGAATTTCTGCCTGTGCCGTTGGTCGGCGCGTGCATCATGCAGGGCGGCGATCAGCAGTTGCCCTTCTTCGCCTGCCCCGGCGGACAGAACTCCCCGTGGCCATGGTCATGACCAGGGTCGCCGATATCGATGCCGATACCTGGAAGCCGGAGGCTGCAACCGCCCAGCGCCATCACAGCAGTCAGGAGCAACACAGTCATTCCTTTCATCGCGAGTCCCCCTCCACAAGCCAGGAGCCTTGGGATTTCCGAGATGCAGACCGCGCAGAAGCCGGTCGTAGAGTCAGACCTTCAGCCCCGAGCCATGTTCCGGAAGGCGGTTCGACGTCTGTCGGTGACCAATGGCGGGTATCCGGGGGCTCCCGTGGCCAGCGCTACGGGAACCGAGGGGGAATCACTGCTTGTCGGCGGCGAGAATCGCGCTGGCCAGCTCCAGGTCGCTGTGGGCCTGCAGCGCGGGGTTCTCGCTGCGCAGCCGCCGCAGCTCGGCCTCCAGGTAGGGGCCGCGGATGGCGCCATCGCTGGCGATGAAGCTGCTGGCATCGTCCTGCACGGGGCCGACGAGCTTGTCGTCGCCGCCGCTGGTCAGGTAGGTGGAAGCGGTGGTGGCGCCGGTGGAGAGCAGGCTGCGCAGCAGGTCGTCGTGCTCACCGTGGTGCTTGTGATCGGCCATGGCCGAAGCGAAGGGGGCGGCGATCAGGACGAGGGTTGCAGCCGTGTTGCGAAAACGCATGGTGACTCCTTGGGTGATTGCGTTCCCCTCAGATTGCGGCGCACGGAGCGAGTTCCTGATGCTGATCTCGAAGTTGATCTCTGGCGCCGACTCCCCGGGTCATCGCAACCACCCATCCCCCGAACGCAGAGGCCTGTCGGATGGTTGCCGGCCATGGCCGCCCGGAATTGATCCAGATCAATTCCGGGGCACCAGAGCGGGGTAATGGTGAGAGCGCCCTGCCATCCGACAGGGGTCCCCATCTGCCTCCGATCCCGAAATCTGGGAGGACTGAACATGATCTCAAGGCGTCGGATTCTCCAATACAGCGCGCTCGCCGCGGGCGCACTCATGCTCCCCACCCACCCCTTCCTGCGCCGTGCGCAGGCAGCCGCATTCTTTTCGCACGTCGGTTTGCTGAGCGACCCTGCGCTGCAACCCAAGTTCGTCGAGTTGGCGCCCAATGCGCTGGACCCGGCGTTTCTGTTCAAGGACTTCAGTGTCGGCGGACAGGCCGCCATGAACCCTGACTTCAACGTCCGGATCACCGAAACCGACCAGCAGACCGGCCTTATACAACCATCGAATGGCAAGAAACTGTGGACCCGGGTCTGGGGCTACGGCTCAGGAACCGTCAGCTGGCCCGGCCAGACGATCCAGGTGGTCAACAGTTCGGCGGGGGGAGCGGAGGAGGCCCTGGTTCGCTGGCGCAACGAACTGCGCAGCAAGAGTCACCTGCTTCCCCTCGATACCAATGTGCACTGGTGCTATTCGCTGCATGGGGACAACTCGGCCAATGGCGTCGACTACCGCCGGTTCAGCATCAAGAACAATGGGGTACCGATCAGTACCCACCTCCACGGCGGCAACAGTGATTTCCAGTTCGACGGCCATCCGGAACTCTTCTACAGCCCGGGCGGCAAGATAACCGGGCCGCAATGGGACTTCGTCCAGGGAGGCTTCACCGACCTCTTCCGCTACAACAACAGCGTGCCGGCGTGCCACCTGTGGTACCACGACCACGCCCTGGGCATAACCCGCCTCAATGTCTATGCGGGCCTTGCCGGCCAGTACATCATCCGTGACCAGTTCGACACCGGCCTGCCCGGCAATCCTCTCGGCCTACCCGCCTATCCCTATGAACTGGCCTACCTGATCCAGGACCGGATGTTCACCGAGAAGGGCGCGCTGTTCTACCCGGCGTTTCCGGGCGATCCGTTCTACGACGACTTCATCGCGGGTGAAGGTGTCATCCTGCCCCCCGATCACTTCCCCAATGGAGGCCCAACTGCACTGGCCGAGTTCTTCGGCGACCACATCGTGGTCAATGGCAAGATCTGGCCCAAGGCCAATGTCGAACCGCGCCACTACCGCTTGCGCCTGGTGAACGGCTGCGACTCCAGATTCATGGTGCTGCAGTTCGTAACGGTCGCCGGCAACGTCACGGACCCCAACGATTCCAGTGCCGGCGCACCATTGCCCTTCTGGGTGATCGGCAGCGACCAGGGCCTGGGCACGCCTCGCGAGACGAACATGCTGGTATTCGAGCCCGGTGGCCGCTACGACGTCGTCATCGACTTCGCCCAGGTCCCCTTCGGCAGCCGGGTGATCATGAAGAACCTGGGCGGCGACTCACCCTTCGGCGGTGCGTTCGGCGCCGACCTGGCCCCGGAAGACCTGTTCGATGACCGCCAGACCGACCGGGTCATGGCCTTCGACGTGGTCAGGCCCAGGTCCGGCGTGGCGGATGGCTTCCAGCCCCAGCTCCTGCCCAGCTTCGCGGGCGTACCCGGCAATGCGACGGTCCGCAGGGTGGCGCTCTTCGAGGGCAATGACGGTTTCGGGCGGCTGGAGCCGCTGCTGGGGACAGTCAAGTCAGGCAATCTCAACACCACCAATGTGGCGACCGCCTACGCGTGGTTCCAACCGACCACTGAACTGCCAAGCCTGGGCAGCACCGAGATCTGGGAGATCTACAACTTCACTGCCGATGCCCACCCGGTCCATCTGCACCTGGTCAATTTCGAGATCCTGGATCGGCAAGTGTTCGAGTATCAGGTCACCGGCTCGCAAATGATCCCGCAGCACGACGGCATGATGGGCGAGGCACCGCAAATCTCCTTCATCAAGCGCTTCTCCGCCGCGCCGGTCGGCCCCGAATACTTCCAGGCAGCGCCGAAGGACATGGTCACGGCCCTACCCGGCAACCCCGAGCCGGAGTCGGGCAACCCCACGGGCCAGGTGGTGCGGATCAAGGCGCGTTTCAACAAGCGAGGGCTATACGTCTGGCACTGTCACATCCTCTCCCACGAAGACCACGAGATGATGCGGATACTGCAGGTGACCTAGGCGCCCGGAGTGTGCGCGGGCCGGCTCGCCCCGTGGCGAGCCGGCCGCGTCGATTCGCAGCCTGCGGCCGGACGGATCAGTGCCCGCCCAGGTACGCAGCACGCACCTGCGGGTCCTCGAGCAGCTCCTGGCCGCTACCGGTCATGCGAATCTCGCCGGTGACCATCACGTAGGAGCGGTCGCTGAGCTTCAACGCGTGATTGGCGTTCTGCTCCACCAGGAAGATGGTCATGCCTTCGGCGGCAAGCTCACGCAGGGTCCGGAAGATCTGCTTGACCACGATGGGCGCCAGGCCAAGGCTCGGTTCATCCAGCAGCAGGATCTTCGGCCGGCTCATCAAGGCGCGGGCGATGGCGAGCATCTGCTGCTCACCACCGGACATGGTCATGGCCCGCTGGTTGCGCCGCTCCTTGAGACGTGGAAACAGCTGGAACATGCGCTCCATGTCCTGCTCGGCGTGCTCCATGCCGACGGGAATGGTCCCCATCAGCAGGTTCTCCTCCACCGTCATGTCCGGGAACACGCGGCGTCCCTCGGGGGACTGGGCGATGCCGTTGGACGCGATGTAGTGCGGCGTACGCCGGCTGATGTCCTCACCCCGGTAGAAGATCTGGCCCGAGCTGACCCGCGGCTGGCCGAAGATGGACATCAGCAGGGTCGACTTGCCGGCGCCGTTGGCACCGATCAGCGACACCGTCTCGCCGGCGTGAATCTCCAGGGATACCTTCTTCAATGCCTGGATGGGCCCGTAGAACACGTCCACATCCCGCAGTTCCAGAATGGGCGCACTCATGCCACCTCCTCCTCTTCCGCGCCGAGATAGGCCGCGATTACCCGTTCGTTGTTCTGGATGTGTTCCGGCTGGCCCTGGGCGATCACGTCGCCGTGTTCCAGCACGATGACGTGGTCGGAGATGCTCATCACCATGCCCATGTCGTGCTCGATCAGCAGCACCGTCACCCCGTGCTTGTCGCGCAGCGTGCGGATGATCGACGTCAGCGCCACGGTTTCCGCCGGGTTCAGGCCTGCGGCCGGTTCGTCGAGGCAGATCAGCTCCGGCCCGGTGCACATGGCGCGGGCGATTTCCAGGCGGCGCTGCTGGCCGTAGGAGAGTTCGCCGGCCAGGCGGTTGGCGCAGCCAAGCAGATCGACCACTCCGAGCCAGTAGAAGGCGCGCTCCAGCAGCCGCTCCTCGGTACGCCGATAGCCCGGCGTATTGAAGATGCCGGCGAGCAGGTTGCGGTCGGCCTGCATGTGCTGGGCCACCAGCAGGTTCTCGACCACCGTCATTTCCTTGAACAGGCGGATGTTCTGGAAGGTACGGGCCAGCCCCGCGCGATTCACCTGGTGGGTGCCGCCGAACATCTTGTAGTAGAGACGCCGCGCGAAACTCACCGGGTTGACGAAGTCGGTGGGCTGGAACGGCTCGCCCAGCACCTGGATGACATTGGTCGAGCGGTTCCGCGCCTTCAGCTCGATGCGCCCGCCGCTGGCGGTATAGAAGCCGGTCAGGCAGTTGAACACCGTGGTCTTGCCCGCGCCATTGGGGCCGATCAGGGCGGTGATGGAGCCGCGCTGCACCGCCAGGTTCACATCCTTGAGCGCCTTGATGCCGCCGAAATGCATCATCAGGTGCTCGACCCGCAGAATATCGTCACTCATTGCGCATACCCCTTCGGTGCGGCCACCCCCACTCGACTGACACGGATCAGGCCCCTCGGCTTCCACACCATCATCAGCACCATCAGCACGCCGAACAGCAGCACGCGGTAGTCGGCGAAGTTGCGCAGCAGCTCCGGCGCGACGGTGAGCACGAAGGCGGCGATCACCACCCCGACGGTGGAGCCCATGCCGCCGAGCACCACGATGGCGAGGATCAGCGCCGACTCGAAGAAGGTGAATGAGGTGGGGTTGACGAAGCCCTGGTAGCTGGCGAAGAACACCCCGGCCAGGCCCGCGGTGGAGGCGCCGATCATGAAGGCCGAGAGCTTCACCAGCACGTGGTTCAGGCCCATGGCGCGACAGGCGATCTCGTCTTCGCGCAGCGCTTCCCAGGCGCGGCCGATGGGCATGCGGGTCAGGCGGCGCTTGATATAGAGCACCAGCAGCACGGTGAGGAAGATCACCACGTAGATGAACGCGAACTTCAGGTTGGGGTTGTAGGCGACACCGAAGAACTCATGGATCGGCACCCCGCCTTCCTTGGCCCGCCGGCCGAATTCCAGGCCCATGAAGGTGGGGCTCGGTACGGACAGGCCGTTGGGGCCGCCGGTGAACTCCAGCCAGTTGTTCAGCACCAGGCGGATGATCTCGCCAAAACCCAGGGTGACGATGGCCAGGTAGTCGCCGTGCATGCGCAGCACCGGGAAGCCCAGGATGGCTCCCGCCAGCGCCGCGGCGATGGCGGCCAGGGGCAAGGCGGACCAGAAGCCGAGGCCCAGGTGGTCGTAGCCGAGCGCCAGGCCGTAGGCGCCGATGGCGTAGAAGGCCACGTAGCCGAGGTCCAGCAGGCCGGCCAGGCCCACCACTATGTTCAGGCCCAGGCCCAGCAGCACGTAGATCAGGCCGAGGATGACCACGGTGAGCAGGTACTTGCTGGCCACGAATGGTAGCGCCACGGCCACCAGGACGAGCAGGGCCATGACCCAGCGGATGTTCGACCTGTGGCCGGGTGGCAGTACATGGACACCGCTGCCAGTCAGCTCGAAACGGCTGTGAAAGGCTTTGCCCCTGGGGGTCTGCAGGAAAAGGCTGACGGCCAGGCGGCCCGCCATCACAGTCGCGATGATCCAGCCCACGCGCTCGAACTGGAGATCGAAGCCGTAGCCGTCCAGCACCACGCCAACGATGGGGCCGAATACGATCAGGGCCAGCAGACCCGCGATGATGGCATCCAGGAGGCTTTTCTTGATATCGAGGGAAGTCGATTGAGTCGACATGTCACACCTTCGCGACGAACGGACGGCCGAGCAGGCCTTGGGGACGGAAGATCAGGATCAGCACCAGCAGGGAGAAGCTGAAGACGTCCTTGTAGTCGGTGTTGACCATGCCGGAGAACTGCGCCTCGGCGATGCCGAGGATGATGCCGCCGAGCATGGCGCCGGGCAGCGAGCCGATGCCGCCGAGCACCGCGGCGGTGAAGGCCTTGATGCCGATGATGAAGCCGGCGTAGAAGTCGAAGGTGCCGTAGTTCATGGTGATCAGCACGCCGGCCAGGGCGGCCATGGCGGCACCGATGACGAACACGTAGGAGATGACCCGGTCGGTGTCGATGCCGAGGATCGAGGCCATCTTGCGGTCCTGCTGGGTGGCGCGGCACATGCGGCCGAGCCTGGTGCGCTGGATGATGAAGGTCAGCGCCGCCATGCCGAGGAAGGCGGCGACCAGGATGAACACCTTGGTGTAGGTCAGCTGCACGAAGCCTTCGCCCACCTGGAACTTCAGCGCGCCATCGAGCAGCGTGGGAATACCCTGCTGGCGGGCACCCTGGCTCAGTTGCACATAGTTCTGCAGGATCAGCGACATGCCGATGGCGGAGATCAGCGGCGCCAGGCGGGTGGAGTTGCGCAGCGGCTTGTAGGCGATGCGCTCGATCACGAATCCGTACACGCCAGTCACCAGGATGGTGAGCAACAGGGTGCCGAGGATCAGCAGCGGGAAGGATTCCAGGCCGCAGAAGGCCAGGATGGCCAGGGTGATCGCAGCGAGGTAGGCGGAGATCATGTACACCTCGCCGTGGGCGAAGTTGATCATGCCGATGATGCCGTAAACCATGGTGTAGCCGATGGCGATCAAGCCATAGACCGACCCCAGGGTCAGGCCATTGACCAGTTGTTGAAATAGCACGTCCACAAGGGCTCTCCCGAAGCGGGGGATGAGGGAGCCCGCGCCGAAGCCTCGGCGCGGGCCGGGTCAAGGGCTGCCCGGCAGATCGAGTAAGGGCATCACGCGCATCGACTGGCCAACCGCCCCGTCGACGCGGCGTGGTGCCCGCCCTTCTGTCAGAGCTGGCTGTACTTGCCTTGCGCGTCCCAGCGGTACATCACGTACGGCGACACCGTCAGGTCGCCCTTCTCGTCCCATTCCTTGGTGCCCATGACGGTGCTCACCGCGTTGCCCTTCAGCCATTCGCTGGCCTTGGCGCCATCGCTGCCGCCGGTGGCCTGGAAGGCCGCGGCAATGGCCTGCATCGCGGCATAGGAGAACATCGTGAAGCCTTCCGGTTCATAGCCGTTGGCGCGGAAGCGCTCCACCACCGCCTGGCCTTCCGCCTGGCCGCGCGGGTCCGCGACGAAGGTCATGAGAACGCCGTCGGTGTACTGCGGGCCGCCAGCGGTGGTGACCAGTTCGTCGGTGACGATGCCGTCGTCGGAGAGGAACTTGGCGGTCAGGCCCTGCTCGCGCATCTGCCGGACCAGCGGGCCGGCTTCGGGGTGCAGGCCGCCGAAGTAGACGACTTCGGCGCCGGAGGCGCGAATCTTGGTGACCAGGGCGTTGAAGTCCTTCTCGCCACGGGTCAGGCCTTCGTACAGGACTTCCTTCACACCGCGCTTGGCCAGCTGCGCCTTGGTGGCATCGGCCAGGCCCTGACCGTAGGTGTCCTTGTCGTGGATGATGGCGACCTTGGTGGCCTTCAGCTCGTCGACAATGTAGTTACCGGCGATGACGCCCTGCTGGTCATCGCGTCCGCAGATGCGGAACATGCCGGCAAGGCCGCGCTCGGTGACCTGCGGGTTGGTGGAGCCGGGGGTGATGACCAGCAGGCCGGCGTCGTCGTAGATCTCGGAGGCCGGGATGGTGGACGAGGAACAGAAGTGGCCGATGACGGCGGACACCTGGTCGGAATCCACCAGGCGGTTGGCCACGGCCAGGGCCTGCTTCGGCTCGCAGGCGTCGTCGGCCTTGACCAGGACGATCTTCTCGCCATTGATGCCGCCCTTGGCATTGATGTCCTCGGCGGCCTGTACCGCACCGCGCCAGAGCTGGTCGCCATAGGCGGCGTTGGCACCGGTGTGGGGACCGGCGACGCCGACCTTGATATCGGCCTGGGCGGCGACGGCGAGGCCCATCGCGACGCACAGTGCGGTGAGGCGGGCGGGCTGCATGAAGTTGGCTTTGCTCATGGGTTGACCTCTTTGTTGTTGTCCAGTGGTTGTCGATCAGCGCATCGGGAGTGCGCGTCCAAGGCAGCGAAAAGTCGTCCGGGAACGATGCGAGGGTTTTTCCGGGCAAAGCCCTTCCCTCGGGCGGGCAGCCGGGGCTGCCCGCCCTGTTCTTGTGCCGGGTTCAGGTCAGAGGATCACTCTGAGGCACTGGCCCGCGTGATACAGGGAGAAACCCGCCTCGTAGAAGCAGCTGCGCAGAGCGGCCGTGCGCAGGCTCTTCATCGGGGCGAAGGGAATCGGCAGCGCCGCCGGGTCGTCCTTCAGCAGATACTCCGCCAGGGCCTGGCCGATCACGGTGCCGGTGGTGTTGCCACGGCCGTTGTAGCCGGTCACCGCGACCACACCGGGCGCCGGGGCGAACAGGCGCATAAGGTGGTCGGGAGTGAAGTCGATGCAGCCGGTCCAGTGCAGCTCCCACTCCACCTGGCCCAGTTCGGGGAAGTAGTGTTGCTGGATGCGGTCGGCCCAGCTGCGCACGAACCAGTCCGGCTTGTTGCTGGCCTTGCCCAGGCTGCCCAGCAGCAGGCGCCCCTCGGCGTCGCGGCGGATGCTGCTGAGCACGGTGCGGGTGTCCCAGGAGCCCTGCCCATGGGGCAGGACGCAGTCGGCGGCGGCGCCGGCCAGCGGCTGCGAGGCCACCTGGTAGTAGTAACCGCGGAAGTAGTTGCGGCGCACTTCGGTCCACTCGCCTTCGGTGTAGGCGCCGGTGGAGATCACCACCTGCCCCGCCACCACGGCGCCGGCGTCGCTGCGCACCAGCCAGTCGTTGGCCTGGCGCTGCAGGTCCACCACCGGCGAGCGCTGGTAGAGCGCGCCGCCGGCGCGGAGGAAGGCCTGGGCGAGACCCTTGGTGTAGCCCATGGGGTTGATGGTGCCGGCGCGGCGGTCCAGCAGCGCCCCGGCGATCCTGTCGGTGCCGCAGTACTCGGCGCAGGCGGCCCCGGTCAGCAGCTCCACATCGGCGCCACGGCGGCGCCATTGCGCCTCGCGGTCCCGCAGGTCGGCCAGGCCCGCCTCGTTGTGCGCCATGTGCAAGGTGCCCTGGTTCACCGCCTGGCAGTCGATGCCATGGCGGCGGATGGCGGCGAAGACCTCCGCCGGAGCCTGGCCGAGCACTCGATTCAGGCGCGCCCCCTGCTTCTGCCCGAGCGTGGACTCGACATCGTCGGGCTTGATCCAGGTACCGGCGTTGACCAGGCCGACGTTGCGCCCGGAGCCGCCATGCCCCACTTCGTGGGCTTCGAGGATGCACACCGAGCGGCCCTGCTCCTGCAGCTTGAGCGCCGCGGTCAGGCCGGTGATGCCGCCGCCGATGACGCACACATCGAAGCGCGCTTCACCGGACAGCACCCGTGCCGCCACAGGCTGGGGCGTCAGCTTCTCCCAGAGACACTCTTGGCGAAATCCACTCATGAAAACTTCCTCTTCGATCATCCGCGCGGGCTGACGCAACTGCTGGAAGTGCGTGCCAGCCCACGAACCGCGCAGAGCGGTTGTCGTGGCATTCCCTGGAATCCGGCGAACAAAAAAGCCCCATGCCGGGCACGGTCGTCCGGCATGGGGAAGCGCGTGGTCAGTCGAACACTATCCCCTGGGCCAGGGGGAGTTCGCGGGAGTAGTTGACGGTGTTGGTCTGGCGACGCATGTAGGCCTTCCAGGAATCCGAGCCGGACTCGCGGCCGCCACCGGTTTCCTTCTCGCCACCGAAGGCACCGCCGATCTCCGCACCACTGGTGCCGATGTTGACGTTGGCGATGCCGCAATCGCTGCCCGACGCGCTCTGGAAACGCTCCGCCTCGCGCACGTCGGTGGTGAAGATGCAGGACGACAGGCCCTGGGGAACTTCGTTGTTCAGGCGCAGCGCTTCCTCGAAGTCGTCGTAGGCGATGACGTAGAGGATCGGCGCGAAGGTTTCGTGGCGCACCACTTCGGTCTGCCCCGGCATCTCGACGATGGCCGGTGCCACGTAGTAGGCGTTGGGGTACTGGTCCTGCAGCTTGCGCTCGCCGCCGAACACCTGACCGCCCTCGTCACGGGCGCGGGCCAGGGCATCCTGCATGGCGGTAAACGCCTGCTTGTCCATCAGCGGGCCGACCAGGTTGTCCTTGCGCGGATCACCGATGCGCACCTTGCCGTAGGCGGCTTTCACCCGCGCCACCACGTCGTCCTTGATGGAGCGATGCACGATCAGGCGCCGCAGGGTGGTGCAGCGCTGGCCCGCAGTGCCGACGGCGGCGAACAGGATGCCGCGCACGGCCAGGTCCAGGTCGGCGCTGGGGGTGAGGATCATGGCGTTGTTGCCGCCCAGTTCCAGGATGCTGCGGCCAAAACGGGCAGCAACGCGCGGACCGACTTCGCGGCCCATGCGGGTGCTGCCGGTGGCGCTGACCAGCGGCACGCGGGGATCGTCCACCAGCACTTCGCCAGCCTTGCGATCGCCGATCAGCAACTGGCTCAGACCTTCCGGCGCCTCGCCGAACTGCTTCAGGGCCTCTTCGAACAGCGCCTGGCAGGCCAGTGCGGTCAGCGGGGTCTTCTCGGAGGGTTTCCAGATCACCGAGTTGCCGCAGACCAGCGCCAGGCTGGTGTTCCAGGCCCACACGGCCACGGGGAAGTTGAAGGCGCTGATGACGCCCACCACACCCAGCGGGTGCCAGGTTTCACGCATGTGGTGACCGGGGCGCTCGGAGGCGATGGTCAGGCCGTAGAGCTGGCGGGACAGGCCGACGGCGAAGTCGCAGATGTCGATCATTTCCTGCACCTCGCCCAGGCCTTCCTGGGTGATCTTGCCGGCCTCGATGGAGACCAGCTCGCCCAGCGCCGCCTTGTTCTTGCGCAGCACCTCGCCGAACAGGCGGACCAGCTCACCACGACGCGGGGCCGGCACGTCGCGCCAGGCCAGGAAGGCCTTGTGGGCGACGTCGATCTTGCCGCGAACGGCCTCCGGGCCTTCCAGGGTCACTTGCCCGATCCGGCTACCGTCGATGGGGGTGTATACGGCATGGTTGCCCCCCTGGTACGCACTGGCACTGACACCAAGGCTCTTGAGCAGCTCGCCAACCATGTTTTTCTCCTGCATCTGGTGAGTGGTTGAAATCATTGACGGGGGTCAGTATTAATCCGGATCCCCCAGCCCAACAAACGACCTTTAAGCACCACATCATTCCACTCAGGAATGATCACACCCGGATTCCGCCGCCGAGATCGACATGTCCAAACGATTGCTTCCCACCATGGCCGCCCTTCAGTGCTTCGAGTCCGCAGCGCGGCACATGAGCTTCACCCGCGCTGCCGAGGAACTGCACCTGACCCAGAGCGCCGTGAGCAAGCAGGTCGCGCAACTGGAGGAAATGCTCCAGCACCTGCTGTTCCACCGCGTGCGCCGGCGCCTGCAGCTCACTCCGGCGGGCGAGCTGTATCTGGCGGAGGTCAACAAGATCCTGACCCAGGTGGATATCTCGAGCCGCTACATCCTCTCCTATGGCGGCGAAACCGAGGTGCTGCGCGTCGCCACCCAGCCCACCTTCGGTGCTCGCTGGCTGATCCCGAACCTCAAGGGCTTCACCCGGCGCAATCCCAATATCCACCTGGATATCCGCAACGAGCTGGAACCCTTCGACCTGGTGCAGGCCAAGGCGGACGTGGCCTTCTTCTACGGCCAGGGCTCCTGGCCGGGAGCCACCTGCATCGAGTTGTTCGGCGAGGATGTGGTGCCGGTCTGCCTCCCCGAAATTCTTCCCGGCCGCCCCTTTTCCAGCGCCGGCGAACTGGCCGACCTCGTGCTGCTGCAGTGCACCTCGCGCCCCGAGGCCTGGCACGAATGGTTCGAAGAGCAAGGCATCGACACCGAGCACAGCTACCATGGCCCGCGCTTCGACACCTTCTACATGTGCATCAGGGCGGCGCAGTCCGGCTGTGGTGTGGCCCTGGTACCGCGCTTCCTGGTCGAGGACGAACTCGCCGAGGCCAAGCTGGTGATCCCCTGGGAACACCACAAGGTGAGCCAGGGTTCCCACTTCATCGCCTATGCCGAGCAGTCCATCGATATCCCCAAGGTGCGCGCCTTCGTCGACTGGATCCTGGAAAAGGTGGGCCGAGAAAGCCCGTACGAGGCCGCTCAATGAATCTATGGGGGCGAATTCATTCGCCAAGGGCAGCGCAGCTGCCCCCCGCCCCTCGCAAGGCAGACCTGCGGTCTGCCCAGCGATTGAAATCGCCCCCACAGCAGCGCCCACTCGAGCGGACATCCCGAATTCAAGGAATGACCCGATAATTTCTTTTCGCTTGTGACAGGCCTTGGTTCCTCGCTCTGATAAAGGGAAATCCCCCTCGAAGAGGAATGCCGAAATGCCCCTGCGTGCCCGCTGCCCCGCCCCGCTGAACAACCAGGCGGAGGTGCGCCTATGAACCCGTCCACCATCAGCGCCTCGCTGTCGGTCGTTCACCCCATCACCCTGACCCATGGCCAGAACGCCCGTGTGTGGGATACCGAAGGCAACGAGTACATCGACTTCGTCGGCGGCATCGGCGTACTCAACCTGGGGCACTGCAACCCCGCCGTGGTCGCGGCCATCACCGACCAGGCCCAACGCCTCACCCACTCGGCGTTCAACGCCGTGCCCCACCAGGGCTATCGCGAGCTGATGCAGGCCCTGGCGGACTTCATCCCGGTCAGCTACCCGCTGGCGGGCATGCTGACCAACAGCGGCGCCGAAGCGGCGGAGAACGCCCTGAAGATCGTTCGTGCCGCTACCGGCCGCAGCGTGGTGATCGCCTTCGACGGCGGCTTCCACGGCCGCACCCTGGCGACCCTCAACCTCAACGGCAAGGTCGCCCCTTACAAGCAACGGGTGGGCACCCTGCCCGGCCCGGTCTACCACGTCCCCTACCCCAGCCCGGATACCGGTGTGACCGCGGACGAGGCCTTCAGGGCCATCGAGCGCCTGTTCAGCGTCGAGATCGATATCGGCGAAGTGGCCTGCTTCATCTTCGAGCCCGTGCAGGGCGAAGGCGGCTTCCTGGCCATGGACCCGGCCTTTGCCCAGGGCCTGCGCAAATTCTGCGACGCCAACGGCATCTACCTGATCGTCGACGAAATCCAGTCCGGCTTCGGCCGCACCGGGCAGCGCTTCGCCTTCTCCCGCCTGGGCATCGAGCCGGACCTGCTGCTGCTCGGCAAGAGCATCGCCGGGGGCCTGCCCCTGGGGGCGGTGGTGGGCCGCGAGGCGCTGATGAACGCCCTGCCCAAGGGCGGCCTGGGCGGCACCTACTCCGGCAACCCCTTGGCTTGCGCCGCGGCCCTGGCCAGCCTGAAGCAGATGAGCGACGCCAACCTTTCCTCCTGGGGCGAAGCCCAGAGCCAGGCCATCCAGCGCCGCTACGAGAGCTGGCGCCAGCGCGCCATCTCGCCCTGCCTGGGTCGCCTGACCGGCACCGATGCCATGCGCGGCATCGAACTGCTGACCCCGGAGGGCAAGCCCGGCACCCAGCAGTTGGCCGAGCTTATCGAGGCGGCGCGCCGCAAGGGCCTGCTGCTGATGCCCAGCGGCAAGAGCCGTCACGTGGTACGCCTGCTCGCCCCCCTGACCATCGAGCCCGAGCTGTTCGAGCGGGGCCTGGACATTTTCGAAGAATGCCTGGCAGGTATCCGCTGACGCCATGATTGCCCGTATCGCTGCACCGGTAGAGCCCACAAGGCTCTACCGTTCCTTCCTGGAGTCGCTCAAGGCGCGCGGTTTCCAAGGGGAGATTTCCCCTGACTACGGCAACCGCACCGTGCTGGCGACCGACAACTCGATCTATCAGCGCCTGCCACAAGCGGCGCTGTTCCCGCTGCACGCCGAGGATGTCCAGCGCATCGCCGCCCTCGCCGCGGAACGGCAGTTCCGGGAGATTGCCCTCACCCCGCGCGGAGGTGGCACCGGCACCAATGGCCAGTCCCTGACCCACGGGCTGGTGGTCGACCTGTCGCGGCATATGAACCGCATCCTCGAAATCAACGCCGAGGAACGCTGGGTACGGGTGCAGGCGGGCGTAGTGAAGGACCAGCTCAATGCGGCCTTGAAACCCCACGGCCTGTTCTTCGCCCCGGAGCTGTCCACCTCCAACCGCGCCACCATCGGCGGCATGATCAATACCGACGCCAGCGGCCAGGGCAGCTGCACCTACGGCAAGACCCGCGACCATGTCCTGGCCCTGGACAGCATCCTGCTCGGCGGCCAGTGGCTCAAGACCGGCCCCGTTTCGGATCGGGAGCTGGACGGGCTGGTCGCCAGTGCAGGGCGCCTGGGTGAAGTCCACCGGGCCGTGCTGGATGTCCAGCGCGAGCATGCCGACCTGATCGCTGCCGGCTTCCCCAGGCTGAACCGCTGCCTGACCGGCTACGACCTCGCGCACATCCGCGGCGCCGACGGCCGCTTCAACCTCAACAACATTCTCTGCGGGTCCGAAGGCTCCCTCGGTTTCATCGTCGAGGCGAAACTGAACGTCCTGCCCATCCCGAAGCACTCGGTGCTGGTGAACGTGTCCTACGCCAGCTTCATGGAAGCCTTGCGGGACGCCCGGGCACTGATGGCGATGGCACCGCTCTCCATCGAGACGGTGGATTCCAAGGTCCTGGGGCTGGCCATGAAGGACATCGTCTGGCACGACGTGGCCGAGTACTTCCCGGCCGATCCGGCAATCCCCACCCTGGGCATCAACCTGGTGGAGTTCAGCGGGGACGATGCGGCGGCACTGGAGGCGAAGGTGGCCTCCTTCATCGAGCACCTCAAGGGCGACGCCAGCGTCAGGCGGATCGGCCATACCCTCGCCCGCGGATCTGTTGCGGTATCCAAGGTCTATGCCATGCGCAAGCGCGCCGTGGGCCTGCTGGGCAACGTGCAAGGCGAGGTCCGGCCCCAGCCATTCGTGGAAGACACGGCGGTACCGCCGGAAGCGCTGGCGGATTTCATCGCCGAGTTCCGCGCCCTGCTGGACGGTTTCAATCTGCAGTACGGCATGTTCGGCCATGTCGACGCCGGCGTGTTGCACGTGCGCCCCGCCCTCGACATGAAGGACCCGGCCCAGGCGGCCCTGGTGCGCCCCATCAGCGACGGTGTGGCGCGGCTGGCCCACAAGTACGGCGGCCTGCTCTGGGGGGAACACGGCAAGGGGGTGCGCTCGGAATATGCGCCGAAATTCTTCGGTGAACTCTACCCGGCCCTGCAGGCGATCAAGTCCGCCTTCGACCCCTTCAACCAGCTGAACCCGGGCAAGATCGCCACCCCGCTGGGCTCCCGGGACGAGTTGCTGAAGATCGACGAAGTCACGATGCGCGGCGACTTCGATCGCCAGATCGACGAGCGTATCTGGCGCAGCTACGAGTCGGCCGTGCACTGCAATGGCAACGGTGCCTGCTACAGCTACGACCCCTTCGATGCGATGTGCCCGTCCTGGAAGGCCACCCGCGAGCGCACCCAGTCCCCCAAGGGGCGGGCGTCGCTGATCCGCGAGTGGCTGCGCCTGCAGGGACAGTCCGGGGTCGACGTCATTGGGTCCGCCAGCGCCATCCGATCCGCCTCGCCCTTCAGCGGCCTGCTGGGCAAGGTGAGAAACACCCTGGACAAACGCAGGGGCGTCGAGGATTTCTCCCACGAAGTCTTCGAAGCCATGTCCGGCTGCCTGGCATGCAAGTCCTGCGCGGGCCAGTGCCCGGTGAAGGTCAACGTCCCCGAGTTCCGCTCGCGTTTCCTGGAGCTCTACCACAGCCGCTACCTGCGCCCGCTCAAGGACTACCTGATCGGCTCGCTGGAGTTCAGCATTCCCCACTTCGCCAAACTCCCGTCCCTCTACAACGGCCTGATGCGCCTGGGCGTGATCCAGGCGTTCCTGAAGAACCACGCCGGAATGGTCGACAGCCCCCTGCTCAGCCGGATCGACCTGGAGCCGGTGCTGAAGCGCTGGAATGTCGCGGTCGCCAGCCCGGAAAGGCTGCGAGCGCTATCGGCGGAGCAGCGCGAGCGCAGCGTCATCCTCGTGCAGGATGCCTTCACCCGCTACTTCGAAACCCGGCTGCTGGCCGACCTGATCGAGGTCCTTTCGCGCCTGGGCTTCAAGGTCCTGCTCGCGCCCTACCGGCCTAACGGCAAGCCACTGCAGGTGCTGGGCTTCCTCGGCGCCTTCGAAAAGGCGGCACGGAAGAACGCCGCCATGCTCAATGAACTGGGCGGCCATGGTGTGAAGCTGGTCGGACTGGACCCGGCCATGACGCTGGTCTACCGCCAGGAGTACCGCAAACTGCTGGGCCAGGAAGCGCCGGATGTGCTGCTGCCCCAGGAATGGCTGGCACAGGCCCTGGAGGAATCCCCCGTGGCGGCCGCTGGAGACGACTACTACCTGCTCGGCCATTGCACCGAGAAGACCAACGCTCCCGCGGCCACCGCGCTCTGGCCGGAGGTATTCAAACGACTGGGCCTGAATCTCAGGATGCTGCCCGTGGGCTGCTGCGGCATGTCCGGCACCTACGGCCACGAGACGGCCAATCGAGAGACCTCCGAGAAGATCTACGACCTGTCCTGGCGCAAGGTCGTCGAGGAACAGGCCGGCCACCAGCGACTGCTGGCGAACGGTTACTCCTGCCGCAGCCAGGCCGACCGCCTGAGCGGCGTGGAACTCGCCCACCCCATACAGGCCCTCCTGAGGGTGCTGTCCACACGCTGATCGCACAACCACGCCGCTGTTGTTGCCCAAGTCTCCTGGTCATGGCCTGATCCAGGGGCCTTTTTCATTCGAGCTCGAGAAACCATGCCGGTAGGGTGCGCCGTGCGCACCAGTGGTTGGACGTCGCGCGATGGTCGATCCCGCAATCGGTGCGCGCGGCGCACCCTACGATGGGGAATCCATAGCTGCCGGAATCATTCCCGAGGCGGGTCGGCGGCGCTTGCCAGGCCCTGCAACTGAGGGGGAGCACTTCATTCCCCAGGAGAATGAAGTACTGAGAAGATGTCGTTTGTACGGGATGCGGAAGCTCAGCAGAATCCGGGGCATGCCTACCGGGCCGATCGGCCCGGCTTACGGGCTCACATCACGCGTCCAGGAGACTTCTTCATCATGAACAACCAGGGGTTCATCGACCCGTCCGAAATTCGCGCTCAGTTCTCTCGCGCCATGTCCGACATGTACAAGGCCGAAGTCCCGCTCTACGGCGATCTGCTGGACCTGGTGGCGGAAACCAACCGCAAGGTGATGGAAGAATCCCCCGAGGTCGAGGAGCACCTGCGCTGGACCGGAGAGCTCGGCCGCCTGGCCATGGAGCGCCATGGCGCGATCCGCGTCGGCACGGCGGAAGAGCTGTCCACCATTCGCCGCCTGTTCGCGGTCATGGGCATGCAGCCGGTGGGCTACTACGATCTCAGCCCGGCCGGGGTGCCGGTGCATTCCACTGCCTTCCGCGCCGTGCATGAAAGCGCCCTGCAGGTCAGCCCGTTCCGGGTGTTCACCTCGCTGCTGCGCCTGGAACTGATCGACAACCCGGAGCTGCGCAAGCTCGCCAGCTACATCCTGGCCAAGCGCAATATCTTCACCGCGCGGGCGAAGGAACTGATCGGCAAGTTCGAAGCCGAGGGTGGCCTGAACGAAGCCGATGCCGCTGAGTTCGTGAAGGAAGCCCTGGAAACCTTCCGCTGGCACACCGAAGCGACCGTCACCGCCGCCGAGTACGACCAGCTGCATGGGCAGCACCGGCTCATCGCCGATGTAGTGGCCTTCAAGGGCCCCCATATCAATCACCTGACGCCGCGCACGCTGGACATCGACCAGATCCAGGACGGCATGCCCGGGCACGGCATCACCCCCAAGGCGGTGGTGGAGGGGCCACCGCGCCGCAAATGCCCGATCCTGCTGCGCCAGACCAGCTTCAAGGCCCTGCAGGAGAAGGTCGCCTTCGTCGGCCAGGACAGCGCCGAGGGCAGCCATACCGCTCGCTTCGGCGAGATCGAGCAACGTGGCGCAGCCCTGACCCCGAAAGGCCGGGAGCTGTACGACCAGCTGCTGAACGATGCCCGGGCCGAGTTGAAGGAATTCCCCAGCGAACAGAATGCCGGGCGCTACAACCAACTGCTGGACAAGCACTTCCAGGCGTTCCCGGACAACTACGACCAGATGCGCACCCAGGGCCTGGCCTACTTCCGCTACTTCGTCACCGACAAAGGCATGGCGGCGCGCAGCAACGAGGTACGGCCGCGCACCCTTGACGACCTCATCCAGGCCGGCCATGTGCACTATGAGCCCCTGGTGTACGAGGATTTCCTGCCGGTCAGCGCTGCCGGGATCTTCCAGTCCAACCTCGGCGACAACGCCCAGGTGAACTACGTGCTCAGCTCCAACCAAGCCGATTTCCATGCCGCCCTGGGGGCCACGGTGCTCAACGAACTGGAGCTCTATGCCGCGACCCAGCGACGCTCCATCCTCGACTGCTCCGCCACGCTCCATCTGCCGCCGCTCCTCTAGCAGAGGCCGATAAGCGTCTATAAGACATCCTGCGGGATCACGTCGCAGCGGGCCCCGCCACTCGTACCAGCCCAGCACGAGGAATGACCGATGAACCAGCCACTCAAGAGTCGCAGCGGCGGCCAGATCCTGGTCGACGCCCTACGCATCAACGGCGTCGAACGGGCCTTCTGCGTTCCCGGTGAAAGCTACCTGGCCGTCCTCGATGCGCTCCATGACGCGCAGGAGCAGATCGACCTTGTCGTCTGCCGGCAGGAAGGCGGCGCGGCCTACATGGCCGAAGCCTACGGCAAGCTGACGGGCAAGCCCGGCATCTGCTTCGTGACCCGCGGACCAGGCGCCACCAATGCCTCGGCGGGGGTGCACACGGCCTTCCAGGACTCGACGCCGATGATCCTCTTCATCGGCCAGGTCGCCCGCGACCAGCGGGACCGCGAGGCCTTCCAGGAAATCGACTTCCGCGCCATGTTCGCGCCGCTGGCCAAGTGGGTGGTGCAGGTAGACGACACCCGCCGGATTCCGGAACTCCTTAGCCAGGCGTTCCACCGCGCCATGAACGGCCGCCCCGGTCCGGTGGTGGTAGCGCTTCCCGAAGACATGCTGACCGAAAGGGTGAGCGTCGCCGATGCCGGCCCGGCCCGCGCCATCGAGCCCCATGCCAATGCCGCAGACATGCAGGCGCTCCACCACCTGCTGCAGCGTGCCGAACGCCCACTGATGATTCTCGGCGGTGGCGGCTGGACGGCCGGCGCGGTTGCGGATATCCGCCGCTTCGCCGAGCGCCACGACCTGCCGGTGGCCGCGTCCTTCCGCTGCCAGGACCTGTTCGACAACACCCACCCCAACTATGCCGGCGACCTGGGCTTCGCCGCCGGCCCCAAACTGGTCCAGGCGGTGAAGGATGCCGACCTGCTGTTGGTGGTGGGCGCCAGGCTGGGCGAAGTCTCCACCAACGGCTACACGACCGTGGAAATCCCGGTGCCCCGGCAGACGCTGGTACATGTCCACGCGGGAATCGAGGAACTGGGCCGGGTCTACCAGCCCACCCTGGGGATCAACAGCGGCATGGCGACCTTCGCCGCGCTGGCGGCGGACCTGCCCGAAATGGACGGGAACCGCTGCCCGGACTGGCGGGCCGCGCTGAATCGCAACTATCGGGAGAATCTCGTCGCCCAGCCCACTCCCGGGGCGGTGCAGATGGCCGACGTCATCGCCTGGCTGCGCGACCACCTCCCCGCCGATGCGATTCTCACCAATGGCGCGGGCAACTACGCCGTGTGGGTGCAGCGCTTCTACCAGTACCGGCAGTTCCGTACCCAGCTGGGCCCCACCAACGGCTCCATGGGCTACGGCGTACCAGCGGCCGTGGCGGCCAAGCGCACCTATCCGCAGCGCACCGTCGTGGCTTTCGCCGGCGACGGCTGCTTCCTCATGAATGGCCAGGAGATCGCCACCGCAGCGCACTACGGCGCCAACGTCATCTTCATCGTGGTCAACAACGGCATGTACGGCACCATCCGCATGCACCAGGAACGCAACTATCCGGGACGGGTCAGCGGCACCGACCTGAGTAATCCCGACTTCGCCGCCCTGGCTCGCGCCCATGGCCTGCACGGGGAGACGGTGGAACGCACCGAAGACTTCCCCGCAGCCTTCGAACGCTGCAGCGCAGCGGGCGTGCCGTCCCTGATCGAAATCCGCATCGACCCGGACGCCATCACGCCCCGGCAGTCCCTCAGCCAGATCAGAAGCGAAGCGCAAAAGCGGCACTGACGCGCCAGGGGTGCTTTTCCTGCGGGAGCGAATTCATTCGCGATGCAGGCCTGCCCGGGGAACACCGCCGCCGGTTTGCCCTCTCCCCAGCCCTCCCCTCGCCGGTCGCCCCTGAAGGGAGAGGGAGCAGTCCGTGCCGACGGTTGGCTCGTGCTTTCCCTGTGGGGGCGAATTCATTCGCGATGCAGGCCGCAGGCCTGCCCTTGGGATGCACCCTGCCACCGGTTTGCCCTCACCCCAACCCTCCCCTCGCCGGTCGCCCCTGAAGGGAGAGGGAGCAGTCCGGGCCGGCGGTTGGCTCGTGCTTTCCCTGTGGGGGCGAATTCATTCGCGATGCAGGCCGCAGGCCTGCCCGGGGAACACCCTGCCACCCTCACCCCAACCCTCTCCCTGAAGAGAGAGGGAGCAGTGATGGGCTGAGCTCAAGCCGCGGCCTGCTCATGCAACGGGAATTGCCGGATCGGCGGCTGCCAGGGCGACGGCGCGGTCCGCCACGGGGGGATAGATCCACTGGGTGTTGATCTGCCGCTTCAGGTCCTTGGCTTCGTCCCCCACCAGCTTCACCTGGCGGTCCCAGCCCTCGGTGAACACCGCACCCCAGGCGCCGAGATCGAGACAGGTCACGTACTTGGGCTGGCTGTAGACCTTGGGCGCCACGCCAATGAGCTCGGCCGCGGCGTTGTTCCCGGCATGGCGGCCCAGGGCGATGGCGTGCTGGCAGGACATCACCGAGAAATTGCCGACTTCGTCCGTCGCCGCACGAGCGGTGTCGCCCGCGGCATAGATGGCGGCCTGATGGCTGACCTTCAGATACGGATCCACCAGCAGACGCCCCTGGGCATCACGCGGGGAGGCGATCTGCTCGGTCAGGTCACTGGCGCGAAAGCCCACGGTCCAGATCACCGTGTTCGCCTCGATGCGCTGGCCATCGGCCAACTCCACACCCTCGGCGTCGACCGCGGCCACCGAGTTGCCAAGGCTCCATTCGATCCCCAGTTCCCGGGACGCCTCGCTGATGGCTGGACGAATCCCGTCGCCCAGCGCGGCGGCGATCTGCTCGCCCCTGTCGACCACCACCACCCTGATCGCCGTATCATCCCCCAGCACCGCCCGCAAGCGGGCCGGCATCTCCGTTGCCGTTTCGATCCCGGTGAACCCGCCCCCCGCCACCACCACCGTGTTGCGTGCCGCCGAAGCCGGCCGCCGCGCGAGCGATTCCAGGTGACGCTCCAGCTGGACCGCCGTGTCGATCTGGTCCACATCGAAGGCATGCTCGTCCAGCCCCGCCAGCGCAGGCCGCTGCAGGCGGCTGCCCGAGGCCAGCACGAGACGGTCGAAGCCCCGGGAAGCCTCGGCGCCCGACTCATCCCGATACAGGACTCGCTTGCCCTCCGGATCGATCTGCAGCGCCGTGCCCTGGACATAGGTGATCCCCACCGCGGCGAACAGCTCCAGCAGCGGCGCCTTCATGGCGTGCACGCCAGGCTCGTAGAAACGGGGGCGGATATGGAGTTCCGGCTGCGGCGCGAGCAGGGTCACGGCGATATCGGTTCGTCCATGCTGATCGAGCAGGCGCATGGCGCTCAAGGCGCTCCAGACCCCGGCAAAACCACCACCGACAATCAGGATTTCTTGTTTCATCTGGTACTCCTGGCATATGGGCGAATCGTTTGACGGGCCCATGCTAGGAGAGGAGGATTCCGTCATAAATGACGCAAAACCCTGAAATCATGCCAAGTCACCCACGTACCATCCTCTTCGTCGCCTACCCGCGAGTGGGCCTGCTGGACCTCACCGGCGCCCAGACGGTGTTCTGGGCCGCCACCAAGGCCATGCAGGCCCGCAACCAGCCCGGCTACGAACGCCTCACCGCCAGCCTGGATGGCGGCCTGGTCACCACCGCCGAAGGCCTGGCGGTGGATACCCGGCCGCTGGCAGAACTCGACATCGCCAGCATCGACACGCTGATCGTGCCCGGCTCGCCGGACATCGAGCGGGCGGTGGCCGAATCGGCGGAACTGATCGCCTGGATCGCCGATGGCGCGAGCCGGGTCCGCCGCACCGCCTCTGTCTGCAGCGGCACTTTTCTACTCGCCGAAGCCGGGCTGCTGGAAGGCAAGCGCGCAGCGACGCACTGGGCCATGTGCGACATGCTCAGGACGCGCTTTCCCTCCATCGACGTGGACGACGACGCCATCTTCGTCCGGCAGGAGTCGGTCTGGACCTCCGCCGGCGTCAGCGCCGGCATCGACCTCGCCCTGGCCCTGGTGGAAGCCGATTGCGGCCGCGACGTGGCCATGCAGGTGGCGCGGGAGCTGGTGGTGTTCCTGAAACGGCCCGGCGGCCAGGCCCAGTTCAGCGAGCTGCTGCAGGCACAGGCCAAGGACGCCGCCGCCTTCGACGACCTGCACCAGTGGCTAGCCGACAACCTCGACAACCCGGCGCTCAGCGTGGAGGCCCTGGCCGAACGCTGCCACATGAGCCCGCGCAACTTCTCCCGCCTGTACAAACAGAAAACCGGCCGCTCACCGGCCAAGGCCGTGGAAATCTTCCGCCTGGAAGCGGCACGGCGCCTGCTGGAGGAGTCGATCCGCAATATCGACCAGATCGCCCGGCAATGCGGTTTTGGCGACGAAGAACGAATGCGCGCGACCTTCCAGCGACACCTTGCGATTTCCCCCAGGGAATATCGGAAGAGGTTTTCCCGTTGATCGTTCGGCTGGATCACTGCGACGGGCGTAAAGGCGACCCAGAGTCGCCATCGCCGCTCTTACAGCACGTCAGACCCTGAAATGGGTCCGGGTGCGAAACTGGCCCGGGGCGATGTCGAACATTTCGCGGAAGCAGCGATGGAAATGCGGGAGGGTGGCAAAGCCACTCGCTACGGCTATTTCGATCAGGGATTTGTTGGTGTGCTGCAGCAACTGGCGCGCATGGGTGAGGCGCAGCTCGAGGTAGTAGCGCGGAGGCGTTGCCTTCACGTGGCGCCGGAACAAGCGCTCCAGGTGTCGCCGGGAGATGCCCACGTAACGGGCGATCTCACCTATTTCGATGGGATCTTCGATATTGCTGTGCATCAGTTCCAGTGCGAGTTTGAGGGTGCGCGGCAAGGTTGGATCGAAGTCGATGGACACCACAGACACATCGACTATGTCGCGCTTCTTGTCGCAGCTCAGTACATCCTCCACGGCATTGAGCAGCTCCTGGCCGGCACTGGCGCGCACCACCTCCAGCATCATGCCCAGTGAGCTGTTCGCGCCGGCGCAGCTGATCCGCTTGCGGTCGAGCACGTGGGAATGACTGGTCACCGTCACCTTGGGGAAGAGTTCGGACATCATCGCCCGGCCGTCCGGATGAAAGGCGCATTCATGGCCATCCAGCAAACCGGCCTCGGCAAGGAAGTAGGCGCCGTTCCAGAGGCCGCCAAGCACCGCCCCCGCCGCGTCGGCCTGGCGCAGCTTCGACCTCAGCACGGGCTCGCTCTCGAGGCGGACACGGAATCCACCACAGACCACGATGATGTCCTGGCCCTTCTCGTCCAGCCCGGCCAGGGTGCGATCGGTGGAAATGGAAATGCCCAGGTCACTCACCACCAGATTGCTGTCGCCACCGACCACCAGGATTTCGAACAGCGGAGTCGAGCTCATGAGGTTGGCCGTGACCAGGGCATCCACCGCACCGGTGAAGGCCATCATCGAGAAATGCTCGCGCAGGATGAAGGACACGCGGCGTACCGGAGTGGTCAACCCTGCGCGGCTGGCCTTGTCCAGGTGGGCCAGGTTCTTGCTCTTCAACACGCTCTCGAAGGACGTTCTCATGTCTCGGCTCACGGGCATTCAGGGTACGTATCGACAATCCCCCTGCTGATACTCGGCTGCCGGTCCGAAGGCCAGTACCGGCGCAATCAGCTTCTCACAGTTGGGAGTGCCCGACAGTGCCACAATCGCCGCTTGCTTTTCCCGCCGCGACGCCGCGCCCGGACCGACCCTGACCGGCAAGTTGAACTTTTCCCGTAGTTCCGCGCGGCTCAGCGGCGTTGGAGTCTTCTTCAAACCTTGAAATGGGTACGTGCGCGGAACTGGCCCGGGGCGATGTCGAACTTTTCGCGAAAGCAGCGACTGAAATGCGGAAGAGTGGCAAATCCGCTGGCTACGGCTATCTCGGTCAGGGACTTGTTGGTGTGCTGCAGGAGCTGACGCGCGTGGGTGAGTCGCAGCTCCATGTAGTAGCGCGGCGGTGTCGCCTTGACGTATCGCCGGAACAGGCGTTCCAGGTGTCGCCGGGAAATGCGCGCATATCGCGCGATCTCGACGATATCTATCGGGTCCTCGATATTGCTGTGCATCAGCTCCAGGGCGAGCTTGAGGGTGCGCGGCAAGGTTGGATCGAAGTCGATCGACACAACTGAAACATCAAGGGTTTCCCGCATCTTGTCGCACCCCAGGACCTCCTCCACCGCATCCAGCAGCTCCTGGCCAGCACTGTGCCCCACCACTTCCAGCATCATGCCCAGCGAGCTGTTCGCACCCGCGCAGCTCATTCGCTTGCGATCGAGCACGTGGGAATGGGTGGTCACACTCACCTTGGGAAAGACCTCGGACATCATCGCCCGCCCGTCCGGATGAAACGCGCATTCATGGCCATCCAGCAGCCCGGCCTCGGCAAGGAAGTAAGCACCGTTCCAGAGCCCGCCGAGCACCGCACCAGCCGCGTCGGCGTGACGCAGCTTCGCCCTCAGCAAGGGGTCACTCTCGAGACGGACGCGGAAACCGCCACAGACCACGAGGATGTCCTGGTGCTTCTCGTCCAGCTCGGCCAGGGAGCAATCGGTCGAGATAGCGATGCCCAGGTCGCTCACGACCAGATTGCTTTGCGCACCGACGACCAGCACCTCGAACACCGGAGTCGAACTCATGAGGTTGGCCGTGACCAGTGCATCCACCGCGCCGGTAAAGGCCATCATCGAGAAGTGCTCGCGCAGGATGAAGGACACGCGACGTACCGGCGTCGTCAGTCCTGCGCGGCCGGCCTTGTCCAGATGCGCCAGATTCTTGCTCTTCAATACACTCTCGAATGACGTTCTCATCTCTCGACTCACCGCTGTTCAGGAGTAGACATCCACGTTCGTAGAACCTGGACTTGCGCTAGCCCCCTGGAAAGGGGCGAATCCTCCCCCTGCACAAGACCGCCCCCTTTCGCCTGGCCTGGACCCTAGGGTGCGCTGCGCGCACCGATTCCGGGATCGGCTATCGACAGCCCGCAAACTTTCTTCAAGCCGCGCCCGCTTGCCCGAACAACAAGGCGAACAGCTTCTCGCAGCTGGGACTGCCCGGCAGTGCCGCAATCGCCTGTTCGATTTCGCGCCGCTGCTCCTCGCCCAGGCTGATGCCGGCCAGCAGGTCGAACTTGGCGAGGAATTCGGCGCGGCTCATGGCCGTGTCCGGGTCGCCCTTGGCGGCGGTGATCGGACTTGTCAGCAGCTGGCCATCCTTGAGCCAGACCAGGACCCGCGAAAGGATTTCGTTGGGGAAGCGCGCGGAGAGCTCATCGCTCTCGACGATTTCGATCCGCTGGCTCACCGCGAGGATATCGGGGGCGTGGATCGCCTCCCCCGTCACCTCCAGCGGACCGACCTGGCCGCGCACCACCAGGGCCGCCAACGGGAAGGCCAGGGCGTACTGGGCCTCGTCGGCGTTCGCCGGAGTATGCCCCTGCAGGCGCATGGACTCATGGAAGGTCTGCACCTGGATCTGCTCGATATTCTCGCCACGGATCTGCGGATGCTCGGCCATGAGGGCAGTCATCGCCGTGAGGGCGGGCTGGGCCCAGCGGCAGACCGGCCAGGGCTTGAAGTACTGGGCGTCGATTTCCCAGCGCTCGCCGAGATCCTGCCAGTGGGCGGCCACCGCCTCGTCTTCCACCGTCTCGGCTGGCGCCCCGGTGACACCGGCCTCGGCCAGCAACAGGGCATTGAGGCCGGCGTAGGCCCCGGCGCCATGGGCGTCACGCAGCATCGAGGGATGATCGACGAGTCTCATCATCGGGCAGCGCGGGCCAAAGTATTCGGCGATGCCCAGGGCATGACGGAAGCGCTGCTCGTCCAGGCCCAGCAGCCGAGCGCCGCCACACACCACGCCGACGCCGGAAAAAGCCCCGGAGGCATGGTATTCGGGGGCGGTGGCCATCAGCGCGGCGCCGGCCCGCAGCGCCGTCTCGTAGCCGATGCAGAGGGCGCTGAGCAGTTCCTCGCCGCTGATGGTCCTGCCCTGCTCGCGGCAGGCATCGACCAGCGCCAGCAACGCCGGCACCACAGTCGCTCCAGCGTGCCCCTTGGAGGTGAAATGCCCTTCATGGGCATCCAGGCTGTCGACGCTGAAGCCCCCCGCCCAGGCGGCCCCAAGCGGGTGTACCGGGCGGCCGTCGAACAGCAGGCGGCTGGCCAGTTTTCCAGCCGGGTAATGGCTCAGCGCGTAATGCTTGAGTGCCTGGCTGGTGTGGTTGTCACGGGCACCGGCGGCAACACCGAGAATATCCAGCAAGCAGGTCTGCAACAGCTCGCGGGTATGGGACGGTGCGTCGCGGAAACGGAAATCGCGGACGAACGAATAGAGCGACATGCGGGGCTCCACAGACGAAGTTGGGCAAGGGGAGGAAGGTAGAGGTACCCGCATGGCGGGCACCTGGGACGCTTACTGGTTGGCGGCAGCTCGCGATTCCTGCAGCCAGGCGTCGAACTGCTGGCGATGCGCGGCGACCCACTCCTTGGCATGACGCTGGATGTCGGCGGGCTTCTTCTCGCCCTGCTGCATCTTCAGGTTCTGTGCACTCTCGTCGTCGGTGCTGATCTGCACCAGCGAGAGAAACTTCACAGCCGCCGGGTTCTCCTCGGCGAAGTCCTTGTTCAGCACAGCCACGACCTTGTCCACGGCAAACCCGAGGTTCTTGCCCTTGTACATGGTGTCCACCTCGTTGTTGCCGTCCGGCAGGTCGGTCTTCGGCACTTCCAGCCAGACCACGTCCGTGTTCTCGACCAGCACGCTGGCGATCCACTGCGGCACCCAGGTGAAGTACAGGATCGGCTTGCCTTCCTTGTAGCGGGTGATGGTGTCGGCCATCAGGGCGAAGTACGAACCCTGGTTGACGTGCACGCTCTTGTCCAGGTCATACGCCTTCATGTGGTGGGAGATGACCAACTCGCAACCCCAACCCGGGTTGCAGCCCGTCAGATCGGCCTTGCCGTCGCCGTCGGTGTCGAACAGCTTGGCGATCTCCGGCTTTTTCAGGTCGGTGATGTACTTGATGTTGTATTGGTCCGCGGTTTTCTTGTCGATCAGGTAGCCCTGGCTGACACCCGGCAGGATGTCGCCGGTCTTGACCATCACCTCGTCACCGCCGGCCTGCTGGTAGAACTTGTCGTGCAGTTTTTCCCACAGGTGCACGGTGAAGTCGGCATCGCCATTGGCCAGGGCCACCATCATCACGCCGTACTCGGTCTCCTTCGGCTCCTCGACGTCGTAGCCCAGTTCACGCAGGCCTTCCATCGCCACCTCGCCGCGGAAGCGCTCTTCGGCGATGGAGGGGAAGATCGGCGTGACCTCGACGCCCTCGCCGGGCTTGTCGGCCGAAGCGCTGGCACTCAGGGCGGCGACCGTCAGGGACAGGGCGGTGGCGCATTGCAGGAGGCTGCGGGAGAACTTGGATCGATGCATCGTTTCGTACCTTTATTGTGGCTTCTTGTCGGGTTCGGCAGATCGAATCAGTCGGCTCAGGCGGTCTTGCGCCGCCCGGAGGGTTGCCCGGCACCGCACAGACGCAGCAGCGCGCCAACGGGGCCGGTGTGGTACCAGCGCAGGCTGGGGTCGGCGCTGGTGCGCGCCCCCATGGCCTGGGTAAGGCGGTCGAGGAAGATGGCCAGCAACACCAGCCCTACCCCGCCGACGGTGGCCAGGCCCATGTCCAGGCGACCGATGCCGCGCAGGACCATCTGCCCAAGGCCGCCAACCGAGATCATCGAGGCGATCACCACCATCGACAGTGACAGCATCAGGGTCTGGTTCATGCCGGCCATGATGGTCGAGGTGGCCAGCGGCAATTGCACGCGGGTCAGCATCTGCCGTGGGGTGCAGCCAAAGGCGCGGGCGGCCTCGATCTTGTCTTCGGGCACCTGGCGGATGCCCAGGTTGGTCAGGCGCACCAGCGGCGGCAAGGCGAACACGATGGTCACCAGCACGCCTGGCACGTCGCCGATGCCGAACAGCATCACCACGGGCACCAGGTAGACGAATGCCGGCAGGGTCTGCATGGCGTCGAGTACAGGTCGCACCACGCGCTCCAGGTGGTCGCTACGGGCGCAGAGAATACCCAGCGGGATGCCGATCACGGCGCAGAAGAACACCGAGGTCAGCACCAGCGCCAGGGTGGTCATGGACTCCGACCATACGCCGATCAGGCCGAGCAGGGTCAGGGTGACGAAGCAAAGCAGTGCCATGCGCTTGCCGGCCAGCTGCCAGCCAAGCAAGGAGGACAGGATGATGCCGATGGTCGGCGGGATGCTCTGCAAGACGTACTCGATGCCATTGAGCACCTGGTCGATGGGCCAGCGGATGGCACGGAATACATCGCGGAAATTGTGCACCAGGAAATTCAGGGTGGTTTCCACCCAGTCACCCAATGGGATGTTCGCGGTTTGGAAAGGATCGAGAAGACTGAACTCTGACATGCTGGCTACCTACTCTCCGAAGTTGCGGCTGTTGCGTGATCGAGGGATGCGCTCAGTGGCGGCTCAAGGTTTGCAACAGCAGATTCTTGGAAATGGTGCCCTTCAGAGCACCGCTGTGATCCAGGACCGGCACGGGATATGGGAGTGCCGCGACGATATCCAGCACGTCATGCAGGGGAGTGTCGGTGTAGACGGGGTGCTGCTTGTGCAGGCTGAACTGTGCCTCCGACTGCCCGGCCGCCACGCTGCCGGACTCGTCCGCGCCCACCACGGCCAGCAACTGGTCACGCTCGTCGATCAGGTAGCCGTAGGGCACCCCGGCCTGGAAGCGCGGGGCCTTGCCGTTCACCCGGCAGACCGTCGCCGGGTCGAGCTGGGCTACATCGCCGGCCTTGAGTACCCGGGAGCTGTCGAAGCCTTTGAAGAAGGTCTCGACATATTCGTTGGCGGGCTGGTTCAGCAGCTCCTGTGGCGTACCGATCTGCACCACCCGGCCGCCTTCCATGATCGCGATGCGATGGCCGATGCGGATCGCTTCTTCGATGTCGTGGGAGATGAAGATGATGGTGCGCTGCTGCTCGGCCTGGAGGCGCATCAGCTCGCCCTGCATCTCGCTGCGGATCAGCGGATCGAGGGCGGAGAAGGCTTCGTCCATGAGCAGGATGGTCGGGTCGTTGGCCAGCGCCCGGGCCAGGCCGACGCGCTGCTGCATCCCGCCGGACAGCTGGTGCGGGTAGCTGTATTCATGCCCGGCCAGCCCCACCTGGCGCAGAGCCTCGATTGCCCGGGCGTTGCGTTCGCCCTCACCGACCCCGGAGATCTCCAGGCCGAAGGCGGTATTTTCCAGGACACTCATGTGCGGCATCAGCGCGAAGGACTGGAAGACCATGCCCATTTCCTTGCGGCGGACATCGAGCAGTTCCTTGTCGGCCAGGCCGGTGATCTCGCGCCCGTTCAGGTGAATGCTGCCGGACGTGGGCTCGATCAGGCGATTGAACAGCCGCACCATGGTCGACTTGCCCGAGCCGGACAGCCCCATGATCACGAAGATTTCACCGCGTTTGACCGAAAAGCTGGCGTCGAACACCCCGACGACATGACCGGTCTTGCGGAAGATTTCGTTCTTGTCGGCACCCTTGCGCAACATCTCCATGGCAACTTCCGGATGAGGCCCGAAAACCTTGAAGATGTTCTTTACCGAAAGAATCTCATCGGCCTGGCTCATACAACCCTCATTCTTATGCTTATAACCAATAAGTAACTTCGCACTGTCACGAATTCAGCATGACAAGAGCGGCGGACAAATGGCCGGTTATCCGGCGTGCAGAAATTCCTGCTCCATAAATGCGGACATCGATTTGGGATGCCGCGTTGCAAGTCCAAATTAGAATTTGTCTATCGCAACGTCCAACGACATTTGTTCCCCCTTAACCATAACTTCATGTTATCGATCACCCGCGGCGCCGCCTTGCAGCGAAGCGATTTCCGGCTCCACCGGCCCCTGACGCGCCAGGAAAACCGCCGCGAGCAGCACCATCACTCCGCCAGCGAACATGGACGCTGTGACTTGCTCGCCCATGAGCAAGACCGCAATGGTCACGGCCACCACCGGCTCCACGGTCGACAGGGTCGCGGCCGCCGACGGACCTATGCGCGGAGAGCCGGCCAGGAATGCCGCCACCGGCACCAGGGTGGCGAACAGTGCCAGCCCCAGGGTCGCTCCCCATGCGAAGGGGGTCGAAGGCAAGGCAGCGCCTTGCACGAGGGCTGCCACGGCAAAGGTCAGTGCGCAGCCCAGAAGCAGCATGGCGGCCGATGCCAGCGGGTTCTCATGGACGATCCGATGAGTGCCGTAGATGATCGACGCCCCGTAGCACACCGCGGCGAACAGCGCCCATAGCGCCCCCATCGAGGCGCCAGACAGGCTGAGCCCCGTGGCCATCGTTACCCCACCCAGGGCCAATGCCAGGCTGGCCAGCTTGAGCGCACTGGTCCGCTCCCCCAGCCAGGTTATGGATACCGCCGTGACAAAGGCCGGAAAGCTGTACACCAGGATGATCGCCAGGCTCACCGATGTGGATCGGGCAGCGCTGTAGTAGCCCAACGCCGCGAGCCCATAGCCGAATCCGAGCAGCAGGTTCTGTCGCGCCAGCGGGCCCACGGGAAGAGGAATTCCCCGCCAGCGCAGGAACACCAGCAACACGCCGGCGGCAATCGAAAAGCGCGCCAGAAGGAGGCCCACCGGGTCGGCACCGCCAGCGTAGGCATACTGGGCGAACAGAGGCTGCAGGCCGTAACAGAACGCAGCCAGCAGCACGAGAAAGAAGCCCTTGGCATGACCATTCCGGCGCGAAAGGGTATTCATGGGTTGCATCACCAGGTTGTTGGCCACAGGGCCTTCCAGACGAAAAAAGGCCCCGTGTCACCAGGTGGGTGAAACGGGGCCAAGTCGAAGTTGTACGAGGTTCAGTCGGCCAGCCGGCTGGTCATGGTCGCGCAGTACCAATCCACGAACTGACAGACGCCGTTCTCCGCAATCGATGAGTAAGGCCCGGGCTCATAGGCGGGAGAACTCACGCCCGCCTGGGCCCCCTCGACCAGGCGACGATCCTGGTCGTTGGTGGCGATCCAGACCCGGGTCAGGCGATCGAGGTCATAGTCCAGGCCTTCCTGCGCATCCTTCGGCACCAGCCACTTGGTCGTCACCAGGGTTTCATTGGGGCCTTGCGGCAACACACGGAAACTCAGGGCGTGGTCGCCGAGGAAGTGATTCCAGGTGGAGGGATAGTTGAAGTACAGCAGCGCGCCGATATTGCTCTCGCCGCTGCGATCGAGACGCCCGGCCACCGCGGGCTTGCCGTCCATGGTGTAGCTCACGGCGCCGGCCGAAAGCGGAATGCGCGTCATGCGGTACTGCCCGCCTTCGTCCATCACCAGGCGGCTGGGCAGGCCGGCCGCCTCACAACGGTTCCAGTGCGCCACCAGCTCGGGGTCATCCTCGCCACCCACACCTGCTACCGATAGGTTCTCGACGTAGGAATTGAGCAACTCCGGGTGGGTGCCGTCGCAGTGGTAGCACTCGCGGTTGTTCTCGAAGACCAGCTTCCAGTTACCCCGCTCGATCAGGTTGGACTCGAACGCCACCTTGCAATCGTCCAGGTTGTGCGGAGCGATGAAAGGAGACACGGCCTTGCGGAATTTCTCGAAATCCGGCGCCTTGTCGGCCACGCAAACGTAGATGTAGCTGTTCACCACTTCGCAATGAGCCGGCTTGAGGCCGTAGTCGGCAACGTTGAAATCAGGCCCCATGTTGCCCGCGAACAGCAGTTTGCCATCCAGGTCGAACACCCATTTGTGGTAGGGGCAAACCAACTTGGCAACTTTGCCGCTGTTCTCGGTGCAAACCTTGGAACCCCGATGCCGGCAGGCATTGTGAAACGCGCGCACCTGGCCATCGCCGCCACGGACTACGGCAATCGGATAGTCGCCAATCTGCAGGGTCAGGTACTGGCCGGGCTTCTCCAGTTCGAAGGTATGCCCGGCGAAGATCCATTCCTTGTGCCAGATCTGTTCAAGGTCCTGGCGGTACACCTCGGGGTCACTGTAAACGGCGCGAGGAAGGGCATGACGCTCTTTGCGTTGGCGGATCAGGGCTAGTACAGCAGTGTTCTTATCCATTGTTATATGCACTCCAAAACAGGCACGGGAATTGTCGGTGCTTGCCTGGATCGGCGAAGAATGGAGTCATGGACTCATCAGCTCGCGCCTTCCAAGGTCAGGGCTTTCTGCATGAGTGCTCTTTCGGATAACCTCAGCGAAGCCTTCCTGCCGCAATTGCAGCTGGCCGCAGTCTAGGACGAGGCCACCGGTCGACAGAACCGACTTTTTATTCAGGATTTTGATTACTTGTAGTTATGGTCAAGCACACCGAGCCCGATCAGACCCTGATCAAGATGCCGTCGTTACGCGCCGTGAAGTCCTTCGTCGCGGCAGCCAAGTATCAGAATTTCACGCGAGCGGCCGAAGCCTTGTGTGTGACCCAGGCCGCGATCAGTCGGCAGATTCGCGAGCTGGAGATCTATCTGGGCGCCGAACTTTTCAAGCGCGAGGGACGCGCCGTGGAGCTCACGGCGGCAGGTTCGATCTTCTTCGATGCGGTGCAGTTGTCCTTCGTCAACATCTCCCAGGCCGCCGAGCGTATCCGCAACAAGAGCACCACCAAACGCGTGCTCACCCTTTGCTGCTCGCCGGCATTCTCCGCGCACTGGCTGGCCCCCCGGCTGCCAAGCTTTTTCGGCGCGAACCCGGACGTCGACCTCAACCTGATCACCACGCAGAACTTCCTGTCCATGGAACCCGGTGTGCGCCCGGACATCTTCGTCACCAAGATCGCCAAGATCCGCGAGGGATATCGCAGCTACCCCCTGATGCACGATGTGATCTACCCGGTGTGCACGCCGAAGTATCTCGAGGAACACCCGGAAATACGCACCCTGGAGGGTCTGCGCGACACCGTGCTGCTGAATCTCAGCCCCTACGGCCGCTCACAGGTCGCCGAGCATGTCGACTGGAAGGTCTGGCTGGCATTCCACGATATCGATCTTGAGGCACGTGCGGCCAACGCCCCGCATTTCTTCAATGCCAACGACTACATCCTGCTGATCCAGATGGTCCTCAATCATCAGGGCGTCGCCCTGGGCTGGAATCATCTGGTAGGCCGCCTGGTCGACCAGGGACTGCTTATCAGGCCCGTCGAACAGGAACTGGTGCTCAAGGACACCCTGCACTACCTGACATTCAACGAAGACAAAGAAGACGACGATGCCTGTTGCCGCCTGCGCGACTGGCTGCTCGCGCAACTTTGATAACTTGGCGTTATTGTTATCCCCCATATTTTGTTGCTCAATCCGCCACCACAGTATTGTTAGGATATTAAGTTAAAGTTCAACCCCCAAAAGAACCTGCCCTGCGCAGGTTTTTTTATTTCCACTGCCCCATCGACAAACCATAACCCCTGATCATTGATTGCCACCCCTAAATGTTGCTTGTTGGCGACTTGATGCTGTCATTAATCTTCTTGCCGACATCGCCATGTAACGGGACCTGCCTCTAGCAGCACGACCAAGTCATCGAGCGAGCTGATTTCGCGACGCCCGTCATCGCATGGAGAACTGTGGTTTTCGTAGTCCAGCGAGTCATCTCCCGCAAGGGATGCCTATCAAGCTGAAATAAAAAAGTCAGGTCTATGAAATGACAAAAGTTACGTCTTTACCTGCCGATGACAAGAGCTGTGGTTGGTACCACCTCAGCAAGCCTCGGCAACCAAGGCCTAGCCATTACGGCAACAGCTCGGCTCGCTGGGTTGTAGTAGGTGCCGGTTTCACCGGCCTCGCCGCCGCCCGACAGTTGGCGCTCAACTTTCCCGATGACGAAATCGTTCTTGTCGAAGCGCAGGAAGTCGGGTTCGGTACCTCCGGCCGAAATGCCGGTTTTGCCATTGACCTGCCCCACGATATCGGGGCCGATGACTACATCGGCGATATCGATACCGCGAAGATCAGCCTGAAACTCAATCTCACCGGCCAGTCCTTGCTCAAGGAGCTGGTAGAGCGGCACAACATCGATTGTCAGATGAAGGCCTGCGGCAAGTACCAGGCTGCCGTCGAAGATCGTGGCATCGCCGTGCTGGACGCCTACCGGCGTGGCCTGGACAAGCTCGGCCAGGCCTATCAGATGATCGACGCCGACGACCTCCCTGCGCACATCGGCACGCACTTCTACCGCAAGGCCCTGTTCACCCCGGGGACGGTGCTCATCCAGCCCTCCGCGCTGGTCAAGGGCCTGGCCGACAGCCTCCCGGCCAACGTCAGCCTCTACGAAAACACGCCCATCACCGGAGTCGAGTACGGTGAGAAGACCATCCTCACCCACGCCTTTGGCAGCATCACCGCCGACAAGCTCATCCTCACCAATAACGCCTTCGGCATGAGCTTCGGCTTCCTCAAGGGCAGGATGCTCCCGGTCTTCACCTACGCCAGCATCACCCGCCAGCTCACTGCGGATGAACAAGCGCGTCTCGGCGGCAAGCCCTTCTGGGGATTGATACCGGCCGATCCATTCGGCACCACGGTACGCCGCACGCCGGACAACCGCCTCTTGATTCGCAACAGTTTCAGTTTCAACCCGGATGGTCGCAGCAACACCAAGTACCTGGATCGCTTCGTGAAGCGGCATCGCACTTCTTTTGAACGTCGATTCCCGATGCTGCCCGGCGTTGAATTCGAATACACCTGGGGCGGTTCACTGGCCTTGTCGAGAAACCACATGGGGCATTTCGGCGAACTGGCACCCAATGTCTACGGCGCACTCTGCTGCAACGGGCTTGGTGTGACGCGTGGCACTGCCACGGGCAAGCTCCTCGCTGATTGGCTGGCAAACGATCGAGACGAGTTGATCGACTTCCTGCTGCGCACCTCCGGCCCCAACAGAAATCCGCCGGAACCTTTCCTTTCTGCAGGCGTGAATCTCAACCTCAAGTGGGGACAGTACCGGGCAGGCAGAGAGAGCTGAGTACTTTTTATTGCACAGATCAATGCAAGTACCAGGGCCAATCATCAATAGACCCGTGGACCTGGTTGCCTGCTGACAATGATTCAGGCGGTCTCGAAACTTCAGTGGCTCGTTCAGGTTCGGGCCTCGCGGTGTCGTGCCGTCCAGATGTAACCGAACACCTATAAGCGGGAAATAACAATGACAATTCCTGGATCAGTAGAGGATGTCCCCCTGAACAGCTTCCACAAGCTGTTGACCGTCCGTTCCGGCGGCGGGTCCTTCGTCGATGGCTATGTCCTCAGCATCATTGGCGTTGCCATGCTGCAACTGACCGCTGGCCTGAACCTCAGCGATTTCTGGCAAGGCCTCATCGCCGCCTCGGCGCTGATCGGCATCTTCTGCGGTGGCTTCTTCGGCGGCTGGCTGACCGACAGGCTGGGCCGCAGGAAAGTCTTCTTCGTTGGCCCGACCCTGTTCATCCTCGGCTCCCTGGCGCAGTACTGGGTCGAATCGGCCGCGGCGCTGTTCCTGCTGCGCTTCCTGATCGGCATGGCCGTCGGCATCGAGTACCCGGTGGCGACTTCGCTGCTGGTGGAGTTCCTGCCGAAGAAGTATCGCGGACCGCGCCTGGCTACCCTGACCATCCTCTGGTTCGCCGGTGCCGCACTGGCCTACGTTGCCGGTGAGTTCATCCTGCGTGTCGGTGGCGAAGATGCCTGGCGCCTCGTCCTGGCCAGCCCCGCCGTGATCGGTGCGATCCTGTTTGCCGTGCGCATGGGCACGCCGGAATCGCCCCGCTGGCTGCTGAGCAAGGGACGCGCGGCGGAGGCTGAAAGCATTATCAAGCAGGTGTACGGGAATGACTTCTCGCTGAAGAACCTGCCCGAACAAGCGGAAGTGAAGAAGCTTTCCGTGTGGAATCTCCTGCACTCCGGCTACGGCAAGCGCATGTTGTTCGTCACCGTGTTCTGGACCTGCTCGATCATTCCGGTGTTCGCGGTCTACGCCTTCGCACCCAAGGTCCTGCAGGCGCTCCACCTGAAGGGCGACTGGGCCTCCTTCGGCTCGGTGGCGATCACCTTCCTCTTCGTCGTCGGCTGCATCATCGCCACTCGACTGATCAACACCGTCGGCCGCCGCAGCATGCTGATCCAGAGCTTCCTCTGGTCCGGCCTGGCCCTGCTGGGGCTGAGTGCGTTCCACACCGGCTCGGAAGTCCTGGTCCTGTTCCTGTTCGGCACCTATGCCCTGTTCATCGGCGGTGCCCAGGTGCTGCAACTGGTCTACCCCAACGAGTTGTTCCCCACTGAGATTCGCGCGTTCGCAGTCGGCGTGGGCACCTCCTTGTCGCGGGTCGGGGCTGCGGTAGGCACCTACCTCGTGCCCATCTCGCTGGAAACCCTCGGCATCGCCCAGACCATGGTCGCCGCCGCCGTGGTGACCTTCATCGGCTTGCTGGTCGCCTGGGCCCTGGCCCCGGAAACCCGTTCGCTCAATCTGCAACAGGCTGCGTCACTCGCCTGAGAACTGAACATGCCCGGCCGCTGGACAACACAGCGGCGCGGTGAACAGACAAGACCCTCACCCAAGGAGAATCCAAGATGAACTTTGACGGTATCTTCACCCCGGCAATCACTCCCCTGACCGCAGAGGGAGCCATCGACAAATCGGCCTTCGCGCAAGTGCTGGAATACCTGATCGAATCCAGGGTTCACGGCATCGTCATCGGCGGCTCCACCGGCGAGTACTACGCCCACACCGCCCAGGAGCGCTTCGATCTCGCCGCGCAGGCCAAGGATGTGATCAATGGCCGCCTGCCGCTGGTGGTCGGTACTGGCGCCATCCGTACCGAGGAGTCTGTCGCCTACGCCGAAGCCGCCAAGGCCATCAAGGCCGACGCGATCCTGGTCGGCTCGCCGCCCTACGCCCTGCCGACCCAGCAGGAAATCGCTACCCACGTCCTGGCCGTCGACCGCGCGGCTGGCCTGCCGATCATGCTGTACAACTACCCCGCCCGCATGGGCGTCGGCATGGGCGACGAGTTCTTCGCTGCAGTGGCCGATTGCAAGAACATCAAAGCCATCAAGGAAAGCTCGGGGGACACGGCCCGCCTGCATCGCCTGGCCGTGCAACACCCCGATATCGCCCTGTCCTGCGGCTGGGATGACCTGGCCCTGGAGTTCTTCGCCTGGGGCGCCCGCAGCTGGGTATGCGCCGGCTCCAACTTCATTCCCCGCGAACACGTGGCCCTGTACGAGGCCTGCGTGATCGAGAAGGACTTCGACAAGGGCCGCCGCATCATGGCCGAGCTGATGCCGCTGATGGACTTCCTCGAAAGCGGCAAGTTCGTGCAATCGATCAAGCACGGCTGCGAGCTGAGCGGCCTGCGTGCCGGCGGCGTGCGCGCACCGATGCAACCGCTCGACAGCGAACAGCAGCAGGCGCTGAAAGACATCATCGCCGTGCTCAAGCGCAACATCGCGAAAATCACCGAGGGTTCCAACAATGGCTGAGTTGCTGAGTAAAGAGGAGTACGCGGCAATCGCCGCCAAAGTGGAATTCCGTACCCAGGCGTTCATCGACGGTGAATTCCGTGATGCGCTGTCGGGCCGTACCTTTGTCACCACCAACCCGGCCACCGGCGAGCCACTGGCCGAGATCGCCGCTTGCGACGTGCAGGATGTCGATGTGGCCGTGGCCGCCGCCAAGCAGGCTTTCGACGACGGCCGCTGGTCGAAGCTGCAGCCCGGCGAGCGCAAGCACATCCTGCTCAGGTTCGCCCAGCTGCTGGAAGACAACGCCCATGAACTGGCGGTGCTCGAATCGCTGGACAGCGGCAAGCCGGTCAGCGAGTGCCAGAACGTCGACGTGCCGGAAACCATCCACACCATCCGCTGGCACGCCGAGCTGATCGACAAGATCTACGACAACACCGCCCCGACCGGCAACGCGGCCGTGACCATGGTGGTGCGCGAAGCCATTGGCGTGGTCGGCCTGGTGCTGCCGTGGAACTTCCCGCTGCTGATGCTGGCCTGGAAGATCGCCCCTTCGCTGGCAGCCGGTTGCTCGATCGTGGTCAAGCCGGCCAAGGAAACCACCCTGAGCGCCCTGCGCGTGGTGGAGCTGGCCTATGAGGCAGGCATTCCTGCGGGTGTGTTCAACCTCGTCCCGGGGGGTGGGCGTGAAGTGGGCGAGGCCATCGGCCGCCACATGGACATCCCCATGGTCAGCTTCACCGGCTCGACCGACACCGGCCGCCTGTTCCTGAAATACGCCGCCGAGTCCAACCTCAAGCGCATCGTGCTGGAACTGGGTGGCAAGAACCCGGCGGTGGTCATGAGCGACTGCGAGGACCTGGACGAAGTCGCCCAGTTCGTCACCGCCGGTGCATTCTGGAACATGGGCGAGAACTGCTCGGCATCCTCGCGTCTGATCGTCCATAAGGACGTCAAGGACGAGTTGCTGTCGCTGATCGTCAAACACCTCAAGGACTGGAAACTGGGTGACCCGCTGGACCCGGACAACCGTCTGGGCGCAATGGTCAGCAAGTCGCACTTCGAGAAGGTTCGCTCCTACCTGGCATACGCCGCCGAGCAGAAGCTCGATGTGGTGCAGGGTGGCGAGACCGAGTCGGGCGTGTTCGTGCAGCCGACCATCGTCGACGGCGTGGCCCGCGACAGCCGCCTGTTCGTCGAGGAGATCTTTGGCCCGGTGCTGAGCGTCACCAGCTTCTCGACCATCGACGAGGCGATCGAGCTGGCCAACGACACCGTCTACGGCCTGGCCGCTTCGGCCTACACCGGCAGCCTGCGCAATGCCCTGCGCCTGTCGCGGGAGATCCGCGCGGGCGTGGTGACAGTCAACTGCTTCGGCGAAGGCGATGCCTCGACGCCGTTCGGTGGCTACAAGGAGTCCGGCTTCGGTGGGCGTGACAAGTCGATCTGGGCACATGACCAGTACACCGAACTGAAGACCATCTGGATCAACGCGTCCGCATAACTGATGCCTTGATCGAGCCGATTCGCCACCGCCTTCCGGGCGGTGGTCGAGTCGGGCGGCCTTTCGCATTACCGCACCCAAGCAACCAATGGCTCATGACAGAGCGCCACCCTGCAGCAGCACTTGGCATCCGCCAAGTCGGGATGTCATCCCGAATTTCTATTCGCCCTTTCATGCGACCGTTCTCTTGAGCGGGTCAGATGATCCCCTGTTGCCGGTCCAGGGCTCCTACCAGCGGGCGCTGGAAATCATGAACATCCCTTATGCGAAGTTCCTGGTGGACATAGTGGTTCTGGTGGCCGTAGCCAGCTGCCTGAACTCCTCGATCTACATCTCCTCGCGCATGATCTTCTCGCTCGGCAAACGTTCCGATGCGCCGGCTTTCATCCAGCGGACCTCCGCAGCGGGCGTGCCCCGGGCTGCCGTCATCGCCAGCACCCTGATCGGCATGCTGACGACTGCCTTGAACTTCTTCGCGCCGTCCCAGGTGTTCGCGCTCCTGCTGGCCAGCTCCGGGTCGATCGCCCTGCTGGTCTATCTGGTCATCGCCTTCTCCCAGCTGCGCATGCGCTCGTTGCTGCAAAAACAGAACGCCGAAATCGCCTTCAAGATGTGGCTGTTTCCCTGGCTGACCTGGGCCGTCATCGCATTCATCGTCTTCGCCCTGGGCGTGATGTTCGTCATGCCCCAGCACCGGCTCGAGGTGACTTCGACCCTGGCGCTGGCCCTGGTGATACTGCGTGTTCACCAGTCGAAAGCACGCTCAACCCGAGCGCCTCGGCGCGATTGGGAAAACAGCTTGACCACCACGGCCCGGGAGAGTCGCAAGCCCGGTGCGATGGCCACCACCATCCAGGACGGCTGGATTCTTATGAGGCCTGTTGCAACGCAAAGAGGAAAAGATTGAGAGACAGGAGGTATTTCAGCGACGCGTTGCAGGGACGCAACCTCCGCTTTGTTGGTGAACAGAAAGATGAGTCCTTACCTCATGCTCGAGTAGGCTTTGTCCTGCTCGAGTTTTTTTCTCTTCCAGCGTTCACGCAAGCGCTCGACACCCTCGTCACCGCCAACCTGATCAGGCCGGGCGCCTTCGCAACGAAGACCTTCAGCCTGGACGGCAAGTCGGTCGCCAGCGAGCTTGGCCTGGTCATTTCCCCGAGCGCCACACTGGACAGCGGCCATTTGCCCGAGCTTGATCTACTCGTGGTTTGTGGGGGCTTGAGAACGCCGTTGCGACCAACGCCTGAGCTCACGGATTTGCTGCGGACAGCGAACGAGAAGGGAGTTGTACTGGGCGGACTATGGAATGCGGCATGGTCCCTGGGGCAGGCACGGCTGCTCGATGGGTACAAGTGCGCAGTGCATCCGGAAAATCGGGCTGCTCTCGCCGAGATCGCGAAACATAGCCAGGTGACCAGCGAGAGCTATGTGGTCGATCGCGACCGGCTGACCGCTGCGAGCCCGTCCGGGATGCGATCACCCTGATGAGCGCGAACATCGAAGAGCCGCTGAGCCAGGACCAGCTTGCCCGCTATGTCGGTCGTTCCAAGCGGCAGGTGGAAAGGCTGTTTCAGCAGCAACTCGGGACCACGCCCGTTCGTTTCTACCTGGAATTGCGCATTACCGAAAGTCGGCGATTGCTCCAGCACTCGGACCTGCCCATTGCCGAAGTGAGCATTGCCTGTGGCTTTGCCTCCTCCAGCCACTTCAGCAAATGCTATGCGGCCTTCTATGGATATTCCCCATCCAGGGAAGTGCGGTACGGCTGTGTGAAATCCACGAAGTAGATCGCCATCACCGGCAGCCAAGGCAGCCGATATTTTCGTTCGCGAAACAGGCGGCCTCCTCCGCAACGCCGGCAATGCGGAGGAGGCCCAGCAAGCAAGACTCAGAACGGCAACGGCAGTTTGGCAGTCCGACCGCCGTCGACGACTATCACCTGGCCGGTGATAAAGGCCGCAGCTTCACTGGCCAGGAAGACGACGACGTTGCCGATGTCCTGCGGCTCGCCGGTACGCCCGACGGGATGCAGCTTGAGCAGGCCGGAACGGGCCTGCACGGGATCGGGCTGTGCGTCGATATAGGCGTGGCTCAGGTCCGAGTTGATCCACCCGGGGGCGATGGCATTGCAGCGAATGCCGTCGCGCCCCAGATCGACGGCCAGCGCACGGGTGAAACCATGTACGCCGGCCTTGGAGCCGCAATAGGCGGTATGCCAGGGGTTGGCACCTATGCCCTCGATCGAGCCGATATTGACGATACTGCCGCCACGCACCCGCAACTGTGGCAGCAGGGCCTTGGCCAGGAAGACCGGGGCGCGCAGGTTGACGGCCATCATCCGGTCCCAGTCATCCTCGCTCATCTCGTCGAGCGAGCGTTCGAACATGAAGCCGGCGTTGTTGACCAGGATATCGGCAGCGCCGAACCGCTCCTCGGCCGCCCGCGCGATGGCATAGGGCGCATCGCGCTGGGCCAGGTCGGCCTCGACCCAGGCCACCTGAGGATTGGCGCCCAGGCCTTCATCCAGCGGTTGGCGCTGCGCGACCAGCACCCGAGCGCCGGCTTCCAGGAGTTTCTCGGTGATCCCGCGACCGATTCCACGCCCGCCGCCGGTAACGACGGCCACCTTGTTGTTCAGCATCATGTGCGTTCCTCAGCCTGAAACCGGTTTGGCGCCGGTGACTTCCACCGTCTCGCCGGCAATGTAGCGGGCCTGGTCGGAAGCCAGGAAGGCGATCACATCGGCGATATCCTCCGGCTCGGCGATGCGGCCCAGCGGCACGGTCTTGTTCAGCTCCTCGATGGCCTTGTCCGGGTCCAGGCCCCGGCGCTCGAAGCCACTGCGGATCATCGGCGTGTTGATTTCGTGCGGGCAGACGGCATTGACGCGGATGCCCAGCGGAGCGCAGTCCCGGCCCAGGTTCTTCGACAGTGCCGCCACCGCCCCCTTGCTGGTGCAGTAGGCGACGTGGCCAGGACCCGGATAGGTGCCCCAGACCGAAGACGTGTTGACGATGGCACCGCCGCCACGCTGTTTCATATGGGGGATGGCGGCGCGGCAGAGGAAGAACACCGCATTCAGGTTGACGTCCATCGCCGTGAACCACATCTCGTCGGTGGTTTCCTCGATGGTTCCGCGGGGAATGATGCCGGCGTTGTTGAGCAGGATGTCGACACCGCCGAAGCGTTCGACCGCCCGGGCGATGACCGCTTCACAATATTCCTTCTCCCGCAGATTGCCCGCCAGGCAGTCGGCCTCGGCGCCGAGGACACGGGCCTGGTCGACCATCGCCTGGCAGCCGTCGGCATTGATGTCCGAGATCATCAGGCGTGCACCTTCGGCGGCGAACAGCCGGACCAGGGCCTGACCGACGCCACCGGCGCCTCCGGTAATCACGACAATCCTGTTTTCGAACCTCATTGTTTTGGTGCCTCCGGGTGGGGTGATGTGAGGTCGATATTCGATAGTTCGCGATCTGCTGACAAACGAGTTTTGCGTGGCATTCACTTAGCTTTTGGTTAAGTGAACTGCAGGCATCCAGCGCAGATTCCGGCAACAATATCGCCATAACCTGTCATTCCCAGTTGCGTTCTGGTTAACTGTTCGCAGTGTCCGAATCGACAGGTGCGCCCAATGAGCAACCTCAGGCAGCTACTCCCGCCATTGAATGCGCTGCGCACCTTCGAAGCGGCCGCCCGCCACGGCAGTTTCAAGTTGGCGGCGGAGGAACTCTGCGTGACCCAGGCAGCGGTCAGTCGCCAGATCCAGGCGCTGGAGGATTTTTATGGCCTGAAGCTGTTCCTGCGCGGCAACCGCAAGGTCCAACTCACCAGCGACGGCAATGCGTTGTACCTGGCGGCCTCCTCCGCCCTGCAGCACATAGCCGCTACGTCCCGCGAACTGCTGCGACGCAATAGCCTGGACTACCTGGCCCTGATCACCACCACCGCCTTCGCCCAGCTCTGGCTGATGCCGAGGCTGAAGCGACTGCGGGCCCAGCATCCTGAACTCCAGTTGCACCTGATCAGCTCCGAGGCAAACCCGGACTACCAGGAAAGCTTCAGCTCCGCCGTGACCCTGGGGCTCGAGGAGCACCCGCAGTACGTGGCCACATACCTCTTCTCCGAAGAGATATTCCCCGTCTGTACACCCGGTTTTCTCGAACAGCACCCCCATATCACGACCCTCGACGGGCTGATGAGCGTCACGTTGCTGAACCTCAGTGCGAGCCACTGGAAAGCCAGGCTCTGGGCGCCTGTCGATTGGTCGTTCTGGCTGAAGCAGTTCGGCCTCGATGCCGCCAGGTGCAAGGAAACCATGGATTTCAGCCATTTTTCGATGCTGCTGGACGCGGTCCAGGAGGAAGTAGGCGTCGGTCTGGCCTGGCGGCACCTGGTACAGCCGCAGCTGGACGCGGGCAAGCTGGTAAGGCCGACCAACGAGACCGTTCTTGCCGATGATCGCAAGCACTACTTCGTCTGCCGCCGCGACCTGGCCGGGTCGATGGAAATGCAGATACTCCGCGATTGGCTGCTGGAGCAGACGCGGGAGTTGCGGGAGCGATCCATCAAGGGTTGATGCCGGCGAGCCCAAAGACATCCTGAAGCCAACACAAACCGGGCGCCGCATCGCCCCCGTAGGATGCATCCCTCTCCCCCGTCCCCCGCTCTGCGCCCCGGCCCGATCGCTTCGCGCTCAGGCGTTCATTGGCACCGGAAGCGGTGCTTCCGAAAACTGTCTCTTCACCCCTGAAGATGAGAGAGGTGACGCGCGCCGGCGAGCCCAATGCCCTCCTGAAGCCAACACAAACCGGGCGCCGCATCGCCCCCGTAGGATGGGTCGGGCGGCGCTCCGCGAGCGGAGCGATACCCATGCGGACAGGGCTGATGGGTATCGCAACTCGCGGAACGCCGCCCGCCCCGTCCTACGAACTGCCGGACGCATCCCTCTCCCTGAACAGGAGAGGGGTGACGCGCACCGGCAGGTCCAGAGTCATCCTGAAGCCAGCACGAGCCTGAAACCGAGTGAAAGGCGCGCCATCAGGACACCTGAGCGAAATCGTTGCAGAAAGGGATGCGCCCCCATCATTCGGAGTGAAGACCATCTCTCCGGAAATCGGCGATTACGGCTTCTCCCGCTTCATCTGCATCACCAGGGTGAAGCGATCATCGGGATGCACGGTTTCCGAAACCACCACCAATTTGCCCTGCTCGTCGCGGTAGTGGCGGGTGATCTTCAGCCCCGGCGTGCCGGGCTCGGCCGTCAGCTTCTGCGCCAGCTCAGGCGAGATCAGCACCGCCCGCACCTGTTGGTCGATCACGTCGATGCGACGGCCGAAGCTGCGCTCGATCAGCGCGGAAATCAGCTCGCCCGGATGCTGCTCCGCCAGCGGGATGACCTCGGCATAGGCCTCATCCGCATATACGTCCGTCCAGCACATGGGGGCGCTTTCCCGGCCCTGGTCGATGCGGATGCTCGAAATGCAGAAGTAATGGCCACCCGGCTGCAGGTCGAGGCGCTCGGCCTCGGCGATGTCGGCCACGAAATGTCGGACGTTCTGGATGCTGCGCACCTGGGTTTCGGCCAAGTGCACCAGGTCTTCCACCGACTCCAGCGAGTGCCGGTAGCCGCCGCTGGGCGCTGAAGATTCGACCCGTGTTCCAACCCGCTTGCGCCGCGACACCATCCCCAGGTTCTGCAGCTGGGTGATGGCCGCACGCACCGTGTGCCGGCTCACCTCGTAGAGCTCGCACAACTCCAGCTCCGTGGGCAGCAACGACCCCACCGGGTAGCCCCCATTGGCGATCTTGTCTTTCAAGTCCTTGGCCACCAGCGCGTAGCGAGCTTCGTTCATGCCGTTCGTCAGTCCTGGAACACACAACAGATTGACAGTGTATCAGTCCGGGCGTATTCATATGTCCGTACATTTCAATATGTACGGACATAACAAGCAACCCAGGATTACGCCATGTCTACTACCGTTTTCGACTCTGCCCTCTTCCGCGATATGTTCGGCACCGCCGAAATGCGTGCCGTGTTCTCCGACAAGGCGCTCATCGAGCGCTATATCGAAGTCGAAATCGCCCTGGCCAAGGCCGAAGCGCGCTGTGGCGTGATTCCCGCCGAAGCAGCCGAACAGATCGCCGCCCTCGCCCGTTACGAGGCTCTCGACCTGCAACTGATGCAGCACGAGACCGAGATCGTCGGATACCCGATCCTGCCGCTGGTGGAACAGCTGTCGAAAATCTGCGGCGAAGCCGGTCGCTATGTGCATTGGGGCGCCACTACCCAGGACATCATGGATACCGCCGTAGTGCTCCAGGTCCGCGCTGCCCTGGCCATAGTCGAGCGCGACGTCCAGGCCGTGCGCGGCCTGCTGGCGGATCTCGCCAAACGCTACCGTGACACCCCCATGGCCGGCCGCACCCACCTGCAGCATGCGCTGCCCATCACCTTCGGCTACAAATGCGCCGTGTGGCTGAGCATGTTCGACCGCCACGCCGAGCGCCTGGTGGAACTGCGCCCGCGCGTGGAAATAGGCCAGTTTGCCGGCGCCGCCGGCACCCTCGCCTCCCTCGGCGACAAGGGCCTGGACGTGCAGGAAGCGCTGATGGATGAACTCGGCCTCGGCGCGCCCCAGGCCACCTGGCACGTGGCCCGCGACGGCCTGGCGGAAACCCTCAACTTCCTCGGCCTGGTCACCGGTTCCCTGGGCAAGATCGCCCTGGACGTGATGATGATGATGACCAGCGAACTGGGCGAGGTGTACGAGCCCTTCGTCAAGGGCCGTGGCGCCAGCAGCACCATGCCGCAGAAGCGCAACCCGATTTCCTGCGAGCTGATGTACGCCGCCGCCAAGGGCGTACGCCAGCAGGCGGGGCTGATGCTCGATGCGATGATCCAGGACTTCGAGCGCTCCACCGGCCCCTGGCAGGCCGAATGGGTGGCCATCCCGGAAGCCTTCGCCCTGTCCGCCGCATCCCTGTGCCAGGCGAAGTTCATGCTCGCCGGACTGGAAGTGCGCACCGAGCGCATGCGCCAGAACCTGGACATGACCCGCGGCCTTATCGTCGCCGAGGCGGTGATGATGGGTCTGGCCCCTGCCCTGGGCCGCCAGGTCGCCCACGACGTGGTCTACGGCGCCTGCCGCGTCGCCAACGAGGACGGCATCAGCCTGCTGGACGCCCTGCTGGCGCGTGCGGAAGTCACCGCGCGCCTGGACCGCGCCGAACTGGAGCGCCTCACCGATCCGGCCAACTACCTAGGCCTGGCACCGCAGATGGTGGACCGCGCACTGGCCCGCGAAGGCGCGGTCAAGCGCTGAGCCCTACCGCAGGTTCCGCGGACTGGCGGGGCCTGCTTCATGCGCCTTACCGATAACGACAATAAGAGATCGCAGACATGACTGCTTCCCCGAAAAAGCCGTTCTACCGCGACCTGACCTTCCAGGTCATCGCTGCCATGGCCCTGGGCATCGCCTTCGGCTTCATCGCTCCGGAACTGGCCGCCCAGTTCAAGATCCTCGGCGATATCTTCCTCAAGCTGATCAAGACCGCCGTCGCACCCCTGGTGTTCTTCACCGTGGTCCATGGCATTGCCTCCGCCGGCGACATCAAGCGCGTCGGCAAGGTGGGCTGGCGTGCGCTGGTCTACTTCGAAGTGGTATCGACCATCGCGCTGGCCATCGGCCTCGCCTGGGGCAACCTGCTGGACATAGGCTCCGGCATGCACGACGCCCACCCCAACAGTGCCACTTCCGCCGCCGCGGCGGCCGCCCTGGCCAAGGGCCATGCGCCTTCGTCCACCATGGAGTTCATCTACGGCATCTTCCCCGACAACTTCGTCGGCGCGTTCGCCGGTGGCCAGTTGCTGCAAGTGCTGGTGATCTCGGTGCTGTTCGGCTTCGCCCTGCTGGCACTGAAGGAAGAGCGCCGCGTGGTGATCGAGGACGGCCTGAATCGGGTTTCGGAGTGCTTCTTCGAGTTCATCAACCTGATCATGAAGTTCGCTCCCCTGGGCGCCTTCGGTTCGGTGGCCTACGCCGTGGGCAGCAACGGCACTGCCGTGCTCATGTCTCTGGCGAACCTGGTGCTGATGTTCTACGTCGCGGTAATCCTGTTCATCGCCGTGGTGCTGGGTGCGGTGTGCCGCCTCTCCGGCTTCAGCCTGTGGCGCTTCCTGAAATACATCAAGGACGAGGTCTTCATCGTCGTCGGAACTGCCTCTTCCGAGAGCGCCCTGCCGCGCCTGCTGCACAAGCTGGAGAAGCTCGGCTGCTCCAAACAGAGCGTCGGCCTGGTGCTGCCCACCGGCTACGCCTTCAACCTGGACGGCACTTCGATCTACATGTCGCTGTGCGTGCTATTCATCGCCAACGCCTACGGCGTGCCGCTGTCATGGGAGCAGCAGCTGGGCATAGTCGCCATCATGCTGGTGACCTCCAAGGGCGCCGCGGCAGTATCGGGGGGCAGTTTCGTAGTCTTCGCCGCGACCGTCACCGCCATCGGCGTACTGCCGGTGGAAGGCCTGGCGCTGCTATTCGGCGTCTACCGCTTCATGTCCATGGCCATCGCCACCTGCAACACCATCGGCAACAGTGTCGCGACCGTCGTCGTAGCCAAGTGGGCCGGTGAATTCTCGGAGGAAACCGCGCAGGGGGAGTATGAGCGGGTACTGGGCCGGAGCCCGGCCGCTGCAGTCTGATCTTCCGCAAGATCAGGCCCCGGGGATGCGGGGCCTGAATTCGGGCGTTCCCCCGGTGACCGGCCCCAGCCCCACATTCCCGATACCTACGAGATCCTCATCTGCGACGTGAGGTTCTGCTGCATGAAATCCAGGAAGCGCCGCTGGAACAGCATGGTGTGCTCGTGGGCGGCGTTTTCCGCCGCATCGGCGTCGCGGGCAGCGATGGCTTCGACTATCTCCTCGTGGTCACGCCCCAGCTTCGTCTGGCGGGCGGAGCTGATGACGTAGTCGAAATGCAGGTGCAGGAGGCGCTGGCCTTCGCCCAGCAGCTTCTCGTAATAGCTGGTGAGATAGGGGTTCTTGCCGGCACGGGCAATTTCCATGTGGAGCGTCTTGTTCAACTCGGTCATCGCCTGGAAGTCGCCCTGGGTGATCGAGTCCATGTAGGTCGCCTCGGCAGCCCGAATCCGCTCCAGGTCCTCATCGGTGCGCTGCAGCGCCGCCAGTCGCGTCACGGCACGCTGGATCAGGTCCAGGGCTGCCACATAGTTGGGGAATTCCTCGATCTCGAAGGGCGTCACCAGCGTGGTGCGGTTGGGCAGGATGGTCACCAGCCCTTCGGTGATGAGCCGCGCCAGGGCGTCCCGCACGGGAGAGCGGGACAGGCCGAACTGCGTGGCGAGCGAGACCTCATCAAGCGGCGAGCCCGGTTTGAGTTTCAGGGTGAGGATCTGCTTGCGCAGCTCTTCGTAGATGAATCGCCCGCCATGTCGACGGCCGTTGCTTTCCGGCTCTACTGCATCGTTGCTCATCGGCCACTCTCTGCTTGTTGCCCAGTACGGCTGACGGCCTGGGGTCTTGTCGGCAAGAGTAACGCAGCGCCCCTGCTGGCGAAATGGCTCAGCCGTGGCGCCTGTGGGCCAGCAGCACTATCCCGGCGACCACCATGGCTCCCCCGAAGACTTGCAACCCGCTGAGCCGTTGGTCGAGTACCAGCCAGCCGAACAGCAGGCCGGCCACCGGCTCCACGTTCATCACCGGCGCATTGCGCGCGATATCCAGCCTCGGCATGCAGATGAACAGCGTGGAGAACGCCGCGCCATAGAACGCCACCAGGAACACCAGGGCGATCCCCCCTCCCAGCGTTTCCGGCAGCGCCAGGCCCCCGGGGACCACGCCGGCGATACCGGCCATGCTGGCGAGCAGGAACACCAGGGCCATGGTCAGCATGCTGCGCACCGTCCCGGCCATCCGGGACAGGCGGTTGTCCGAAACCCACATGGCGGCAGCGAACACCGCCGCGCCGACCAGGCTGAACAGCACGCCCTCGAGCCAGCGCTGGTCCGGCGCTCCCTTGTCGGCAAGGATCGTCGGCACATCCAGGGCTATCAGCAGGCCGCAGAGGATTACCAGCATGAGGAACGCCGCTCGACGCGTAGGCGCCGGGCCGCCAAGGACGTAGGTGAACACCGCCAGAAAGACCGGTGCGAGATTGACCACCAGCAGGGCCAGGCCAACCGGAATCCGGGCAACCGCGGAATAGATGCAGAAGCTTTGCAGGCCAATCAGGCAGCCCACCAGGATCTGCCAGCCAAGCACCCCGGCGCCGAGACGAAGGGACTCCCGTCGCCAGAGCACCAGGATGCCGAGGGCCAGCATGGTGACGCCGGAGCGGCAGAGGATGGCGAGCAGCAGGCCTGCCCCGTCATCGAAGGCGATGCGGGCGGCGATGTGGTTGCCGGCGAAAGCACAGGCCAGGGCGGCCAGCAGCAGGACGGCGATATGTCGCGGGAATTGCTTTGTCTGCATCGCGGAGTCTGGTCGTGGTGACGGATTGAATGCACTGGGTCATTGCATGTTGAACGCGACTGGAGGCTGGAGCTGACCGCCTAGAGAACGGAGATGTTCTTCGTCAGGTTCTGCTTCATGAACTCCAGGAAACGATCGCGGAACAGAATCGTATGTTCGTGGGATGCACGTTCCGCGGCATCGGCTTCCTGCCGCGTGATCGCCTCGATGATCTCGTCGTGATCCCCATCCGGACGGCCGAACTTTGCCGAGCTGACGATGAAATCGAAATGCAGGTGCAGTAGCCGCTGCCCCTCACCCAGCAGCTTCTCGTAGTAGCTGGTCAGGTAGGGATTTCTGCCTGCCCTGGCGATTTCCAGGTGGAAGCCCTTGTTCAGTTCGGACATCGCCTGGAAGTTGCCGCCGTCCAGCGCCTTGATATACGCGGCATTGGCCTGGCGGATGCGCTTCAGGTCGTCATCCGTGCGATTGACCGCCGCCAGACGGGTCACCGCGCGCTGGGTCAGGTCGAGGGCGGCAATGTAATTGGGAAACTCCTCGATCTCGAAAGGCGTCACCAGCGTGGTGCGGTTCGGCAGGATGGTGACCAGCCCCTCGCTGATCAAACGCGCCAGGGCATCGCGCACCGGAGAACGGGAAACCCCGAACTGCGCGGCCAGCGACACTTCGTCCAGCTGCACGCCGGGGCGCAGCTGGAGGGTGAGGATCTGCTTGCGCAACTCCTCGTAGATGTAGCGTCCTCCGTGCCTTCGAACATTGTTTTGCGCATCGATCGTCACTACGCCCATGGTAATCATCCCAGTAGTACAGACGAGCTCCGCTGACCCGCGTGCTGGACGGGGCCCTCTCATCCCTGAGGGGAGCATTGGTGGTTACACGGTGGTCATCCAGGTGTCAGCCACGGTGAAGCCTTCCTGGTAAGGGTCGGTAGGGTCCATCCCCATCTGATACAGGCCGGTAATCCAAGCCTGACCGGCAATGGCCGGGATAACAGCTGGATAACGGCCGACCTCGGCCAGGCCATCAATGGCACAGGTAAACCGGCTACCGGTGATGGACTCGTGGATGAAGGTCTGACCGGGTTTGATCAATCCTTTTGCATGCAGTAATGCCAGCCTGGCCGACGAGCCAGTACCGCAGGGGGACCGATCACAACGACCGGGGGACACCACCACGCAGTTCTTCGAGATCAGTTGGCCACTTTCACGACGCAGGGGCCCCATGAACTCAGTGTTGGTAATACCCGGAATGGCGGGGTTCTCGGGGTGCTCGACCGCCAGTTGCTGGGCAGCCGCGAACTTCAGTTTCTGACCGATTTCACACAGTTCGCGCGCTTCGGACGGATCGATAGTGAAGCCCAGATCAGCAGCATCGACCATCGTGAAGGTCATGCCGCCATAGACGATATCGACCCGTACGGTACCAAGCCTTTCGACCTCGATGTGCTTGTCGAGGTGATAGCAGAAGGCGGGTTGGTTCACGAGGCGGACACTGGTCACCTTGCCAGCGGAGCACTCGCAACGCACATGAATCAGGCCGGCAGGCGATTCGAGCGTCAGATTGGTGACCGGCTCCTGCATCGGCAGGATGCCGGTTTCGAGCAGTACCGTCGCCACACACATGGTGTTCGAGCCCGACATCGCCGGGTACTCGGTGGTTTCCAGGATCACATAGCCCATGTCGGCTTCAGGGTGATTGGACGGCAGGACAATGTTGGCGTTGTGCCAGACGGCACCGCGCGGCTCGAATAGCACCATTTTGCGAATATGGTCCATGTGGGTTTCCAGGTGAACCCGCTTGTCGAACATGGTCTGGCCAGCCACCCGGCCCACACCACCGACAATTACCTTGCCGCTTTCGCCCTCGGCATGGCAGTCCACTACGGATAGAACTTGCTTAAAGCGCATTGCGTTTCTCCAAGTTGTAATCAGGAACCCGCGTCGGTGAAGGCCAACAAACCGGCCTGCCGCTCACAAGTACGCGCTTGAGTTAATGTGGAAACGCCGGCCCCCAGGTATCGCTCAACATGAAGCCCGCGGCCAAGGGGTCGTCCGGGTCCACGCCCAGCTGCTGGATGCCGTAGATCCAGGCACGCCCGGTCACTCGCGGCAGAACGGCGGGCTTGCCACCCACTTCGGTGCGGCCGAGCAGCTGGACCTGGAACTCCCCATTGATGGTGGAACGGGAGGTCAGCCGATCCCCCACCTCCACCAATCCGCGTGCAGCCAGGGTGGCCAGGTTGGCCGAGCTGCCCGTGCCGCAGGGCGAGCGGTCCACACGCCCCGGCGGCAAGGTGGTGCAGGTCTGGTAAGTGCTGCCGTCGAGACGATTGCGGAACATCACGTAGGCAACCTCATCGAGGGCGCTGAACAGTGGATGCTGCACATCGACCTGGCGGTTGATCACCTCCTTCAGTGCCACGCCGGCGCTGGCCAGCTCACGGGCATTCTCGGGCGCGATGGACAGCCCAACCTGGTCCACATCCACCAGGGCGTAGTACACGCCGCCGAAAGCGATATCGGCCTTGATGGTGCCGAAGGCTTCCGTCTCGATGGCCACGTCCAGCTGCTCGACGAAGGCCGGCACCATATCCAGCGAAACGCTCAGGCAGCGGCCGTCCTCGCAGCGGGCCCTGGCGGTCACCAGGCCGGCGGGGGTATCGAGCACAACCGTGGTTTCCGGCTCCTGCATCGGCACCATGCCCAGTTCCAGCAGCGCGGTGACCACGCAGATGCAGTTGCTGCCGGACATGGGATGGGCCTTGTCCGCCTGCAGCACGATGAAGCCCGCCTGGGCCTCAGGCCGGGTCGGCGGCAACAGCAGGTTGACCGACATCTGCAGGCAGCCGCGCGGCTCCAGCACCACCAGCCGGCGTAGGCTGTCATCCACTTCGTTGATGTAGTTCATCTTGTCCAGCATGGTCTCGCCGGGGATGCCGACCACACCTCCGGTGATGACCTTGCCGATCTCGCCTTCGCAGTGGACGTCCACCAGTTGCAGGGTCTTTTTCCAGCGCATGGCGTCCTCCTTACTTGATGTACCAGCCCCAGGGCTGTTCGCTGTCGTAGCGGGTGATCTGCTTGGTTTCCAGGTAGTTGTTCAGGCCCCATTCGCCCAGCTCGCGGCCGATGCCGCTCTGCTTGTAGCCGCCCCAGGGCGCCTCGGTGAAGGTGGGTTGCGAGCAGTTGATCCAGACGATGCCGGCGCGCAGCTTGCGGGCCACCCGTTCGCAGCGCGCAAGGTCTTTCGACATCACGGCGGCGGCCAGGCCGAAGCGGGAGTCGTTGGCCGAACGCAGGGCTTCGTCTTCATTGTCGAAGGGACGCATGCAGACTACCGGGCCGAAGATTTCTTCCTGCCAGATCCAGCTGTCTTCCGGCACGTCGGCGAAGATGGTCGGTTGCAGGTAGAAGCCCTGGTCGAAACCGGTCGGACGCTCGCCGCCGTAGACCAGCCGCGCGCCCTCCTCCTTCCCGCGGGCGATGGCGGCCAGCACCTTGTCGTACTGGCCCTTGTTCACCAGTGGGCCGAGCAGCACGCCCTCTTCCAGGCCATTGCCGATGCGGACCATTTCGGCCTCTTCCTTCAGGCGCTTGAGCAGAGGCTCATAAAGCTCGCGCTGGACCAGCACCCGGGAGGTGGCGGAGCAGACCTGGCCCTGGTTCCAGAAGATGCCGAACATGATCCACTCGACGGCCGCTTCGATATCGCTGTCAGCGAAGACAATGAAAGGCGACTTGCCGCCCAGCTCCAGGCTGATGTTTTTGATGTCCTTGGCGGCGGCCTGCATGATCCGGCTGCCGGTGGGCACGCTGCCGGTGAAGGCCAGCTTGTCGATGCCGGGGTGCTCGGCCAGCGGCGCGCCGGCGTCCGGCCCCAGGCCCGGAACCAGGTTCAGTACGCCGGCAGGCAGCCCGGCCTTGTCGGCGATGCGCGCCAGCTCCAGGGCAGTCAGCGGAGTCAGTTCGGAGGGTTTGAGCACCATGCTACAACCGGCGGCAAGTGCCGGAGCGACTTTCCAGGCGGCCATCAGCATGGGGAAGTTCCAGGGAATGATCGCCCCGGCCACACCCACCGGCTCCTTGCGCGCCACCGAGCTGAAACGCTCGTCCGCCAGGGCTACGGGCTGTTCCAGATGGCTGTCGAGGTCTTCGGCGAGGTCCGCGTAGAAGTCGAAGCATCCGGCGGTATCGCCGATATCCCAGAGCGCCTCGGGCAGCGGCTTGCCGTTGTCGCGGACTTCCAGCTCGGCCAGTTCCTGCTGGCGGTCGCGGATGCCCTGAGCGATGCGGCGCAGCACAGCAGCGCGGGCGGAACCGCTCATCTGCGGCCAGGGACCTTCGTCGAAGGCCTGGCGAGCGGCTTTCACCGCCAGGTCGATATCCTCTGCGGTGGCGGCTGCGACCCTGGCGATCAGCGCCTCGCTGCTCGGATCGAGGGTGTCGAAGGTGCCACCCTTGACCGGGGTAACCCACTGGCCATTGATATAGAGCTGGTCATACGAAGTCATGCGAGTCCTCCAATGAAAGCGAAACGGTTGGCGCTGAAGGGCGTCAGGTCTTGTGCGGTCGGTCGTCCAGCGACCAGGTCGGCAATCAGGCGCCCAGTGGTGGCGCCAAGGGTCAGGCCCAGTTGGCCGTGGCCGAAGGCCATGTAGACGTTGCCAAGCCGCGCGGAACGGTCGATCACCGGTTTGGTGTCCGGCAGGAACGGGCGGTAGCCGACGCCGTACTCGAACTGGCTGGTCTGCAGCTGCGGCAGGATCCGCCGGGCCTTTTCCAGGATGATGTCGGCGCGCTTGAAGTTGGGTTCGGCATTGGGGCCGGCGAACTCGATGGTGCCGCCGATCTGCAGGCCGCGGGTCATGGGGCTGAAGCAGAAGCCGCCGTCGGCATAGATCACCGAGTGGCGAACCTCCACGCCCGGATTGGGCAGCAGCACCTGGTAACCAGCAATGCCGGCAAGGGGGATGCTCGCGCCGAGTTGGGCGAAGAACTCCCGGGAACCGGTGCCTGCCGCCACCACCACATGATTGGCCGGCAGTCGATCACCACTCTTGAGCGTGACGCCCGTGGCGCGATCGGCCACTTCGTCGATCCGCTTCACCTGGTCGCGGACACGCACACCACCCTGATCGAGGAAGCTCTGGGTCAGGGCGGCGATGAAGCCCTTGGTGTCGCTCACCGAACGCCAGTCCGGGAACAGCAGGCCCTGGTTGAACTTGCCTGCCAAAACCGGCTCCAGGTCGGAAATCGCCTTGGCATCGAGAATCTCGGCCTTGAAGCCCAGGGACTCGCGCAGCTCCAGGTGGGGCTTCTCGTGGGTGATGGCCGAGGGGGAATCGAACACTTCGAGGATCGGCCGTTCACCGAGCAGGGTCTTGTCCGCGCAGGCGTCCAGCAGCGGCGCGTAATCCTCGTACACGGTCTCGGTGAGACTGGTCATGGCCCGTGCGATCTCGACGATCTTCGAGTGGCGGGCACAGGCGACGAAGCGCAGGAACCACGGCAGGATGCCCGGCAGCGCGCTGGGGCGCAGGGCCAGCGGCCCCTTCTGATCCAGCAGCCAGGACGGGATCTTCTTCAGGATGCCGGGCTTGGACAGCGGGATGACCTCGCTCACCGCCATCTGGCCGCAGCTCCACTTCGCCGTGCTGTCGCCCGGCGCGGCCGGGTCCACCAGGGTGACCTGGTAGCCCTCGCGCTGCAGGTACAGGGCACAGCAGACACCGACGATACCGCCGCCAATGACGACCGCCGATTCCACGAGCTGGCCTTGTTGAGGATTCATACATCCCCCTTCTTGCCGACGAAATCGCCGAGGGAGAAACCATCCCAGTACAGCTGCGTGTCATCCACGAAGAACTCGGCCCGCCCGGTGATCCAGGCACTGCCCTCGATGCTCGGATAAACAGCCGAAGCTCCGTTCGACAGGGTGGTGGTAGCTTCGGCACGGCCGGTGAAGCGGCTGCCGATGATGCTCTCGTGACGGAAGGCTTCGCCTTCGGCCAGCCAGCCACGCGCGAAACGCTGGGCAACCCGCGCGGAGGTACCGGTGCCGCAGGGTGAACGGTCCACCAGGCTGTCACCGGCGATGACGACAGCACGCCCGTGGGAGTCCTTGGCCAGCGGATGGCCGGTCCACATGCAGTGCTTCACGCCGCGAATCGAGGCGTCTTCCGGGTGCACCACATCGAAATTGGCGTTGACCAGGCGCTGCACTTCCCTGCCCCACTCCAGCAGTTGCTCGGGCGTGAAGTGTTCGCAGCCGGCGTAGTTGGCCTGGACTTCGATGATCGGATAGAAGTTGCCACCGTAGGCGATGTCGAGCTTCAGCTTGCCCAGTTGCGGCAGGTAGATCTGCACGTCCTGGTACAGCAGGAAGCCCGGCACGTTGGTGAAGCGCACCGAGGTGACCTTGTCGCCCTGCCGCTCGTAACGGGCACGAATCTGGCCGGCCGGAACATCCACCACCACCTGGCCCGGCGTCTTCGGCGTCACCAGCCCCGCTTCCAGGGCAAAGGTGATGGAGCCGAGGGTGGCGTGACCGCACATCGGCAGGCAGCCGGAGGTCTCGATGAACAGCAGACTGAAATCGGCCTCGGCGCTGACCGGGGGATAGAAGAGGGTTCCCGACATGTGCGAGTGGCCACGGGGTTCCAGCATCAGGGCCCGACGGACCCAGTCGTACGCTTCGATGAAATGCTGGCGACGCTCGCTCATGGTCGCACCGCGCAGTTCCGGTGCGCCGCCCACCACCATACGCACGGGCATGCCTTCGGTGTGGCCTTCGATACAGGTGAAAACTTGGCTGGTCATCTCTGCTCTCTCGGGTTTTCGGCATCGACTCCATTTGGAGCCGATGCCGGCTTCGGGTCAACGCTGGGAAGCTTCGAATACCTTGCGGAACTCGGCCTTCTCGTCATCGGTCAAGGGTTGCAGCGGCATGCGCGCGTTGCCGGCGTTGAAGCCCGCCAGTTCGCAGCCGTACTTCACCTTCTGGATGAACTTGCCGGACTCCATGCTGGCCATCACCGGGAACAGCGAACGCATCACCGCCTGGGCGCCGGCCAGGTCGCCGGAGGAATACTTGCGGTAGAAATCCACCACCTGGTCCGGGAAGCAGTTGGCCGGGCCACAGATCCAGCTGCTGGCGCCCCACAGGAAGAAGTCCAGGGCCTGGTCGTCGGAGCCGCAGGACAGCTGGTAGTTGTCCTTGTAGGTGTTGCCGATCTCGATGGCGCGCAGCAGGTTGCCGCTGCTTTCCTTGATGGCGATTACACGGGCGTTGTCCTTGAAGGCTTCCAGCACGTCGAAGCCGACTTCCACGTTGGTGCGCACCGGGTAGTTGTAGAGCACCACGTTGACATCCGGCACCGCATCGAGGATCGCCTGGTAGTGGCCGATCAGCTCCGACTGGGACGGCAGCGCGTAGTACGGCGGCGCAATCAGCACATTGGTGTAGCCGGCGTCGCGGGTCTGCCTGACCTGCTCGATCACTTCGCGGGTGCAGGAGCCGTTGGCGCCGGCGATGAGCACGCCACGGTCACCCACCACTTCCTTCACGGTTGCCATGACCTGGCGGCGCTCTTCGTTGGTCAGGGCGTAGTACTCGCCGGTGGAGCCCAGGGGCACGAAGCCGCTGACGCCCGCCTTGAGCTGGTACTCGATGATGGAAGCCAGGGTTTCGTGATCGACCGCGCCGGACTTGTCGAAGGGCGTGACGAGGGCGGGCAGGATGCCTTTCAATTGCATGATGAACTCTCCAGGAGGGTGCTTTTTGGGGGGTTAGTAGGCGTAGCGCCGGAGCATCCGGGCTTCGACCACGCCGACCAGCCGGGTCAGCGGGAAAGCCACGAGGAAGTAGATGACGGCGACGGCGGAGAGGAACTCGACCGGCCGGGCCGTGCTGTTGGAAATGTTCTGGCCGACGAACATCAGGTCGGCGATCCCCACCGAGGAGATCAGCGCGCTTTCCTTGAACAGGCTGACCACGTTCGACAGCAGCGGCGGAATGGCCCGCAGCAGCGCCTGCGGGAAGATCACGTAGAGCACCTTCACCCGCGAGGTCAGGCCCAGCGCGGTGCAGGCGTCATGCTGTTCGCCGGCGATGGACTTCAGCGCGCCGCGGAAGGTCTCGCTGGTGATGGCCGCCATGTACAGCGTCAGCGAAATCACCACCGACAGGTAAGGCGGGATATCCACGCCGAACACCACCGGGAAGCAGAAGAACACCCAGAACAACTGGATCAGCAGCGGCGTGCCGCGGAAGAACTCCACATAGAGGGTGGTGGGCAGCTTGAGCAACCGGGCACGGGACAGGCGCAGCAGGCTGAGCAGGAAGCCGCCCAGGCTGCCGACCAGGGCGCAGCCGAGGGTGATGGCCAGGGTCAGCGCCAGGCCTTTGGCCAGCACGTGCCAGTAGGTAAGGACGATGGCGAAGTCTAGGGTCATGGCGTTCTCCTCAGCGCGCGGCCGCGGCGTCCTGGCGACGCTCGATCAACTGCACCAGTTGGGCGATGGGCAGGGACAGAGCGAAATAGACCAGGGCGATCAGGGTGTAGGTTTCCAGCGGGCGGTAGGCCTCGGTGGCCAGACTCTTGCCCACGTACATCAGGTCGGAGACGGCGACGATGGCCACCAGCGCGCTCTGCTGCAGAGTGCCGATGCCGTTGGTGATGAGCACCGGCAAGGCACTGCGCAGGGCCTGCGGCAACACCACGTACAGCGTGCGCTGCCAGGACCGCAGGCCCAGGGCGACGCAGGCGTCCAGGTGCTCGCGCGGCACCGCCTGGACACCGGCCCGGTAGGCCTCGGCGTTGAACGCGGTGAGGTTCAGGCCCAACGCCAGGAAGCCCATGGCGACCGGGTCGATGAACACGTTGAACAGCATCGGCACGCAGTAGAAGAACCAGACGATCTGCAGCAGCGCCGGCGTGCAGCGGAAGAACTCGATGAACAGCTGGGCCGGCCAGCGGACGAAGAACCAGCGGCTCAGGGTCATCAGGCACAGGCCGAAACCGCAGACCAGGCCGATGAGATTGGAGACCAGCGCCAGCTCCAGCGTCACCTTCAGGCCGTCCCAGAGGACGCCGAAATTGCCGCTCAGGAAGTGGAAGTCGAATTGGTAGTTCATGGCTTCGCCCTCAGTCCAGGTGCAGGACTTTTTCGAGGAATTCCCGGGTACGGGCTTCTTTGGGCTGGGTGAAGATCTGCTCCGGCGGGCCCTGTTCGACCACCTTGCCGTTGGCGCAGAACACCACCCGGGTGGCGATGTGCCGGGCGAAGTGCATGTCGTGGGTGACGATGATCATCGCCATCTTCTGTTCGGCCAGCTGCAGCATCACGTTCTGCACCTCGATGACCATTTCCGGGTCGAGGGCGGACGTCACTTCATCGAACAGCATCAGCTTGGGTTCCAGCATCAACGCCCGGGCGATGGCCACGCGCTGCTTCTGGCCGCCGGACAGCTGGCTGGGATAGGCGTTGAGCTTGCTTTCCAGCCCCAGGCGCGCCAGGTACATGCGGGCACGCTCGGTGGCTTCGGCCTTGGAGACACCATGGACCTTGGTGGGCGCCAGGATCAGGTTGCTCAGCACCGACAGGTGCGGGAACAGGGTGTAGTGCTGGAAGACCATGCCGATCTGGGTCCGCAGGCCCTCGTCCAGGGTCTTTGCGCGAGTGGAGCCACCGTTGATATAGGGCTTGCCCTGGAAGCTGATGGTCCCGCCCTGGATACCCTCGAGCCCCATCAGGACCCGCAGCAGCGAGCTCTTGCCGCTGCCGCTCGGACCAATGATCACCAGGCGGTCGTCGGCACGCATGTCCAGGTTCAGGTTGTCCATCACCACCAGCTGCTCGCCGTAGGATTTGCACACGTTGCGCAGTTGGATGAAGTCGCCGGAAGCCGAATCGGAGGCGAACGCAGACTGTGGCTGGGCGGCCACCAGATAGGGGGAATTCATAGGGAGATTCTCCGGGAGGGCCCCGCAGGGGGACCCTCAGGGGTCAACGAGAGATCACTGGGCGGTTTTTTCTGCGGCGTTGGCCAGCTTTGAGGCCTTGTCGACGAGGGCGTCGATCTCACCGGTCTCGCGACGCTGGGTGACGTAGATGTTCAGCACCTGCAGGTCGGCGGCGCTGGCATCGCGGCGCAGACCGAAGGCGACACCTTGCTTGGCGAGGGCAGGCTTGGGCAGCACCTCTTTCGCCCAGTCGGGGTTGGCCACCGCGAACAGATGATTGGTGTCGCTGGCATCCACCAGCACATCGGCGCGACGGGACATCACCGCCAGGCGGGTCTCGTCCATGCCGGGCAGACGCATGATCTTCGCGGTCTTGACCACGGCGGAGATCGCCTTGTCCTGGGCAGTGCCGGACATCACGGCGAAGGTCACGCCTTCCTTGTCATAGTCGGCGATGGTGTTGCCGGCGCCGGCGAACTTGGGGTTGTCCTTGTTGACCAGCAGCGACACCTGATAGTCGGTCGCCGGTGCCGAGAAGGACACCGCCAGGGCGCGTTCCGGGGTCTGGTTGAGGGCCATGGCCAGGTCCCATTTGCCGCTTTGCAGGCCGGCAACCAGGTTGTCCCAGTTGGTATCGACGAACTCCACCTTGACCTTCAGCACCTTCTCGCCGAAGTCGCGGCACAGGTCCACGAAGTAACCGCTGTATTGGCCGGAGGCCGCATCGCGCATGACATACGGGGCAGCCACAGCCGCGCCGCAGCGCAGCACGCCGGCCTTTTGGATGTCTTTCCAGATTTGCGTATCGGCCGCCTGGGCAGGGGCCTGGGAGAGCAACGCGCCGATTGCGGTGGCGCAAGCGATCAGATTGCGGATGGAGCGAGAGAAGAACCGAGCCATTTTGAATCTCTCCGGGAACGTTGTTGTTGTAGGCAGAAGAGTCAGCTATCGATTTGGCGCTGTGTGTTGTGATGTGCATTTCAATGTGTGCAGCGCTGTATGCAGATTAGGACCGAGCAAAACTTCGTGTCAACAGGCCGTCATGGATTTTTTTGCGGCAATGACTCGCCGGTCGAGCCGTCAAACGACTGGCTCGACCGGTGCGGGCGTGATGGGGCGGGCGTTAGGGAGGGATCAGCGGGTGCGCTGGAGGGCGTCGAGGAAGCGCTCGAGGATCAGGTGCTGCCGGCGCCCCTTGCGGGTCGCCACCGCCAGTTTCGCCTCGAAGAACAGGCGATCCGGGCCGAGCGGCGCCATCAGGCCCTTCTCCACCCATGCCGCCGCGTAGTGGTCAGGGAGGAAACCGATGTAGCTGCCGGTGAGGATCAGGAAGGCGATGCCCTCGCGATCGGTGGCCGAAGCGGCGAAGTTGAGCAGCTGGTGCAGGCCGATGGCTTCGGCCGTCATGCGGTAGCTGGGGACCACGGCGTCGGCGCTGCGCAGGTCCTCGTTGCTGACGTCGCCGGCGCGCTCGAACAGCGGGTGCTCATGGCTGCAGTAGAGGTTCGAGCGCTCCTCGTAGAGCAGGCTGTAGTCCAGCCCCGACAAGGGCGTGATCAGCGGCACCGCGCCCACGTGCAGGCGGCCGTCGAGCAATCCCCGCTCGATTTCGCCCGGGGTGCTCATGCTCAGGTTGATGCGCACCCCCGCCCCTTCCGCCCGCACCGCCTTCAGCGCCTGGGTGATGCGCATCCGTGGCTGGGTCACCAGGTTGTTGACGATGCCGACATTGAGGTCGCCGCGCAGCTGCTGGTGCATCTGGTTGACCTCGCTGCGGAAGCCTTCGATGGCCACCAGTACCGTTTCGCTGGCGCGCAGCACCTCCCTCCCCTCGTCGGTAAGGGCGAAGCCGGCCCGGCCACGCTGGCACAGGCGCATGCCGAGGCGCTTCTCCAGGTCGCCCATGTGCAGGCTGATGGCCGAGCGGGTGATGCCCAGCGCGCCTTCCGCCGCGGCGAAGCTTCCGCATTCGGCAACCGTCTTGAAGAGTCGTAGGAGCTTCAGGTCGAAGTCACTGACCTGGCTCAGGGGAGGCTTTTTGGGCATAGGTGAGTTTTTCAATAAGTTAAGTGAAGTAAATCTAGCTTTAACTCACCCATTCATTCGACACAAGCTGGAGAAGACGCCCAACCCGCCCAACGGCATTCACGCCGAGGAGCCTCCATGAGCAGCATCCCGCACCTGATCAATGGCGAACGCATCGCTGACCAAGGCCGCACCACCGAGGTGTTCAACCCGTCCACCGGCGAGGCCATCCACCAGTTGGGCCTGGCCAGCCGCGCCACCGTGCAGCGGGCCATCGACGCCGCCAAGGCCGCCTTCCCGGCCTGGCGCAACACCCCGCCGGCCAAGCGCGCCCGGGTGCTGTTCCGCTTCAAGCAACTGCTGGAACAGAACGAGGCGGTCATCGCCCAGCTGATCAGCGAAGAGCATGGCAAGACCCTGGAAGACGCCGCCGGCGAGCTCAAGCGCGGCATCGAGAACGTCGAATACGCCTGCACCGCCCCGGAAATCCTCAAGGGCGAATACAGCCGCAACGTCGGCCCGAACATCGACGCCTGGAGCGACTTCCAGCCGCTCGGCGTAGTCGCCGGCATCACCCCGTTCAACTTCCCGGCCATGGTGCCGCTGTGGATGTACCCGCTGGCCATCGCCTGCGGCAATACCTTCATCCTCAAGCCGTCCGAGCGCGACCCGAGCTCCACCCTGCTGATCGCCGAACTGCTGCACCAGGCCGGCCTGCCCAAGGGCGTGCTGAACGTGGTGCACGGCGACAAGGAAGCGGTGGACGCGCTGATCGAGGCGCCGGAAGTCAAAGCCATCAGCTTCGTCGGCTCCACCCCGATCGCCGAGTACATCTACACCGAAGGCGCCAAGCGCGGTAAGCGCGTGCAGGCCCTGGGCGGCGCGAAGAACCACGCCGTGCTGATGCCGGATGCCGATCTCGACAACGCCGTCAGCGCGCTGATGGGTGCGGCCTACGGTTCCTGTGGCGAGCGCTGCATGGCCATCTCCGTGGCCGTGTGCGTGGGCGACCCGATCGCCGATGCCCTGGTGGACAAGATCGTCCCGCAGATCAAGGGCCTGAAGGTCGGCGCCGGCACCTGCAGCGGCCTGGACATGGGCCCGCTGGTCACCGCCGCCGCCCGCGACAAGGTGGTCGGCTACATCGACGACGGCGTCGCTGCCGGTGCCGAGCTGGTGGTGGACGGCCGTGGCTACCGCGTGGCCGGCCATGAGGACGGCTACTTCGTCGGCGGCACCCTGTTCGACCGCGTCACCGCCGACATGCGCATCTATAAGGAAGAGATCTTCGGCCCGGTGCTGTGCATCGTCCGCGTCAACAGCCTGGAGGCCGCCATGCAGCTGATCAACGACCACGAGTACGGCAACGGCACCTGCATCTTCACCCGCGACGGTGAAGCCGCGCGCCTGTTCTGCGACGAGATCGAAGTGGGCATGGTCGGCGTCAACGTGCCGCTGCCGGTCCCGGTGAGCTACCACAGCTTCGGCGGCTGGAAGCGCTCGCTGTTCGGCGACCTCCACGCCTACGGCCCGGACGGCGTGCGCTTCTACACCCGTCGCAAGGCCATCACCCAGCGCTGGCCGCAGCGCGCGACCCACGAGGCGGCGCAGTTCGCCTTCCCCAGCAACGGCTGAGGCCTGGACGGCAAACGCGTACGAGAGGTGTCGTCATTCAACTTGTGTCGGGCTGCTTGGTGCCGACACCACTCGCACCCGCAGATCACCTTTGCGATCTGCGGCTCCTCCGGGTCTCGAGCTCCCCAGCACGAGGCCCGGGGATCCCTGACAGACGTTACTTGGTCGATAGCCACAAGCTGGAGACCTGGCCGCCGCACACTGGCGGCCTTTTTTATTCGTAGCACCTGGACTTCCTGTTGCCCCACCGTAGGGTGCGCCATGCGCACCGATTGCGGGATCACCCCTGCGCCTAGCTCAGTTCTTGGTGCGCACAGCGCACCCTACCTGGTCGGATCGAGGGTGGAAGTCAGGCCGTGGGCGACCAGGCCTTCTGGCGGGACAGGACGGCGTCGGCGGTTTCGCCAACCAGTTCGGCGTAGACCCCCGGAGCGGTGGCGCCCTCGGTGCTGATCAGCAGGACACGAGACTGCCCATCGATACCGACATCGGCGCTGAGGCCCTTCGACGCGGCGATCCGCACCAGCCCGGCGAGCCCGGCCACCGCCGACTCGCCCGCCACCAGCGGGATATCGCGCTGGCTGCCGGCGGCCAAACGGCGCATGGCACTGACCGCCTCGTCATCCTCGATGGTCATGAAGAAGTCGACGCTAGGTTGCAGGAATTTCCAGGCCAATGGCGAGGTTTCACCACAGGCGAGGCCCGCCATCACCGAATCCACCGAGCCGGTGGCCTTGGCCGCCTCGCCGGCAATGGCGCTCTGGTACAGGCAATCGGCCTGTTCCGGCTCGACCACGATGAAAGTCGGGCGCCGCTCGCCATAGAGTTCCCAGAGATAGCTGGCAACGCCCGCCGCCAGGCCGCCAACGCCGCCTTGCAGGAACACATGGGTGAACGCCGGGCCGCTGCCCTGACGCCGGACCAGTGCCTCGATGATCTCGGCAGCGAGGCTGCCGTAACCCTGCATCACGTCGCGCGGGATCTCCTCATAGCCGTCATAGGAGGTATCGGAAACCACCAGCCAATGGTTCTTTTCGGCGAGTGCAGCCGCCTCCTCGACCGACTCGTCGTAGTTGCCGCTGATCCGCACGATCTCGGCGCCATAAGCCGCAATGGCCTCTTCACGCTCGATGCTGACGTTGGCATGCAGCACGATGACGCAACGGCAGCCGACGCTCTGGGCCGCCGCTGCCAGGGCGCGGCCATGGTTGCCGTCGGTCGCGCTGATCACGGTGAAATCGGCCAGCGCCGCGCCGTACTCACCCGCCAGCAGGCCGCGCACCTCGAAGCGCTGCTCCGGGAACCGGCGAAGAATCAGGCGCACCAGGGCGATGGGCGCACCCAGCGCCTTGAAGCTGCCCAGCAGCGAACGCTCCGATTCATCCTTGACCAGGATGTCCGCCACCCCCAGTTCCGCGGCCAGGTCGGGCAACGAGTACAGCGGCGTACCCGCGCTGTTCAGCCGCGACCACTGGGAAAGCCAGGCGCGACTCTCATTGGCCTTCCGGATGCTCATGATGCCCTTCAGGTCATCGGGGTAGGCTTCACGCTTGGCGTTGCGGTTGGCGATCAACATTGGCAGCTCCTTCATCGGGCAAACCCGGGCCCATGCCCGCCAGGAACGCCGACGGGCCCTGGAAATGGTCGATGGATCAGTGGCTGGCGCTCAGGCGCCGGACGATGACGTCGAGCAGCACCTCGGCGCCCTTGAGCAACTGATCGTCACCCGTATGCTCGCGGGGGTTGTGGCTGATACCGCCACGGCTGGGCACGAAGATCATTGCGGACGGGGCGATCCGCGCGATCATCTGCGCGTCGTGACCGGCACCGGAGGTCATGCGCTTGTGGCTGAAGCCGAAGCGCCTGGCGGAGGCTTCGATTTCATCGGCCAGGCCGGCATCGAAGATCACCGGCTGGAAACGCACCAGGCGTTCGCTGCTGATCCGCACGCCCTCCTCTTCCGCGATGACGGCCAGGAACTTTTCCAGACGCCGTTCAGCGGCGACCAGCCGTTCCTCGTCGGGGTCGCGCAAGTCCACCGTGAAGCTGGCCTTGCGCGGAATGACGTTGATCACATTGGGCTCGAAGCTCATGCAGCCGACGGTCGCCAGGGTGGTTCCGCCCGAGTCCCTGGCGATCTGGCGCAATTCGGCCACTACAGCACTGGCCACATAGCCGGCATCGTGGCGCAAACGGGTCGGGGTGGTGCCCGCATGGTTGGCATTGCCTTGCACGACGACCTGCTGCCAGGAGATGCCCTGCAGGTTCTCGACCACGCCGATCAGGGCGTTCTCGGCCTCCAGGATCGGGCCTTGCTCGATATGCAGCTCGAGGTATTCATGGGGAAGGATGGCGCCCGGCTCGAGGTCGCCGGCATAGCCGATGCGTTGCAGTTCGTCGCCCAGGCGGGTGCCGTCGGTGCCCATGGTTGCCAGGGCTTCTTCGACTGACATCCCGCCGGCATGGACCAGCGAGCCCATCATGTCCGGCTGGTAACGAACGCCCTCTTCATTGGTGAAGTCGCCGATGGTGATGGAGCGCGACGGCAGCACGTCCGCCTCGCGGAATGCACGGGCCACGGCGAGCCCCGCCAACACGCCGTAGCAGCCATCCAGGGCGCCGGCGTTGGTCACGGTATCGATGTGGGAACCCATCATCAAAGGGGCCTGGTCGCCCTGGTCGGTGGCGGAGCGAAGGGTGCCGAAGATATTGCCGATACGGTCGATCCGGACGTCCAGGCCAAGCTCCCTCATCCACGCAACGAGCTGGTCGCGGCCCGCCTTCTCCGCATCGGTCAGGGCGATACGGGTACGCCCACCATTGGCCGGGTCGGCACCTATCTCACCGAGGGTGCGGATCTGCTGGAGCAGAATCAGGCCATTCAGGCGAAGATCGGGACACTTGCTCATCGGACTCTCCGGTGCAGCCCATGGGGCGCTGGGTTTCTGGTAAATGGGTAAATGTTATTCCCGCAATCCCGTACTGATTTCTTGATTTCCGGCTAGCCGATGAACTTTTATTACGTTTTCGGGCCAGCTACCGATTTTCCATTCAGAGCCTTCCGAAATGAACCTCGATCAGTTCGACCAGGCCCTGCTGGAGGCCGTCCAGCAGGACGCCACCACATCCCAGCAGGACCTTGGCGCCCAGGTGAACCTGTCGTCCGCCGCCGTCAATCGCCGCCTGAAGAAGATGAACGCGGATGGGGTCATACGAAAGACAGTCTCTGTCGTGGACCCCTCGCGATTGGGCTACGCACTCACGGTCATCGCCGAGGTGGAGGTGGAAAGCGAGCGCCTGGACCTGCTGGACGCCATGAAGCGCAGCTTCCTCGCGTGCCCCCAGGTACAGCAGTGCTACTACGTCGCGGGTGAGTGCGACTTCGTCCTCATCATGCTGGTGAAGAACATGGAGCAGTACACCGAGCTCACGAGGGAGCTGTTCTTCGAGAGCAACAACGTCAAGCGGTTCAAGACGCTCGTGTCGATGAGCAACATCAAGGTCGGCCTCGATGTTCCAGTAGCCGGTGCAGGCCACCAGCGATAGCGGACGTCCCCAGCAAAGGCATCAGCCAGCATGCGCACTATCTACCTCAATGGCAGTTACCTTCCCGAAAACGAAGCCAAGATCTCCGTATTCGATCGTGGATTCATGTTCGGGGATGCGGTGTACGAAGTCACCGCGGTGATCGGCGGGCGCCTGATCGACTTCGCCGCCCATATGGCGCGGCTGCGCCGTTCGCTCCTGGAGCTGGGGATGGTCGCCAGCTTCGATGAAGCCGAGCTGGCCGCAATCCACGCGCGGCTGGTCAAGCTCAACGCCGTGACCGAAGGCCTGGTCTACGTCCAGGTCAGCCGTGGCGTGCAGGACCGCAACTTCGCCTATCCGGATGAGTCGACGCCCTGTACCTGGGTCATCTACACGCAGGAGAAGGCCATCCTGGATAGTCCGATAGCCAAGCGCGGGCTGTCGGTCATCAGCCTGCCGGACCTGCGCTGGCAACGCAGTGACATCAAGACGACCCAGCTGCTCTACGCCTGCATGGCAAAGGAGGCGGCCAGGCAACAGGGCGCGGATGACGCCTGGCTGGTCCGCGACGGGCTGGTGACCGAAGGCAGCTCGAACAACGCGTTCATCCTGAACGCCCAGGGCTCGATCGTGACACGGGAGCTGTCCCAGGCCCTGCTTCCGGGGATCGCCCGATCCAGCATGCTGACGGTCATCCAGGAGTGCGGCTACCGCATCGAGGAGCGGGCATTTTCCCTCGAGGAGGCGAAACAGGCGGCCGAAGCCTTCGTGACCTCGTCGACCACGCTGGTCTACCCCGTGATCGCCATCGATGGGCAGCCCATCGGGTCGGGCAAGCCCGGCACCGTCACACGAATGCTCAGGGAGGCCTATATCAAGCGTCTGGTCGGCTGAGAGGGCGCAGTAATCCTGATGCCTGTTCATCGCCTGAATCTTTGCAGACGAGGGGCAAGCCTTTTGGGTTTCTTTTTTGTGGGCGGCATTTCGACGACTGAAAAAAAGAGACTCGCCGGGAGGCGAAAATCGAAGGGGGCTTCGTCTCGAACCTGGCTCGATACCTGCGCGAAAACTGACCCAGGTCAATGTCGAGAGTATTCCCGTATCGGCGCGCGGGAACTTGTCATCAACTGCGAAAGCCCTGTCATCAAATGAATGGTCGCCCCCTCCCCCCTCGTCCCTAGATTCCTCCTCACGGACCGCGCTGAAAGCCCCACGGCACGGCCGAACAAACTTCGCCTGAGGAGAACAACAAGATGCGCGTAGAACAACTCACTTGCAGTATTGGCGCCGAGATCAGCGGTGTGAACCTGGGCGATGCCGCCCGTGACGACAGCCTGTTCGCCGAGATCAAGGCCCTGCTGCTCCAGCACAAGGTGCTGTTCCTCCGCGACCAGGACATCAGCCGCGCCGAGCATGTGGCCTTCGCCCGCCGCTTCGGCGAACTGGAAGACCACCCGGTGGCCGGCAGCGACCCGGAGCATCCCGGCCTGGTGCGCATCTACAAGAACCCGGACCAGCCCAACGACCGCTACGAAAACGCCTGGCA
>NZ_JBHSOU010000021.1:0-10167 GCF_042656385.1 Pseudomonas sp. GCM10022186
CACGAGTGTTACTTGTGATGCTGATAATCAGTCGACTACCAGACTTACCTCACAAGCACCCACACGAATTGCTTGATTCAGTTGTTAAAGAGCGTTTCGATCAATTCTTTCGTCTCAACCGAGGCCGCGCATTCTACCGCAGCCCTTCTTGCTGTCAAGCTGTTTTTCGAAATTTTCTTTTCTACTCAACTGCTTGCTGCTTCTGCGACCTGGTCGCTTCAGCGAGGGGCGCATTCTACATCACCCCGCCTTGCCGTCAAGCTGTATTTTGAAAATTTCTTTTCATTTCAACAGCTTACCGCCTTCGAGAACCTCGGTCCCCGTCAGCGAGGCGCGCATTCTACATGAGCCGGGAAGGCTGTAAACCCCCTTTTTGAAATTATCTTCAAATGACTCTTTGCACCTATATATAAGAAGAGGGCTAGATAACTTCCGCCTTGCGCAATGCATCCACCTGCTCGCCAGCAAGACCCAATACGCGCTGGAGCACTTCCCGGGTATGTTCGCCGAGAAGCGGCGGCGGCATGCGGTACTCCACCGGCGTATCGGAAAAGCGCAGTGGGCTGGCCACCTGCGGCACTACCCCGGCCAGGGGATGTTCCAGTTCGACCCGCAGCCCCCGCGCCTGTACCTGGGGATCGGCGAAGACCGCCGCCAGGTCATTGATGGGCCCGCAGGGCACGCCGACTTCTTCCAGCGCACTCACCCATTCGGCCGAGGTCTTGAAGACGGTGGCCTGGCGAATCAGCGGTATCAGCTCGGCGCGATGAGCCACTCGCGCCTTGTTGGTTGAAAAACGCGGGTCGTCCGCCCACTCCCGATGACCGGCGACCTCGCAAAACTTGCGGAACTGACTGTCATTACCCACGGTGAGGATGAAATCGCCATCCGCTGTGGGGAAATCCTGGTACGGCACTATGTTCGGATGGGCGTTACCCAGACGGTGCGGCGGATTACCCGTGGTCAGGTAGTTCATTGCCTGGTTGGCCAGACAGGCGACCTGCACGTCGAGCAGCGCCATGTCGATATGCTGTCCCTTGCCAGTGATCTCCCGCGAGGCCAGCGCGGCCAGCATGGCGACTGAGGAATACAGCCCGGTAAGGATGTCGGTCAGCGCCACACCCACCTTGACCGGCCCGGCGCCCTCTTCCTGGTCGGAGCGGCCGGTGATGCTCATCAGCCCGCCCAGCCCCTGGATCATGAAGTCGTAGCCGGCCCGTTTGGCATAGGGGCCGAACTGGCCGAAGCCGGTAATGGAGCAATAGATGAGGCGCGGGTTGATGGCCTTCAGCGACTCATAGTCCAGCCCATAGGTGGCCAGGCCGCCCACCTTGAAGTTCTCGATGAGGATGTCGGACTTCGCCGCCAGCTCGCGGACCAGCTTCTGGCCTTCGGGACGGGTGAAGTCGATGGTCACCGACTGCTTGTTGCGGTTGGCCGAGAGGAAATAGGCCGCCTCGCTGGTATCGCGACCATCGGTGCCCTTGAGGAAAGGAGGCCCCCAGGCGCGGGTGTCGTCGCCGGAGCCTGGTCGTTCGACCTTGATGACCTCGGCCCCCAGGTCCGCGAGGATCTGGCCGGACCAGGGGCCAGCCAGTACACGGGAGAGATCGAGCACACGGATATGGGAGAGCGCGCCAGCCATAGAAACCTCGTCGAGAAGCTAGAAGCTAGAAGCTAGAAGCTAGAAGCTAGAAGCTAGAAGCTAGAAGCTAGAAGAGCGTTGGCTCCTACTCTTCCAGCTTCAAGCTTTCGGCTTCCAGCTCATGCTGATCAGAAGAACGCCTGGATACCGGTCTGGGCGCGACCCAGGATCAGCGCGTGGACGTCGTGGGTCCCTTCGTAGGTGTTCACCACTTCCAGGTTGACCAGGTGGCGGGCCACGCCGAACTCGTCGGAAATGCCGTTGCCGCCCAGCATGTCGCGGGCCAGGCGGGCGATATCCAGGGCCTTGCCGCAGGAGTTGCGCTTCATGATCGAGGTGATTTCCACCGCCGCGGTGCCTTCGTCCTTCATCCGGCCCAGGCGCAGGCAGCCTTGCAGGGCCAGGGTGATCTCGGTCTGCATGTCGGCCAGCTTCTTCTGGATCAGTTGGTTGGCGGCCAGCGGACGGCCGAACTGCTGGCGGTCCAGCACGTACTGGCGCGCGGTGTGCCAGCAGGCCTCGGCGGCGCCCAGGGCGCCCCAGGAAATGCCGTAGCGGGCGGAGTTCAGGCAGGTGAAGGGGCCGCGCAGGCCGCGCACCTCGGGGAAGGCGTTTTCTTCCGGGACGAACACGTTGTCCATCACGATCTCGCCGGTGATCGAGGCACGCAGGCCGACCTTGCCGTGGATGACCGGCGCGGACAGGCCCTGCCAGCCCTTCTCGAGAATGAAGCCGCGGATCTCGCCGGCATCATCCTTGGCCCAGACCACGAAGACATCGGCGATCGGGCTGTTGGTGATCCACATCTTGGCGCCGGTCAGGCGGTAGCCGCCGTCGACCTTCTTCGCGCGGGTGATCATCGAGCCCGGGTCGGAACCGTGGTTCGGCTCGGTCAGGCCGAAGCAGCCGATCCACTCGCCGCTGGCCAGCTTGGGCAGGTACTTCTGCTTCTGCGCCTCGCTGCCGAACTCGTTGATCGGCACCATCACCAGGGACGACTGCACGCTCATCATCGAGCGGTAGCCGGAGTCGACGCGCTCCACCTCGCGGGCGATCAGGCCGTAGCACACGTAGTTGAGGCCGCTGCCGCCGTACTCGGCGGGAATGGTGGCGCCCAGCAGGCCCACTTCGCCCATTTCGCGGAAGATCGCCGGGTCGGTCTGCTCGTGGCGGAAGGCTTCGAGGACGCGCGGGGCCAGCTTGTCCTGGGCGAACTGCTGGGCGCTGTCACGCACCATGCGCTCTTCTTCGGTGAGTTGCTGGTCCAGCAGCAGCGGGTCGATCCAGTTGAAGCTTGCTTTGGCAGCCATGGGAGTGTCCTCGATAAGCGGAGTTCGGGGAGCCGGGCCATCTGGGGACCCTGCCTTATTAGTGTTGGATCATCCTAGACAGCCTAGGCCGAATCGGACAAACGAGGATTTCGCATGTTGTTGTGCTAATTTCTCACTCCGTAGAGCCAAACAGCCCCTTTTAGCGCCATTTGTTGTGAGGCCGAGGTACAGCATGCGTCGGAAGATCCCCAGCACTGCCGCCCTGGTCGCCTTCGAGTCCGCCGCCCGCCACCAGAGTTTCACCAAGGCGGCCGAGGAACTGGCGCTCACCCAGAGCGCCATCTGCCGGCAGATCGCCGGACTGGAGGAGTTCCTCGGGCTGGAGCTGTTCCGTCGCTCGCGGCGCGGGGTAAAACTCACCGAGGCCGGGCTGGCCTATTCCCGGCGTATTGCCGCCCAACTCGACGCCGTGGAGCGCGACACACTTGCGGTGATGGGCCAGCAGGGGGCGATGACGGTGGAACTGGCCATAGTGCCCACCTTCGGCACCCGGTGGCTGCTGCCCAGGCTGAAGGACTTCCAGCGCCTGCACCCGGAAGTCACGGTCAACCTGACCAACCGCACCCGGCCCTTCCTCTTCGCCGATACCGACTTCGACGCAGCCCTCTACTTCGGCGACGCCGAGTGGTCCGGTACCCGAGCCGACTTCCTGATGCATGAAAACTCGGTGCCGGTGTGCAGCCCGGCGTTGCTGGAAGGGCGCAGCGGCCTGGATGCCGAGACCATCGCCCGGCTGCCCCTGCTGCAGCAGACCACCCGGCCCTATGCCTGGCGCCAGTGGTTCAGCTCACTGGGAATGAACGTCGCACGCGACCTCAGCGGGCCGCGCTACGAGCTGTTCTCCATGCTGGCCCAGGCCGCCATGCACGAAATGGGCGTGGCGCTGATCCCGCCCTTCCTTATCCAGCGCGAACTGGCCGACGGCCACCTGGTGGTCGCCCACCCCCACAGTTTCCGCAGCGACAAGGCCTATTACCTGATCATTCCCGAGCGCAAGCTCGAGTCCGCCGCCCTCGGTGCCTTCCGCGACTGGCTGGTGGAGGCCGCCCGCCGCTATCGGAGCGAAGCAGGCCTGGACTGACGCCCCCGTTGTAACGCCAGGTAGCAATCCCCGGCGCGCGCCCCGCACGGTCGCAGCGCAAGCCCTCGTCTAAGCGTCTTTCCGGCGCCCCCATCACCCACTCGGGTGATAGGTGAAATCGCCCATTCAGGCAGTTATGGGGGCGGTTGCGGCTGATTAGCATGAGGCCTCCCAAGACCCGCTCTGGAGAGCCGCATGACAACAAGAACAATGCGCGGAATCTTCCGGCCGCACACGCTGGCCGCCGCCGTCGCCCTGGGTTGCAGCGCCCAGGCCTCTGCCATCACGTTCAACATCGGCGAGATCGAAGCCCAGTTCGACTCCTCCCTCTCGATCGGCGCCAGCTGGGCCGTACGCTCAGCCGACCCGGAATTCATCTCCACCGCCAGTGGCGGCGAGGCGCTGTCGCGGACCTCCGATGACGGTCGCCTGAACTTCAAGAAAGGCGAGACCTTCTCGAAGATCTTCAAGGGCATCCACGACCTGGAACTGAAATACGGTGACACCGGCGTCTTCCTGCGCGGCAAGTACTGGTACGACTTCGAGCTGAAGGACGAGCACCGGCTCTTCTATGACATCGACGACCACAACCGCAAGGAAGGCGCCCGCTCCTCCGGCGCCCAGTTGCTCGATGCCTTCCTTTACCACAACTACAACCTGGGGGACCTGCCGGGCAGCTTCCGCATCGGCAAGCAGGTGGTGAGCTGGGGCGAGAGCACCTTCATCGGCAACAGCATCAACTCGATCAACCCGATCGACGTGGCGGCCTTCCGCCGTCCAGGCGCGGAGATCAAGGAAGGCCTGATCCCGGTGAACCTGATCTACCTGTCCCAGAGCCTGACCGACAACCTCTCGGCCGAAGCCTTCTACCAGCTGGAGTGGGACCAGACCGTCGTCGACAACTGCGGCACCTTCTTCTCCACCTCGGACGTGGTGGCCGATGGTTGCGTCGACCGCCTCGTGGTCAACGGTCCGGACCTGCCGCCCGGCGTGTCCACCAACACCGGCGGCACGCTCTACATTCCGCGTGCCGGCGACCGCGACGCCCGTGACAGTGGCCAGTTCGGCGTGGCCCTGCGCTGGTTCGTGCCCGAGCTCAACGACACCGAGCTCGGTGCCTACGCGATGAATTACCACAGCCGTGGCCCGATCTTCAGCACCATCCGCACCACCACCCCGAGCGCGCTGATCATCCCGGGAGCCCCAGGCGCGCGCTACTTCATCGAGTACCCGGAAGACATCCGCCTCTACGGCCTGAGCTTCCAGACCAACATCGAGGGCACCTCGGTGGCGGGCGAGGTCAGCTTCCGGCCGAACATGCCGCTGCAGCTCAACAGCACCGACCTGTCCTTCGCCGCCCTGGGCATCCCCAACGTGCCGATCTTCGAGAGCGGCCACGCGCGCAACCGCGCCGGCGAAGACCTGCATGGCTATGAGCGCAAGCCGGTCACCCAGGCCCAGGTCACCGCCACCCATTTCATCGACCAGATCTGGGGCGCAAGCCGCCTGACCCTGGTGGGCGAAGTGGGCTACAACCACATCGGCGGCCTGGATGACGATATCGGCGAACTGCGCTTCGGCCGCGACCCCATCTACGGCCCCGGCCAGCTCTCCGCCCAGGCCGTCTGCCTGACGCTCACCGCCGCCAGCCCGGCCCAGCGCGAGTGCAACGACAACGGCTTCTACACCAGCAGCTCCTGGGGTTACCGCGCCCGCGCCAGCCTGGACTACAGCAACGTCTTCGCCGGTATCAACCTGACCCCGAGCATCGCCTGGTCCCACGACGTGGACGGCTATGGCCCGAACTTCAACGAAGGCTCCAAGGCCATCAGCCTGGGTCTCAACGCCGAGTACCAGAACACCTACACCGCCAGCCTGAGCTACACGGACTTCTTCGGCGGCCATTTCAACCCGACCACTGACCGCGACTTCGTCGCCCTCAGCTTCGGCCTCAACTTCTGACCACAGGGACTCCCAAATGACCAAGAGAAGCATCCTGCAATGCGGCGCCCTGGCCCTCAGCCTGCTGTCCGCCAACGTCATGGCCGCCGCCACCCAGGAAGAAGCGGCCCAGCTCGGCACCAACCTCACCCCGCTGGGGGCGGAGAAGGTCGGCAACGCCGACGGCAGCATCCCGGCCTGGACCGGCGGCCTGCCAACCAATGCCGCGGTGATCGACTCCAATGGCTTCCTCGGCAACCCCTACGCCAACGAACAGCCGCTGTTCACCATCACCGCCGCCAACGTCGAGCAATACAAGGACAAGCTGTCTCCCGGCCAGCTGGCGATGTTCAAGCGCTACGCCAGCACCTACAAGATCCCCGTCTACCCCAGCCACCGCAGCGCCGCAGCGCCCCAGGCCATCTACGACGCGGCGAAGCAGAGCGCCCTCAATACCCAGCCGGTGGACGGCGGAAACGGCCTGTCCAACTTCGCCGAGAGCCACTACTACGCCTTCCCGATCCCCAAGGACGGCGTCCAGGTACTGTGGAACCACGTCACCCGCTACCGCGGCGGCAACGCCCGGCGCCTGGTGGTCCAGGCCACGCCACAGACCAACGGCTCCTTCACGCCGGTGCAGTTCGAAGACGAAGTCGCCTTCCCGGCGGACATGAACCAGCTGGACAAGGAAAAGTCGGCCAACGTGCTGCTCTACTTCAAGCAGCGGGTGCTGGCGCCCTCGCGCCTGGCCGGCAACGTGCTGCTGGTCCACGAAACCATCGACCAGGTGAAGGAGCCGCGCCTGGCCTGGCTCTACAACGCCGGCCAGCGCCGCGTGCGCCGCGCGCCCCAGGTGGCCTACGACGGCCCCGGAACCGCCGCCGACGGCATGCGCACCTCCGACAACTTCGACATGTTCTCCGGCGCCCCGGACCGTTACGACTGGAAGCTGGTGGGCAAGAAGGAGATGTACATCCCCTACAACAGCTACAAGCTGGAATCGCCCGCGCTCAAGTACAAGGACATCATCCAGCCCGGCCACCTGAACCAGGACCTGACCCGCTACGAGCTGCACCGGGTCTGGGAAGTGGTCGCCACCCTCAAGCCGGGCGAGCGCCACATCTATGCCAAGCGCCACTACTTCATCGACGAGGACAGCTGGCAAATCGCCTATGCCGACCACTACGACGGCCGCGGCCAGCTCTGGCGCGTCGGCGAAGGCCATGCCAGCTACCACTACCAGCGCCAGGTCAGCTCCTACGCGGTGGAGGCCCTCTACGACCTCATCGCCGGGCGCTACATCGCCCTGGGGATGAAGAACGAAGAGAAGCACGGCATCGAGTTCGGCTTCGCCGCCAACGGCGCCGACTACACCCCGGCCGCCCTGCGCAACGCGGGTATCCGCTGACCCCCTCCGGGCGCCCCATCGGCGGGGCGCCCATTTACCTCCGCCCACGCCTTATGGTGCCCCATCAGCGCTGTCCATGCTGCTTCAAGCCCACCTCTGGGCCATCTAGTCTGCGAGGCTCCGGTTCATCCATAACAACAACTCCGCGAGAACCGCCCCATGCCCCGTCCCGGCCAGACATTGCATGCCCTCCTGCCTCGCCTGCCTCCGGCACACGTACCACGCCCGCAGCTGGTCGAACGCCTCGCCGCCGAGGATGCACGGCTGCGCCTGCTCTGCGCCCCGGCCGGTTTCGGCAAGAGCGTGCTGCTCAACGAATTCCTTCGCGCCCAGGCCGAGCCCGGCCTGGTCATCTGGCTCAACCTCGCGGGTCAACCGCTGACAGCGGACCAGCTGCTCGCCCAACTCGTCGCCGAACTGGGCGAGGCCGTCCCAGCGCTACCCGCGGCCCAGGCCCTGCAGCACCTGCTGGCCCATCGCGGCGAGCAGGTCTGGCTGGTGCTGGACGATTATCCCGACCACCCGCCTGCCGGCCTCGACGACTGCATCGACCAGTTGCTGACCCGCGCCCTGCCCGGACTCTGCCTGCTGGTCAGCGTACGCCAGCGCCCGGCCTGGAACCTGCCACGCCTGCTCCTGGCCGGCGAACTGCTGGAACTGGACGCCATCCAGCTGGCCCTCGACCGTGAGGAGCACGAACGTCTGGTGGACCAACTGGCGCCGCAAACCAGCGCCGTCCTGCGCGAGGAGCTCTGGCAGGAAACCGAGGGTTGGTGTGCCGGCGTGCGCCTGCAACTCTCCGGCAAGGCGCCGGCGAGCACCAACGGCAACCACTGCTGGCTGAAGGAGTACCTGGACCACGAGTTGCTGAGCCGGCTCGGCCCGGACGAGGCGAACTGCCTGTTCGCCCTCGCGCACCTGCCCAAGGTGTCCGCCAGCCTCTGCCAGCATCTCTGGGAGGACAGCGACGGTGCCGCGCTCTTCGAGCGCCTGCTGGCGCGGCAGGCCTTCTGCATGCCGCTGGACGAGCACGGCACCTGGTACCGCGTGCTGCCCGCCGTGGCGCGCGCGCTGCGCCACCGCATCAGCGAGGCGGCCGCCACCCACCTGCACCTCAGCGCCTGTCGCATGTTCATCGCCGCCGGCCAGGTGGAAGACGCCATCGAGCAGGCCCTCTGCGCCGGCCAGCTGGAAGCCGCCGCCAACTACCTGGAACGCCTCGGCCAGGAATGGTTGACCGGCGAACAGCATCTGGCCCATCTCCTGGCCTGGCGTGCCCGCCTGCCCGCCGCCCTGCTGGAAAGCACCCCGCGCCTGCTCAGCCTGAACGCCTGGGGGCTGCTGATTTCCTGGCGCCTGGACGAGGCCGAAGCCTGCATCGCCAAGCTCGGTCACTTCCTGCCGCAGCCAAGCGCCCTGCGCAACCGCAAGCTGCTGGCCAACTGGCAGGCCCTCAACGGAGTGCTCGCGGCGCTGCGCAGCCAATCCGTGGCCGGCGCCCAACGGGATTGCCGCGAAGCCCTGGAGCACCTGCCCGAGCACGACTGGATGCCCATCCTGTTCTGCTACTCCACCCTGGCGCGGGTGGCCATGGCCAGCGGCGCGCCCGAAGAGGCGCCGGCGCATTTGCACAAGGCCCTGGAAATCGCCCGCCGCCACGGCAGCCTGCTGTTCGAGGTGCTGATCAACCTCGACCGCATTCGCCTGCTTCTGCTGCGCGGCGAGTTCGGCCGGGCCCAGACACTGCTGGAGCAAAGCTTCGCCCTGATCGGCCAGCGCAAGCAGGAAGACAGCCTGATGCTCGGCCGCCTGCACCTGATCCAGGCTGAACTGCATCTGATCGGCGATCGCCTGGATGCCGCCGAATGCGCCCTGCACGCCGGCCTGGAGCAGGCCCAGGGCTGCCAGGACCCCTTCGCCCTCCACGGGTTCCTTGGCCTGGCGGAGCTGCACGCCCGCCGCGGCCAGTTCGACCAGGCCTTCCAGGAGCTGCGCGAGGCCGAGCGGCAAATGCACTGCCGCCAGGTCTGGCGCTACGCCTACAGCGGCGTGCTGAACCTGCAGGGCATGCGCGTACTGGCGCGCCAGTGTCGCTGGGAACGGATCGAGCCGGTGGCCCTGCGTATCCAGCGCTACTTCGTTGGCGAACGCGCCTGGATGGCGCCGCTGGACTACCCGACCCTGCCCCTGCGCAACCAGCTGCTGCTGGCCCGCTCGCAACTGGAAACCGGCGCCGCCGAGCAGGCCGAGGCCCTGCTCCAGACGCTCCTGGAGCAATGCCAGAACCTGCAGTTCGTCCCCTTGGGCTGCGAGGTGCGCCTGGCGTTGGCGGCCACCTGGCGCGCCCTAGGCCGTGCCGAAGCCGGACAGTTGCAACGCCAGGCCCTGGAACAGGCCGAACGCCTGGGGATGCATGGCCTGCTGCGCGACGCGCCGCGCGGCGACGGCGCAGGTGCCGCCGAGAACGACCAGGCAAGCCTGCTCAGCCAGCGCGAGCGTGCGGTATTGCAACTGCTGGCCGAGGGCTTCTCCAACCAGGAGATCGGCGGCTATCTGTTCATCTCGGTGAACACGGTGAAAACCCACACCAAGAAGATCAACAGCAAGCTCGGCGTGAAGCGCCGCACCCAGGCGGTCATGCGTGCCAAGACGCTGGGATTATTGGTCTAGCCCCACCAGCGTGTAGCGCTCCTCGCATCCACCCTGCGGACATTTCGCCTGGCCCCCCCCCCCCCGAAAGCGCCCGCAGAAATTCGCTCCT
>NZ_JBHSOU010000021.1:10238-104073 GCF_042656385.1 Pseudomonas sp. GCM10022186
CGACATCGTCCGTTCCCGTTACGGCAGCCGCGACAAAATGGCGCAGCCCGCGAGGCGACTGGCTTGCATGCGAACTACGCTTCCCCTCACCTATCAGCCGAAATCGCGATCTTGACCTTGTAGTCAGGCACTCAAAAAAACTACAGAACGCCCATTTTCCGCAGCCTTATGGCAACTATTAAAAAGTCTTACTAACAGTGCGCCAGCCATTAACGGCAGGATGTCACGTACCGAAAGCCTGTACTGGCGCTGCTTTGATGGATAGTCATTCAGCCTGGGGATGGAGACCGGCACCGGATTCCTCGGTGAAGGCTCGCCTCCACCAGTGATGACGGGGCCTGGAACGGAAGCCAGGGACAGCAAGTCTAATCGTGACTTGTAGTTATTGTATCGTTTTACTCCAGAACTGCTTGAAGCAGTTGAGGTTCCGATTGCAGAATGCCGGGCCACCAGGTTTCGGCTGTTGCGATACCAGGCTGTTGAAAGGCGGATCCGCCTCGCCAGAGCACCATCCGCAGTGCACTGGTTCACCAGATCAGATCGATCACGCAGGAGATTTGAAGTGCACATCGGTGTTCCTCTCGAAAGCCATGCTGGCGAGACGCGGGTTGCCGCGACGCCCGAAACCATCAAGAAGCTGGTGAGCCAAGGCCACCGGGTGACGGTCCAAAGCGGGGCTGGCGTCAGCGCCTGCATCCCGGACAGTGCCTATGAGGCCGTTGGAGCCACCATTGGCAACGACGCCGCTGCCTTCGGCGCCGACCTGGTGCTGAAAGTGGTTGCCCCGACCGAGGGCGAGCTGGCGCACATGCGCGCCGGTGCCGTACTGGTCGGCATGCTCAACCCCTTCAGCAACGAAGTCATCGCGCGCATGAACGCCCGCGGCATCACTGCCTTCGCCCTCGAAGCGGCGCCGCGCACCTCCCGCGCCCAGAGCCTCGACGTGCTGTCCTCCCAGGCCAACATCGCCGGCTACAAGGCGGTGATGCTGGCGGCCAACCACTACCCGCGCTTCATGCCCATGCTGATGACCGCGGCCGGCACCGTGAAGGCCGCCCGCGTGCTGATCCTCGGCGCCGGCGTCGCCGGCCTGCAGGCCATCGCCACGGCCAAGCGCCTGGGCGCGGTGATCGAAGCCTCCGACGTGCGCCCGGCGGTGAAGGAGCAGATCGAATCCCTCGGCGCCAAGTTCGTCGACGTGCCCTTCGAGACCGATGAAGAGCGCGAATGCGCCCAGGGCGTCGGCGGCTACGCCCGGCCGATGCCGCAGTCCTGGATGGAGCGCCAGGCGAAAGCCGTGCACGAACGCGCCAAGCAGGCCGACATCGTCATCACCACCGCGCTGATCCCGGGCCGCAAGGCGCCGACCCTGCTGCACGAGGCCACCGTCGCCGAGATGAAGCCGGGCTCGGTGGTCATCGACCTGGCCGCGGCCCAGGGCGGCAACTGCCCGCTGACCGAAGCCGAGCAGGTGGTGATCAAGCACGGCGTGACCATCGTCGGCCACAGCAACCTGGCGGCCCTGGTGCCGGCGGACGCCTCGGCCCTCTATGCGCGCAACCTGCTGGACTTCCTCAAGCTGATCATCGACAAGGACGGCCAGCTCACCATCAACCTCGAAGACGACATCGTCGCCGCATGCCTGATGTGCCGCGACGGCAATGTCGTGCGTAGCAACGGCGCTCCCGCCGCGACCGCTGCTCCGCAAAAAGTGAACGCATAAGGATAGAGACCATGGACCTGATTTCCGACGGCATCTACAACCTGATCATCTTCGTGCTGGCCATCTACGTCGGCTACCACGTGGTGTGGAACGTCACCCCGGCCCTGCACACCCCGCTGATGGCCGTGACCAACGCCATTTCGGCGATCGTGATCGTCGGCGCCATGCTGGCCGCAGCCCTCACCGTCACCCCGCTGGGCAAGGCCATGGGCACCCTGGCTGTGGCGCTGGCCGCGGTGAACGTCTTCGGTGGCTTCCTGGTCACCCGCCGCATGCTGGAAATGTTCAAGAAGAAAGCGCCGAAGGCGTTGGAGAAGCACTGACCATGAGCATGAACCTGATCACTCTTCTCTACCTCGTCGCCTCGGTGTGCTTCATCCAGGCGCTCAAGGGCCTGTCGCACCCGACCTCGTCCCGTCGCGGCAACCTGTTCGGCATGGTCGGCATGGCCATCGCCGTGGTCACCACCGTCAGCCTCATCTACAAGCTGGGCGCGGACCTCGCCACCCAGGGCATCGGCTACGTGATCGTCGGCCTGCTGGTCGGCGGTACCGCCGGCTCGATCATGGCCAAGCGCGTGGAAATGACCAAGATGCCGGAGCTGGTGGCCTTCATGCACAGCATGATCGGTCTGGCCGCGGTGTTCATCGCCATCGCCGCCGTGGCCGAGCCGCAGTCCCTGGGCATCGTTGCCGCCCTGGGCGACGCCATTCCGGCCGGTAACCGCCTGGAGCTGTTCCTCGGCGCGGCCATCGGTGCCATCACCTTCTCCGGTTCGGTGATCGCCTTCGGCAAGCTGTCGGGCAAGTACAAGTTCCGCCTGTTCCAGGGTGCCCCGGTGCAGTTCGCCGGCCAGCACAAGCTGAACCTGCTGGTGGGCCTGGCGATCATCGCCCTCGGTCTGTACTTCACCTTCACCGGCAACTTCACCGCCTTCGCCCTGCTGGTGGCCCTGGCCTTCGTCATCGGCGTGCTGATCATCATCCCGATCGGCGGTGCCGACATGCCGGTGGTGGTGTCCATGCTGAACAGCTACTCGGGCTGGGCGGCGGCCGGTATCGGCTTCTCGCTGAACAACTCGATGCTGATCGTGGCGGGCTCCCTGGTGGGCTCCTCGGGTGCGATCCTGTCGTACATCATGTGCAAGGCGATGAACCGCTCCTTCTTCAACGTGATCCTCGGCGGCTTCGGCGCCGAAGCCGACGCCGGTGCGGCGGCTGGCAGCCAGGAGCAGCGCCCGGTGAAATCCGGATCAAGCGATGACGCTGCCTTCCTGCTGACCAACGCCGACAGCGTGATCATCGTCCCCGGCTACGGCCTGGCGGTGGCCCGTGCCCAGCACGCGCTGATGGAGCTGTCGGAAAAGCTCTCCCATCGCGGCATCAACGTGAAGTATGCGATCCACCCGGTGGCGGGCCGCATGCCCGGTCACATGAACGTACTGCTGGCCGAGGCCGAAGTGCCCTACGAGCAGGTGTTCGAGATGGAGGACATCAACTCCGAGTTCGGCCAGGCCGACGTGGTCCTGGTGCTGGGCGCCAACGACGTGGTCAACCCGGCGGCGAAGAACGATCCCAAGTCGCCGATCGCCGGCATGCCGATCCTGGAAGCCTTCAAGGCCAAGACCATCATCGTCAACAAGCGCTCCATGGCCAGCGGCTACGCCGGCCTGGACAACGAACTGTTCTACATGGACAAGACCATGATGGTGTTCGGCGACGCCAAGAAGGTGATCGAGGACATGGTGAAAGCGGTGGACTGATTCCCCGCCCTGCTGCAGCGAAGACCCCGGCCTGGTGCCGGGGTTTTTGTTTTCGTGGCGGCCTGCAGGGCGTGCCTTTCCTTGTAGGGGCGAATTCATTCGCCAAGGGTCGCGCAGCGGCCCCGCTTCGAGATGGCCGAGGGCAGACCTTCGGCCTGCTTGGCGAATGAATTCGCCCCTACAGATGACGCACCCGCCGTCCCTCCCCGACAAAAGGCCCTGGATAGAGCCATTTCTTCGACCTTGGTATAGAAGCCGGGCACCCCGCCAGCCCCTAGACTGCGCGGCTCCTACCCGTTGTCCGAGGTTCTTCCCCATGTACTCTGATCGCGTGCGCCTGCCCTCCCTGCTGGGCAAGGTGATGAGTGCGGCCGACGCCGCAGCCCTGATCGAAGACGGCATGACCGTCGGCATGAGCGGTTTCACCCGCGCCGGCGAAGCCAAGGCCGTCCCCCAGGCGCTGGCCGCGCGAGCCAAGGAGCAGCCGCTGCAGATCAGCCTGATGACCGGTGCGAGCCTCGGCAACGACCTCGACAAGCAGCTCACCGAGGCCGGCGTGCTGGCCCGGCGCATGCCCTTCCAGGTGGACAGCACCCTGCGCAAGGCGATCAATGCCGGCGAGGTGATGTTCATCGACCAGCACCTGTCGGAAACCGTCGAGCAGTTGCGCAACCATCAACTCAAGCTGCCGGACATCGCGGTGATCGAAGCTGTGGCCATCACCGAGCAGGGCCACATCGTACCGACCACCTCCGTGGGCAACTCCGCCAGCTTCGCGATCTTCGCCAAGCGCGTGATCGTCGAGATCAACCTGGCGCACAACCCCAACCTGGAAGGCCTGCACGACATCTATATCCCCACCTACCGGCCGACCCGCACGCCGATCCCGCTGACCCGCGTGGACGACCGCATCGGCAGCAACGCCATCCCGATCGACCCGGCCAAGATCGCCGCCATCGTCATCACCGAACAGCCGGACTCCCTGTCCACCGTGCTGCCGCCGGACCATGAGACCCAGGCCATCGCCGACCACCTGATCGACTTCTTCAAGCGCGAAGTGGACGCCGGACGCATGAGCAACAACCTGGCGCCGCTGCAGGCGGGTATCGGCAGCATCGCCAACGCGGTGATGTGCGGCCTGATCGAGTCGCCTTTCCAGGACCTGACCATGTACTCCGAGGTCCTGCAGGATTCCACCTTCGACCTGATCGACGCCGGCAAGCTGCGCTTCGCCTCCGGCAGCTCCATTACCCTCTCCGCACGCCGCAACGCCGATGTCTTCGACAATCTCGAGCGCTACAAGGACAAGCTGGTGCTGCGTCCCCAGGAGATCTCCAACCACCCCGAGGTTGTGCGGCGCCTGGGGATCATCGGCATCAACACCGCACTGGAGTTCGACCTCTACGGCAACGTCAACTCCACCCACGTCGGCGGCACGAAAATGATGAACGGCATCGGCGGCTCCGGCGACTTCGCCCGCAATGCCCACCTGGCCATCTTCGTCACCAAGTCCATCGCCAAGGGCGGCGCCATCTCCAGCGTGGTGCCCATGGTCAGCCACGTGGACCACACCGAACACGACGTCGATATCCTGGTGACCGAACAGGGCCTGGCCGACCTGCGCGGCCTGGCGCCCCGCGAACGCGCCCGGGCAATCATCGACAACTGTGTGCACCCGGAATACCGCCAGGCGCTGCAGGACTACTTCAGCGCGGCTTGCGCCAAGGGCGGCCATACCCCGCACCTGCTGCGCGAGGCCATGTCCTGGCATATCAATCTGGAAGAAACCGGTCGGATGCTGGCCAGCTGAGTCGAACTGACCGAAACAGTTATGGGCTTGTAACCATTGATTCTGACAAACAGCCAGGAAAACAGTTTCTAAAAAACCGGAACTGTACTGTTCGAAAGACCTGCATTTTTACCTTCAAGCAGGAAAAACTATGGGTGCCCCGTTCAATCTCGAGTGATTCAACGGGGCACCTATACAGTTGCACTCTATTTCAGCAGAACAGTTAATAAGCAACCTAACAAAGACCAACACAATTTAGAGCAACTGTGACTACAGTCGCGGCTGTTCCAGGCGGATCATAGGCACCAGTTGATAACTAACCCCCGTCACAAGCGGGAAGGACCTGCCGCCATGGAACGTACCCTCAGTTCCGACCTGATCTTCGAAAGCGCCGAACAATCCTCGAATTCTTCCTGGGCCCTGCGCGCCGTTTCCACCCTGCTGCTGTGGCAGCGCCGCATCGCCAGCCGTCATCAACTGGCCCTGCTGGACACCCGCCTGCTGGCCGACGCCGGCATCAGCGAAGCCCAGCGCGAAGCCGAACTGAACAAGCCCTTCTGGCGCTAAGCAGTTCGCCGGGCCCAGGCCCGAAGGCAACACCCAGACAGAACCCGTCGCCGCCCGCGACGGGTTTCGTCGTTTCCGGGGCCTGGAATTTCCCGGCTGTTGCGCAGGGTGCGCCGTGCGCATGAGGAACGCCGTGCGGGACTTCCGGTGCGCGCAGCGCACCCTACAAATCATTGCCCCGCCCCCTCCCACTCGGCGCCTGGTGATTCCGGCACAGCTGGTCCGGATAGAACCAGTACAGTTTCCACACAAAACAATCTGATGCAGCACAATTCTCGCCCACTGTGACTGCACAGCCTTGCCAGGGAACGGGATCATGGCCCTCCATAACCAATCCCCGCGCCACAACGGGAAGGAACAGCGCCATGGACCGCACCCTCACTGCCTCTGCTGCCTCCACCCAACTGCATGCCAGCCGTCCCGCCGCGCCCTGGTACCTGCGACTGTTCGCCACCCCCGCCCAATGGCAGCGCAACATCCGCACCCGGCGCCAGCTGGCCCAGTTGGACGCGCGCGCCCTGGCGGATGTCGGCATCAGCCAGAGCGAGCGTCATGAAGAGCTGGCAAGGCCGTTCTGGCGCTAAGCCCTCGCTCGCGACCCTGCGCGTCGGGGAGGCGCACCTCCCCGGCACGCCGCCGCAACCGGACAAGCTCTTGGCCAGTACTGGCCTGAAAGCCCCATTTTGACTAGGCTTTCCACCCTAGCCGGCAGCATTTTTCGCGCTGCCGCTCCGGTCAGTAAAAGGAGCCACCCATGACCTCTTTCCGCCTGCTCAGCGCCGCCGCCCTCTTGGCGATCGCCACCAGTGCCTCCGCCACCAGCTTCGTGGTCACCACCGATGCGGTGGTCAACGCCGTCGCAGCCACCTCGGATGCCACCTCCGACGTCACTTCGTCCTTCAAGGACGACAAGATCGTGCTCGCTGCCCGTGACGACGCCGCCAGCTTCGTCGCCAGTGCCGGCGAAATCCGTGGCGCCCAACTGGAAGCCGCGTTCAAGCACATCCGCAGCACCCAGCCGCAACTGGCGGCCAGCGACCTGCAACTGGCCCAGGCCATCGTCGCCCTCTGACGGCACCTTCCGGGCCGCGCACCAGGCGCGGCCCATCGGGCTGCACGCCCCGCGCTGCCTGGCTCTCGCCTGCCCATTCCGTTAACCTTCGCGCCCTGTGCCCGAGGCCGTAGAACCGCCGTCGGGTATTTCCGTCCAATGCCTTAGAAATTTCCAACGGAGAGCCTCCATGCGCCGCTCGCTGTCTGTCGCAGCCATCGCCCTGTCCCTCATAGCCGGAGCCGCCCAGGCCCAGACCCTGGTGGCGACCAGCAACATCATCGTTCGCGCGCTGGACCGCACCATCGATTTCACCTCCGACACCACCACCTCCATCCGCGACATGAAAGTGGTGATGGCCGCCCGTGACGACGCCGCCAGCTTCGTCGCCAGTTCCGGCGAGATCCGCGGCGCCCAGCTGGAGGCCGCCTTCGGCGCCCTGCGCGAACAGTTCCCGCAAGCGCGCGATGCCAGCGACCAGGCCCTGGCGGAAACCATCCTGGCCCTCTGACCTGACCGGGAGCGCGACCCTGAACGCCTGGCTGCGTCTGCTCTGCCTGGCTGGCCTGCTGCTCGCGGCCACGGCCCGGGCGGAGTTGCGCCTGAGCCTGGACGCCGAAGGCCTGACCCCGGAGCAGCGCCAGGCCAGCCAGCAACTGCTGGACGAGGCCCTGGCCGCCCTGCCTCCGGCCTTCGTCCAGCGCCTGGACCGCGAAGTGGAAGTCGGCTGGAGCGATGAGCTGCCGGAAAACGGCTACGGCCGCGCCACCCGTTTCGACGCCCTGGTACTGAACCGCAAGCTGCTCGCCGACCTCACCGATGGCAGTGCGGCGACGCAGAAGACCGGCCGCGTCCATGGCACGGTCCGTCGCGAGATGCTCGCCACCGTGCTCCACGAGCTGACCCACATCTACGACCGTGCGCGGCTCTGGTCCGCCGCCGACAGGACGCAGCAGTTCCGCTGCCGCAATCGGGCCGACAGCATTGGCCAGGTCGGCCTGCCCGGCGACTGCCGCGGGCAGACCGCGCGCCGCTTCACCCTGAGCGATGACCCGCGCCTGCTGGATCTGGCCGGCTGGCCGCAGTACGTCGGCAGGCGCGGCGCTCGTGAGCAGGACAACCACCAGGTGGCGCGCAGCCCGGATGTCTACGAGCTGAAGAATCCCCGCGAGTTCGTCGCGGTGAACATGGAGTACTTCCTTCTCGATCCGGCCTACGCCTGCCGTCGCCCGGCGCTCTACCGCTACTACCGCGAGCACTTCGACTGGGCCCCGGAACCACAGGCCGACTGCGCCGGCGGCTTCGCCTACCTCAACGCCGGCCGCGACTTCGGCAAGCAGCCCCTGGGCAAACTCGACCCCGAGCGCGTCTATGAGGTGGACTACCTGTTCGCCGAGGCCAACCAGAACTGGGTCAGCCGCTGGGGCCACAGCATGCTGCGCCTGGTGATCTGCGCCCCCGGCCGTCCACGCGGGCCGGACTGCCGCCTCGACCTCGACCAGCACCTGGTGCTCTCCTACCGCGCCTTCGTCGGCGACGTGCAGCTCTCCAGCTGGGACGGGCTCACCGGCGCCTATCCGTCGCGACTGTTCGTCCTGCCGCTGCACCAGGTAATCGAGGAATACACCAAGGTGGAGCTGCGCAGCCTGGCCTCGGTGCCCCTCAGGCTCAGCCGCGACGAACTGGAAGCCCTGGTGGAGCACGCTGCGCAAATGCACTGGAGCTACGACGGCGACTACTGGTTCCTCTCCAACAACTGCGCGGTGGAAACCCTCAAGCTGCTGCGCAGCGGCACCGACCATCCAGCCCTGCGCGATCTCGACAGCATCATGCCCAACGGCCTGCTCAAGCTGCTGGAAGGCCGCGGCGTGGCTGACCGCAGGCCATTGGAAGACCCCAAGGAAGCCCTGCGCCTGGGCTACCGCTTCGACTCCTTCCGCGACCGCTACCAGGCCATGTTCAAGATCGTCCGCGAACGCCTGAAGGTGCCCCAGGAAGAAGTGGAGGACTGGCTGGAACTCACCGCCGAGCAGCGCCGCCCCTGGTTCGCCCGGGCCGACCTGCGCGCCAGCGCCGCCCTGCTCCTGCTGGAGCAGGCCGCCCAGCGCCGGCAGCTTCTGCTGGCCCAGGACGAACTCAAGCGCAACTACCTGAGCTCCCGCGAGCAGGCCGGGCAGACCCGCTTCGCCAAGGCCGGCGGCACCCTGGAACAGATGCTCGCCAACAGCGGTTTCCTCAGCCGCCCGGCGGAGCTGCTGCAGGGCGGCTACGGCCTGCCGCAGAGCGCCGAATGGCAGCGCCTGGAGGCGGAAAGCAGCAGCCGCCAGCAGACCATGCGCAAGCTCAGCGACGACCTCGATCGCGAGGTGCGCAGCCTGCTGGAACCCCAGCGCATGGCCGAACTCAATGCCACCGAGGCCAACCTCAAGGCGATCGGCGAACACCTGCGCCAGCTGCACAAGGAATCCGGCGGGCTGGTGCTGCCCTGATCAGCTGCCCGTCAACTGGCCGAGGCCGGGAATGCCGAGCTGCTTGAGCGGGTCGAACTTGGGCTGCTGCGGTTTGTGCGCGCCGATGGCGGACTCGCACTGCGCCAGCAGCCCCTTGCTCTTGCTCCCCTGGCAGACCTGATAGGCCTGCTGCGCCTGCTCCACGCGGTCGTCCCGCAGACGCACCATGATCTCCAGCGGTGCCATCAGCTCCGGCCCCCAGGCCGCCTTGCCCTTCTGCAGGTAGCGCTCGGCCTGGTCGGCGCGGTCCAGGCTCATGGACAGGCTGATGATCTGGTCATAGCTGGTCAGCGAGGCGAGCTGCCATTCGCTCTCGGGTACCTGCTCGAGGCCCGACAGCGCTTCCTTGTGGCGTCCCTGCTGGACGGCGAGGACGAACTGCAGCGTCTGTGCGCGCAGGCTGTTACGGATCGGCCCCTGGGCCACTTCCCCGGCCAGTTGCCGGGCCTTGCCCAGATCACCTTCGTCCAGGGCCTTGCCGGCCCGGTTGATCAGCACGTGGCCAGCCAGGATCCGGCCGCTCTCGCCACCGAGCAGATGCTGCTGGTAGCTGCCCACCTGGGGCCTGCGGCGCCGTTCGCTGCGGTACTCCGTGGCGATGTAGCGAGTCAGCTCGCGCTCGCGCTGGGCGGGTAGCTGGTGGGTCTTGCCGAACTCGTCCCACAGATCGGTCAAGGCCAGTTGGGTCGAGGTCAGACTGCTCTCGATACCCTGTTCAAGCACGCCGCCGAGCCCTTTCGTCTTGAACGCTTCGTCGAACAGTTGCTCCTGCTGCGCGTGGTAGCGCTTGAGCTGGCTTTCCCGCACGCCCTCGAAGCTGCCCAGGCGCTGCACACCGTACACCGCTCCGCGGGGCGAGTACCCGGCGCGGCTGAGCAGGTCTACCGAAAGCAGGTCGGCCTCGTCTTCCTGGGCGCGGGTCCAACTGCTGTTCCAGAAGTTGTCGGAAACTTCCTTCATCAGGGTTCCGGACACCGTGCTCTGGAGGAGGGTCTTGCCCACGACCTCGGGGTTGCCAAGCACTAACTTGCGGGTATCGCCGGTCTTCTGGCTTTCCAGGTTGCCCAGAGTCACTGCCAGATTGACCGCCGTGACAGAGGCATCCACCAACTTCTTCTGCTGGTTGAAGAAGTGGTCGCGATCCAGGTGCCCCAGCAGCAGGTGAGCCGCCTCGTGGCCCAGGATCGCAGCCAGTTCATCCTCACTCTCGATGGCTTGCAGGGTGCCCAGGTTGAGATAGATGTCGTTGTCCAGGGTCGCCCGGGCTCCGAAGCTTTCCGACGCGCTGAAGCGCACCCGGATGTCCGGCCTGGGATAGGGCCACTGCGCCAGCAGGCGCGCCAGCACCCCTTCGCAATAGGCCCTCAGCTGCTCGGCCTGGAAGCTGTCCACCTGGGCCATCTGGCTGCTCAGGTCGATCTTGCCGAAGCCCCGCACCTGGTCGTCTTCCGCGGTTCCGGCCAGGGAATCGACCACCGCATTGTTCAGCCACGGATTGGCGGCCTTGGGCTGCATGGTCAGCGGCCTGGCGCGGGGTCCGTCGATGAACTTGCCCTGCCGCGGAGTCTCCTGCAGCGGCCACTGGTGCTGACAGCCGGCCAGGGTCCAGCAGGCGGCCGCGAGGAAAAGCGCCTTGCGCATCGGAACCTCCTTATTTGCCACAGGCTTGCGAATAGCCCATCACCGCGTTGATCTTGCTGTCGGTCGCCAGGCTGGTCTCGGCGACCTTGCGGCAGTCGAAGGCCACCGTCTTGCCCCGGTTCAGCTTCACGTCCAGCGGATCGAGCCAGACCTGGCGATCGGGCAGGGCGATGAGGATCAGGTCCTTGTCCTGGTCATAGCTCAGCACCGGCACGACGGGGCGCGGCAGCTCCTCGCGGCGGATATCGCCCTGGAACTCGCCCTGCTCGTCGTACAGCGCCACCTTTTCCACCGGGTAGTCGATTATCTTCAGCGGTTCCTCGGCAAGAACCGGCATGCTGCACAGCAAAAGCCCCGTCATTGCGGCTCTGAACATCCTGTTTCTCCTTGTTTGGCGTGGGTTGCGTCCAGTCGGCGCGCCCACCAGTCGGCGACCTTGGGCTCGCCCAGGTAGGCGTAGAAAAGACCGATGGCCAGGGTGAGCCCGAGCCAGTCCAGGGGAGCGATGTGCCACCAGTTCATGAGCAGGCAGCTCGCCCCGGCCGCGATGCCACTCAACACCACGAACCAGAACAGATAGTGGCTCAGCAGCCAACACCAGAACCGCTTCCTCCTGTCAGGCATGCCGCCCGCGTCGGGCAGCAGCAGCGCCACCAGGGTGGCCGCGCATACCAGGGCCAGCTCCAGGAGATCCGTCCAGCTGAAATCCCCGGACACGGCTGGAGCGTCGCGCCAGTAGCCGGCGTCCTGGCTCAGCAGGTTGTCCAGCGCCATGGCGTGCCAGTACACGCCGGGCAACTGGCCCTGGACCGGACTCGCCACCAGGTCGGGAATGCCATGGATGCTCACCCCCAGCAGCACATGCTTGCCACGTAGCACCTCGGCCACACGCGGGTCGCGCAGTTGGTTGGCATAGAGGGTGCGGGTATAGGGGCAGGGTTGCGGGCGTTCGCTGTCCACAGCATCCAGCTGTGCCCTGATGCTGTCTGCGCCGAGCAGCCTCAGAAGCTGGGCGACATTTCCGCGATCGCCCCGCACGCCGCAGCCGGCAAGGTCGGCGAAGCGCGCCATCCGCGGGTCGCTCCAGTACCCCCAACGCACCACCAGCGGCGCCTGGAAGGGTTCGAGCGAACAGGCCTCGCCCTCGCAGCCCGCCTGGTAGAGCTGCAGTGCAGGCGTACGCGGCTCCTTGGATGCCCCTTCGAGCACCAGCGGGTAGCGTTCGCCGTATCCGCTCCAGTTCACCTGCGCGGTGCGTGCCTGGCCGGCCAGCTCCGGCAGAATCCGCGAACGACCCTGGCTGTCGCGATAGTCGGCCAGGATCAGGGGTATGCCTTGCTCACGGGCGCTCGCCAGGGTTTTCCGCAGGCCGTCGGTAGATCCCCCGTCGAAACGGCGCTGGGTATACAGGAGGTCAACGAAAAGGGTCTTGGGCCGGTAGCTGAGCAACTGGCGCAGCAGGCGCGCCTGGTCCCGATAGGGCAACGGCCAGCTGGCGCCCATCCTGGCCAGCGCCTGGTCATCGATGAGCACCACCACCACTTCGCCCTGGCCCTTCTCCGGATAGAAGGGCGCCAGCATGCGCAGCAGCCAGGTTTCGGTGCTCTGGGCGGAGGAGTCCCGCAGCCCGAAAGGGTTGAGGAGCAGCACCAGCACCATCAGCAGCAGGCCGAAAAGGGTGCCGGGGCGGCTGATCAGGCGCTGCCACACCCTGTTCTTCAAGGCCGTGGGCTGGCCGGATTGCATCCTTGCAGACAAACGAAACGTCCCTGGCTCATCTCGAAAACCCGGGGAATGTGACACAGCCCACAGACGAATGGAACAATTTTGACATCAAAATAATGGCACTACGCCTGCGATCAACCCGCCGGTGCCATCATTACAACACCTCCTCATCCTCCTCCGGCAACTGCGGATCCAACGTCAGCCACGGCAGGCGGCTCTTCACCCAGATATGCCGGTCCGCCGGCACGGCTTCGGGCCGGTCCAGGGTGGCCACGGTCAGGTCCAGCGTGTCCGGGCTGAGGCTGGTGAACAGCGCCAGCTGGCTGCCGCAGTTCGGGCAGAAGTAGCGGATGCAGCTGCTGGACGAGGCGTACTCGGCGGGCGCTCCGCTGGTCCAGCGGAAGCTTCCCAGCGGCACCGTGGCCCAGGTGGTGACGATGCCGCCGGTGGTGCGCCGGCAGATGGAGCAATGGCAATGGGCGACGTTGTCCAGCGCCGCATCGACGCTGTAGCGCAGCTGGCCGCAATGGCAGCCGCCGGTGTGCAGTTCGGCCATGGTCGTCTCCCGGTAGGACTGTCTTTCACCCTAGCAGGCGGTTGCGCATCGCCGCCGGGATGTCGAAGATGCCCCACTTCTGCCTGACCCGGATGTCGCCGTGCTCACCCTCTTCCAGGCCCTCTGGCCGCTCTTCGCCCTGATCGTCGGTGGCTACCTGCTACGCCGCCGGGGTTTCCCCGGCGAAGCCTTCTGGCCGTCCGCCGAACGCCTGAACTACTTCATTCTCTTCCCCGCCCTGCTGTTCAGCAGCCTGGCCACCGCCCCACTCGACAATCCCGCCCTGCCGCGGCTGGCCCTGGCGGTATTCCTCGGCCTCGGCAGCGGCTGGATCGCCCTGCTGCTGGCACGACGCCTGCGGGGCTGGACCGCGGCGCGCTTCGGTGCCATCACCCAGGGCATCCTGCGCTTCAACACCTACCTGGGCCTGGCCGCCATCGGCAGCCTGTATGGCAAGGAGGGGCTGGCCATGGCTGCGCTGATGCTGGCGCTGATGGTGCCATTGGTGAACCTGATGTCGGTCTGGGCGCTGACCGCCGAACGTGGAGTGAGCCTGCGCGGCCTGCTGCTGCCGGTGGCGAAGAACCCGCTGATCCTCGCCTGCCTGGCTGGCGCCCTGGTCAACCTGGCCGGTGTGGGCCTGCCCGGCGGCAGCGACCGCCTGCTCAACCTGCTGGCGGTGGCCAGCCTGCCGCTGGGCCTGCTCTGCGTAGGCGCGGCGCTGCGCCCGCAGGAGCTGGCCGGCGAAGTGCCGGCCCTGGCCTGGAACTGCGCCCTGCGCCTCCTGGCCATGCCCGCCCTGGCCTTCGCCGTGGCCCGAGTGCTGGGCCTGCCGGCCATGGAAAGCAGCATCCTGGTGCTGTTCTTCGCCCTGCCCACCGCGCCCACGGCCTATGTGCTGACCCGCCAGCTGGGCGGCGACAGCCACCTGATGGCCGGCATCATCACCCTGCAGACCCTGCTCGCCGCCGGCACCCTGCTACTGGTCATGCGCACCGTGGCCGCCTGAAGCGCCAGGACGACGAACCGCCGTTCGTCGCCTTATCCCCACGCAATCGGTACCGATCACCGCCGAAAGCTGGCTGAAAGGTTGCGCGCTTAGCATCCGCTCCATTGCCGGCAAGAGACCGGCATCCCGACAACAACAAGATTGGTGATCGCCATGTTCCGTTCCTGCTGCCGTCCCGGCACTCCTCCGCCCGCTCTCCGCACGCCTTCGGCCGCGCGCTGATCAGTCCCCGCCCCGCCCGAATCACGTCCGGAGAACCGCCATGCTGACTCTGCTCGGCTTCGCCATGGTCATCTGCTTCATGTACCTGATCATGACCAAGCGCCTGTCCGCCCTGATCGCCCTGATCATCGTCCCCATCGCCTTCGCCCTGATCGGCGGCTTCGCCGCGGGCATCGGCCCGATGATGCTGGAAGGCATCGGCAAGCTCGCCCCCACCGGCGTGATGCTGATGTTCGCCATCCTCTACTTCGCCCTGATGATCGACTCCGGCCTGTTCGACCCGGCCGTGCGCAAGATCCTCAAGCTGGTCAAGGGCGATCCGCTGAAGGTCTCGGTGGGCACTGCCGCCCTGGCCCTGATCGTTTCCATGGATGGCGACGGCGCCACCACCTACATGATCTGCGTCGCCGCCCTGCTGCCGCTCTACAGCCGCCTGGGCATGAGCCCGCTGATCATGGCCGGCCTGATCATCCTCGCCGGCGGCATCATGAACATGACGCCCTGGGGTGGCCCGACCGCCCGCGCCGCCAGCGCGCTGCACGTGGACCCGTCGGATATCTTCGTGCCGATGATCCCGGCCATGGCCGCCGGCGCCATCGCCCTGTTCGGCCTCGCCTGGGCCTATGGCAAGCGCGAACGCGCGCGCCTCGGCGTGCTGCACCTGCCGGACGACCAGGTCAACCATGACGAGATCAGCGTTTCGCAGTTCCCGGAAGCCCGCCGTCCCAAGCTGCTGTGGGTGAACGCCGCGCTGACTGCCGCCCTGATGGTGACGCTGATCGCCGGTCTGCTGCCGCTGCCGGTGCTGTTCATGATCGCCTTCAGCCTGGCCATGATCATCAACTACCCCTGCCTGCAGCAGCAGAAGGAGCGGGTCGCGGCCCATGCCGGCAACGTGCTGGCTGTGGTGGGCCTGATCTTCGCCGCCGGCATCTTCACCGGAATCCTCTCCGGCACCGGCATGGTGGAGGCCATGTCCAAGAGCCTGCTGGCGGTGATCCCGCCGTCCATGGGGCCGTACATGGCGGTGATCACGGCGGTGGTGAGCATGCCGTTCACCTTCTTCATGTCCAACGATGCTTTTTATTACGGCGTGTTGCCGGTTCTGGCCGAGGCGGCGAGCCATTACGGCATCAGTCCGGTGGAGATGGCGCGGGCGTCTATCGTAGGCCAGCCGGTGCATCTGCTGAGCCCCCTGGTACCCTCCACCTACCTGCTGGTGGGACTGGCCAAGGTGGAGTTCGGCGACCACCAGCGCTTCACATTGAAGTGGGCGGTAATGATTTGTCTGTGTATCCTCCTCGCCGCCTTGCTGCTGGGTGTGTTCCCGCTCTTCGGGTCGCACTGACAGCCGCGGAAGTCGCTGAATGACACTCCGATCAAGCCGGAAACTGCGTAAGCTCTTTCCGGCTTGATCGTGCCAACGCCCTAGACCAAGAAACTCGTGAGGATCAACGCATCATGGAATGGCTGACCAGCCCGGAAATCTGGGTCGCCTTCTTCACCCTGACCGCCCTGGAGATCGTCCTCGGCATCGACAACATCATCATGATCGCCATCCTTGTGGGACGCATGCCGCCGCACATGCAGGCGCGCACCCGCTTCTTCGGCCTGGCGCTGGCGATGGTCACCCGCATCGCGCTGCTGCTGTCGATCACCTGGATCATGCGGCTCACCAACGACCTCTTCCACGTGTTCGGCCAGGGCATCTCCGGCCGCGACCTGATCCTCTTCTTCGGCGGCCTGTTCCTGCTGTGGAAGAGCAGCACCGAGATGTACCACAGCCTGGAAGGCGAAGATGACACCGAAGGCGAGCCCAAGAGCATGGCCGGCGGCTTCATCGGCACCATCATCCAGATCGCAATCATCGACATCGTGTTCTCGCTGGACTCGGTGATCACCGCCGTCGGCATGGTCTCCAACGTGCCGGTGATGGTCGCCGCGATCGTCGTTGCCGTGCTGGTGATGATGCTGGCCGCCGGTACCATCAGCAGTTTCATCGACCGTCATCCGAGCCTGAAGATGCTGGCGCTGTCCTTCCTGGTGGTGGTGGGCACGGTGCTGATCGCCGAATCCTTCGAGGTCCACGTGCCCAAGGGCTACGTCTACTTCGCCATGGCCTTCTCCCTGGCCGTGGAGGCGCTGAATATCCGCGCGCGCGTCGCCCGCGGCCGCAAGGAAGTGGAACCGGTGAAACTGCGCAAGGACATTCCCGGGCAGTAAGCCGATGCAATGGGAAACGGGGCCTGATGGCCCCGTTTTTCATGTTGGATCGGGATGAAATCAGTCTGGACCGTAGGGTGCGCTGTGCGCACCGATTCCGGGATCGGCTTCGGTACCACATCAAACCGCCGGTGCGCACGGCGCACCCTACTGGATCGGCTTCATCCTGCCAGCTCGGGAATTCGAATCGTCACAGGCAGAGCCGGTGGCTCATGACCACGTCCTCAGGACGTGGTTTCCCAAGTTCAAATGAATTCGCTCCCACAATCCGTGGATCGGGATGATTGCCCGGCAGTTTTCCCGGATTGCATCCGGCTACGGGAGTCTTCCGGAAATCACCTCAACTTTTTTGTCCAAGCCATTGATCGACAACGGGCAAAACTGCCGCGCGCGGGCTTTACTTACCAGCAGGTGCCATAAAGGTCAGGCGACTCCCGGAAATCAGCCGGAACCATGACGGTCAAATCATGACAATCGCGTTTCCACTCGCCTGACTGCGCCGCTGTATTCCGCGCATGGACACAGCGGCCTTCGAGATCGCCAGGAGGGCCACCATGCTGACGCTGCTCAATCTGCTCTCGGCCGTCGCCTTGCTCATCTGGGGCACGCACATTGTGCGCACGGGCATCCTGCGCGTGTATGGCGCCAACCTTCGTCGCCTGCTCAGCCGCAGCATGCACCGTCCACCCCTGGCCTTCGCCGCCGGCATCGGCGTCACCGCCCTGGTGCAGAGCAGCAATGCCACGGCGCTGCTGGTCAGTTCGTTCGTCGCCCAGGGCCTGATGCTGCTGGCCCCGGCGCTGGCCATCATGCTCGGTGCGGACGTCGGGACGGCACTGATGGCACGGGTGCTGACCCTGGACCTGTCCTGGCTGTCACCCCTGTTGATCTTCTTCGGTGTGATCTTCTTCCTCTCCCGCAAGCAGACGCGCCTCGGCCAGCTCGGCCGCGTCAGCATCGGTCTCGGGTTGATCATCCTCGCCCTGCAACTGATCATCGCCGCCGCCGAACCCATCACCTCCGCCAAGGGGGTGAAGGTGCTGTTCTCCTCCTTGACCGGCGACGTGCTGCTGGACGCCCTGACCGGCGCCCTGTTCGCGATGATTTCCTACTCCAGCCTGGCCGCCGTGCTGCTCACCGCCACGCTGGCCGCATCCAAGGTGATCTCCCTCAAGGTGGCGCTGTGCCTGGTGATCGGCGCCAACCTCGGCAGCGGGATCCTCGCCCTGGTCAGCAGCAGCCTGCAGAACGCCGCCGGGCGCCGCGTGGCCCTCGGCAGTCTGCTGTTCAAGCTGGCCGGCTGCGCGCTGGTGCTGCCGCTGGTAGGGCCGCTGGCCCACTGGATCGACGGCTGGCCGATTTCCAACGCCGAGCTGGTGATCGCCTTCCACCTGCTCTACAACAGCGTGCGTTGCACCCTCTGCCTGCCGCTGACGGTACCCATGGCGCGCTTCTGCGACTGGCTGCTGCCGGACCGCCCGCAGCCCGACGACGTGGCCAAGCCGCGCCATCTGGACCCGGCGGCTCTGGATACGCCGAGCCTGGCACTGGCCAATGCGGTGCGCGAGACCTTGCGCATGGGCGATATCGTCGAGCAGATGCTGCATAACCTGCTTCACTTGCTGCGCGGCGGCGACCCGCTGCTGGGCAAGGATATCCACAGGCTGGACGACGACATCGACGCCCTCTACACCGCCATCAAGCTTTACCTGGCACGCATGCCCCGCGACGACCTGGGCGAGCGCGACAGCCGGCGCTGGGCCGAGATCATCGAGCTGACCATCAACCTGGAGCAGGCCGGCGACGTAATCGAACGCATGCTCGACGACGTCCAGAGCAAGAAGAACGCTCAGGGCCGTGCCTTTTCCGATGCGGGGCTGGCGGAGATCATCAGCCTGCATGATGAACTGGTGGACAACCTGCGCCTGTCCCTGTCGGTTTTCCTCAATGGTGACCAGGAGACCGCCAAGCGCCTGCGCCGGGCCAAGCAACGCTTCCGCATCCTCGAACGACGCTATGCCCATGCCCACGTCTCCCGACTGCACCAACAGGTGGTGCAGAGCATAGAGACCAGCGCCCTGCACCTGGGCCTGATCAGCGACATGAAACGCCTCAACTCGCTGTTCTGCGCCATCGCCTATGCGGTACTGGACAATCCCGACGCACCGGAGGCCGCGGGAGAGGAGATCGAGCAGCCGGAGACCCAGCGCTATTTCGAGCCGGAAATCGGCTCCCACCGCTGAGCCGAGCTCTTTGCAGCGCCGCCGGCTGGGCCGGATCCGCCATGCGGTTGCCAGCCCGGCCCTCCTCGGCCAGAGTGCCGGCATCCCATCAGGAAGCGCTTGCCATGCCCATCAGGAAGCTGCGCATCAGCGATATCGAAGCCCTGCATCGGCTGCTGGCCGAGGTGAGCGCGGAGGGCGAATTCCTGCTGCGCGCCGAAGCGCCGCCCATCGAGCGGATGCGCGCGCTGCTGCTGCGGGCGCTGCCCCTGGACCTGCCGCAGTTCATCGCCGAGGTGGAGGGCGAACTGGTGGGCTCCATCGAGGTTTTCCCGGCCAGTTTCTGCCGAATGGAGGATGATTCAGGGGAAGATTTCGGACTGCTCGGCATGCAGGTGCAGAAGGCCCACCGCTGCCAGGGGCTGGGTGGACAGCTGATGGAAGCAGCGCTCGCCCAGTGCCGCCGGCTGGGCATGGGCAGGGTTGAGCTGGCGGTGCTCAAATCCAATGGAGCGGCCATCCGCCTCTACGAGCGCTTCGCCTTCCGCTGGGTGGAGGACCTGCCGCCCTGTACCCTGCCCAGCGGCCGCGCCGACCAGCCGCAGAAGATGCGCCTGCTCCTCGACTGAACGACCGGGTGCCGTCGCGCCTTCTCAGGGCAAGCGGGGGGCAGTATCCTGCGCGGCTCTGCCACCCGTCCGTCACCGCCGATGCCGCTGTCCGCCGTCAAACCCCATGTGCTCAAGCTGATCGAGCTGCTGCAGCGCCATCCGCGCCTGGTCGCCCTGTACGGCTTCGGTTCGGGTGTGGCGAGCTTCTTCCTGGTGGAGCGGGGCGCGCGGGTAGCCAAGGTGATCGCCATCCTGCTGCTGGTGAGCTGGGTCTGGCTGATGCTGGAGAACCTGTTCCGGCGCAGTGTGGAGCGGCTCTTCGGCATCGAGCTGCCACCGCCCCTGATGCGCTTCCTGACCCAGCTGATCCATCAGGAAAGCCTGTTCTTCGTCTTGCCGTTCTTCTTCGTCACCACCAGCTGGAACAGCGGCCAGGCCCTGTTCACCGGCCTGCTGGGGGGCGCGGCGCTCTGCTCGATCACCGACCCGGTGTACAACCGCCACCTGGCGCCGCGCCGCTGGCTGTTCCTCGCCTACCACACCCTGACGCTCTTTGCCGTGCTGCTGGCGTCGCTGCCACTGATCCTCCAGTTGACCACGGCGCAGAGCTACCGCTGGGCCCTGGGCGCCGCCGTGGCGCTGTCTTTCGTCAGCCTGTTCGGCGTCATCCCGGGACAACGCTGGTGGCGCGTCCTGGGGCTGCTGGGACTGACCCTGGCGCTGGGCGGGCTCGGCTGGGTGACGCGGGTCTGGGTGCCGCCGGCGACCCTCTGGCTCACCGAAGTGGCGGTGAGCCCGGAACTGGACAATCACCGGCGCACGCCGGGCGATGGTGTGAAAGAGGTGACGTCAGGCGACCTGCGTACCAAGGGTCTTTACGCCTACACCGCGATCAACGCGCCGCGCGGGCTGAACGAGCGCATCTACCACGTGTGGCGCTTCAAGGGCCGCGAAGTGGACCGCATCGCCCTGGATATCCACGGCGGCCGGGAAGCCGGTTACCGCGCCTGGACCCACAAGCAGAACTTCCCCAGCGACCCGGTGGGCCGCTGGCAGGTGCAGGTACTGACCGAAGCGGGGCAGATGATCGGCACCCTGCGCTTCCGGGTGACGCAGTCGGAGCTTCCACCCAAGCCGCGTTGAAGGAGACCGATGGTGGACAGAAAAGCGCTGCCCACCCTACCGGCGGGAACCCTGTGTAGGGTGGAAATCCCGCAAGGGATTTCCACCGACCCGGCGCATCAGCCGAAGAACCAGTAGCAGACGCCGATGGAAGCCAGTACCCCGGACAGGTCCGCCAGCAGGGCGCAGCCCACGGCGTGGCGCGCCCTTTGGATACCCACCGAGCCGAAATAGACCGCCAGCACGTAGAAGGTGGTCTCGGTGCTGCCCTGCATGGTGGCGGCCACCAGCGCCGGGAAGCTGTCGACGCCCTGGCTCTGGATGGTCTCGAGCAGCATGGCGCGGGCGGCACTGCCGGAGAACGGCTTGACCAGGCCGGTGGGCAGGGCTTCGACGAAACGGCTGTCCAGGCCCAGGCCTTCGACGGCCCAGCGGATAGCGTCCAGCACCTGCTCCAGGGCGCCCGAGGCCCGCAGCACGCCCACGGCGCAGAGCATGGCGACCAGGTAGGGCAGGAGGTTCTTCGCCACCTCGAAGCCCTCCTTGGCACCCTCGACGAAGCTCTCGTAGATCGGCACCTTCTTCAGCGCGCCCATCACCAGGAAGCAGAGGATCAGGGCGAACAGGGTGAGATTGCCGAGCAGCGAGGACAGCGCCGTCAGCGCGGTCGCCGAGAGACCGGCCAGCACCGCCATGAAACCGCCGAGCAACAGTGCACCGCCGCCGAACCAGGCGAGCAGCACCGGGTCCGTCAGCCTGATCCGCTGCATGAAGGCCACCGAGAGCAGCGCCGTCATGGTGGAAATGGCGTTGGCCAGGAGGATCGGCAGGAACACCAGGGCCGGGTCGCTGGCACCGGCCTGGGCGCGGTACATGAAAATGGTCACCGGCAGCAGCACGAAGGAGGAGGCGTTCATGACCATGAACAGCACCTGGGCGTTGCTCGCCGAGGTGCTGCTGGGATTCAGCTCCTGCAGCGACTTCATCGCCTTGAGGCCGATGGGCGTGGCCGCGTTGTCCAGGCCCAGGCCGTTGGCGGTGAAGCTCAGGGTGACCAGGCCGAGCGCCGGATGGCCACGCGGCACCTCCGGCATCAGGCGGGCGAACAGCGGGCCGAGCAGCCGCGCGAGGATATCCACCAGGCCGGCCTTCTCGGCGATGCGCAGGAAACCGAGCCAGAGGGTGAGGGTGCCGAACAGCAGGACCATCACGTCGACCGAGAGCTTGGCCATGGCGAACAGGCTTTCCACCATCGCCGCCCAGACACCCGGGTCCCCCCCGATCCAGCGCCCCAGCGCGGCCACCGCCGCCACCAGGAAGAAGCTCAGCCACAGGCCATTGAGCATTTGCAGTCCCCCAGAAAACAGTGAGGCGGATTCTAGCGGGGCGGCCGGTACAGGGGCGAATTCAATCTGCCTTCGAGTCCGTGCAAGCCCTTACTTCCCTCTCCCCCAGCCCCTCTCCCTGAAGAGGAGAGGGGTGACTCGCGCTTGGCAGATTGGTGTCAGCCGGCACGATCCGCTCCCCTCTCCCTCCGGGAGAGGGGCCGGGGGTGAGGGCAGTTGGCCCCTGCAGGGACTTGAACCAGAGCACCCAACAAAAAAGCCCCGACCAGGTCGGGGCTTCTCTTGAATCATCTCAAGGGCTCAGTCGATCACCGCCCGGCCCTTGGGCTGCGCCTCGGCGCCGCGCAAGCTGGGCAGGGACGCCAGGTAACGCTGGCCCTTTTCGGCGTCGTACATGCCTTCCCACTTGACGATCACCAGCACCGCCAGGGCGTTGCCGATCACGTTGAGGGCGGTGCGGGCCATATCCATGATGCGGTCGACACCGGCGATGAAGGCCAGGCCTTCAAGGGGGATGCCGACGCTGCCCAGGGTGGCCAGCAGCACCACGAAGGACACGCCCGGCACACCGGCGATGCCCTTGGAGGTGACCATCAGGGTCAGCACCAGCAGGATCTGCTGGCTGAGGGAGAGGTCGATGCCGTAGAGCTGGGCGATGAAGATGGCGGCGATGCTCTGGTAGAGGGTCGAGCCATCGAGGTTGAAGGAGTAGCCGGTGGGGACCACGAAGCTGCTGATGGCCCGCGGCGCGCCGTAGGCTTCCATCTTTTCGATGATGCGCGGCAGCACGGTCTCGGAGCTGGCGGTGGAGTAGGCGAGGATCAGCTCGTCCTTGAAGATGCGCATCAGCTTGGTGATGGAGAAACCGAACAGGCGTGCCACCAGCCCCAGCACCATGAAGGCGAAGAAGGCGATGGCGAAGTAGACCAGCACCACCAGCTTGGCCAGCGGCAGCAGGGAGGCGAAGCCGAAATTGGCCACTGTCACCGCGATCAGCGCGAATACGCCGATGGGGGCGTAGGCCATGATCATGTGGGTGACCTTGAACATGGTCTCGGACACGCCCTGGAACACCTTCACCACGGGCTCGCGGGTTTCCGCCGGCAGGCTCGACAGGCCGAGGCCGAACATCACCGAGAAGAAGATGATCGGCAGCATCTCGCCACGGGCCACGGCGGCGAAGATGTTGGAGGGGATCAGGTTGAGCAGCGTGGAGATCAGCGCGTGGTCGTGCTGCACTTCCTGGGCGGTCTGCTGGTACTTGGAGATGTCCACCGTACCCAGGGTGCTCATGTCGATGCCAGTGCCCGGCTGGAAGAAGTTGGCCAGCACCAGGCCGACCACGATCGCCACCGTGGTGATGATTTCGAAGTAGACGATGGTCTTGAAGCCGATGCGGCCGAGCTTCTTGGCGTCGCCCACGCCGGCGATGCCGACCACCAGCGAGGCGATGACGATCGGGATGACGATCATCTTGATCAGGCGGATGAAGATGTCACCGGCCGGTTGCAGGACGTTGGCGATCCACCAGGCCTTTTCGGCGCTGAAGTGGTTGAGCAGGGCGCCAATGGCGATACCCAGCACGAGCCCGATGAGAATCTGCCATGCGAGGCTCAGTCTGGCCTTGGTCATAGTCGTCACCCTCTGATTTCTTGTGGAAGTCGGGAGCGCGGTTGCGTCCGGGATGGCCGGGCGATCCGCAAAAGGGGCGACATGATTCATAGGGAGCTAATGATCGTCTAATGCCGTAACCGCCTACCCCATGCCTGATCGGCATAATGAAAGCCGGATGGAACCATGGTTCCAGAGCCATCCCTATAGCGATTCCGGCATGGGCAGTGTCCCTGAAGGGGCGGCGGCAAAGTGGATGGACGCCATCCAGGCTGTCTGGTTCCGGCCCGGTCGGGCACCTGATCCCTGGATAGAAGGAGAGCGGCAATGAAGAAGGTACTGGTTTCTCTATGACTCGATGTACGGTCATATCGAGCGCATGGCGGAATCAGTGGCGGAGGGAGCGCGCAGCGTTCCCGGCGTGGAAGCGATCATCCACGGGAAGAAACCTTTCACGCTGCCCACCGGGAGCTGGATGGCGTCCAGCTCCCGGTAGCAGCTCGCCTGACCCGGCCCGCATGCGCGGAGGTAACCCCTCTACCCCTGGGTCGTGCCGCTCCTGACGACGCGGGACAACCCGGCCCCTTGGCCCGTGGGCCCATCGCTGGGCCCCGCTTCCATGATTTCCCGGTGCCAGTTCGGGTCCGCCTCGAACGGCTCGTCGAGCATGCGCCGGACCTCTCCATCCGGCTCGCCGAGCCAGCGGCAACTGGCGTGTCGACCAGGCGACCCGGCGGATGGCGATCCATCCGCCACCCGCACATAGAGTGCCCGGACGTCGTCCTTGTTCCAGCCGAAGGCAACATGGGGCGGCCCGGCCGCGGCCCCGGTCCAGGCTATCCGCGCGCCTCCTTAACCGGATCGGCGGCCCATGATGAAGGACACCACGAACAGCACCAGGAAGATGATGAAGAGGATCTTCGCGATGCCCGCGGCGGTCCCGGCTATGCCGCCAAAGCCCAGCACGGCGGCGACGATGGCGATGACCAGGAAAGTAAGTGCCCAGCTCAACATGGCATGTCTCCTTCTGTTTCTGGTTTTTCAGCCCAGCGGCGTACCGGCTGTGCCCGGACCACCGGCACGGCGATCGTCGCCGTGCCGGTGGGTGTTGCGAACCTGTCGAGAGCGCCACGCAGCCGGGCGGGGCCGCGCAGCAGGTTGGTCAGAGAACTCGACATGGCACTGCTCCTCCACCTTTCTCAGAACACCCAGCGCGGCCGATTGGCGCTAGCGACCCTGGCGCGCTCACTCACTTCGTGCAGCGGGCCGTCGGCCCGCACCGGCGGGGCCGAGCTGCTCTGCTCATGGACGGGAACCTGGAGCGGCGTCGGCTGGATTCGCTCACGCAATTGGTATTCGGCGAGCAGTCCGAGCAGCACGACCAGGCCAACCAGCAGGATCGTGAACAGTCTGGATGAGTGCGGTTGGAAACCTTTCATCTCGAGCCCTCCACCGGCGCGTAGCGGCCAGTCCCGGATCTTCGAGTGCACTGCCCATGCCACTCGGGTCCGAAAGAAAAAACCCCTTGAATTCAGTTGGTTGCAATAGCCATCCGCCCTGGCCGCACAGCACTTTGCACGATCCGGGGACAATCACCCGGGCAATCTGCACGCCTGCAAAAGGCCAGGAACATCCCTGTTCCGGGCGGAGTGGTCCTGGGGTGCGCAGCGGTCACAAGAGGAAAAAGACCATTGCGACTTCAGGTACAAGGAATGTCGCAAGGCCTGTGCCAGGCTTCTCGGCATTGGAGTTTCCTTACAGATCATTCGGTTAGTCTGTTTCCAGGAACTTCCTACACTTGCATGCTGCAAGGCTTGTAGGAAAACCGCGTGCAACTTGCACGATATTTCTTGGACTAACTTTCTATGACTCGGAAATGGAGTGAGAGCATGGAACAGGTAACCGAGAACCAGGGACGAATCCTGCTGGTGGACGACGAAGCCGCCATCCTGCGCACCTTCCGCTACTGCCTGGAGGATGAGGGTTACAGTGTCGCCACCGCCGGTAGCGCGGCCCAGGCCGACGCGATACTGCAGCGGCAGGTGTTCGACCTGTGCTTCCTCGACCTGCGCCTGGGCGAGGACAACGGCCTCGACGTGCTCGCGCAGATGCGCGTACAGGCGCCCTGGATGCGGGTGGTGATCGTCACTGCGCATTCAGCGGTGGATACCGCAGTGGACGCCATGCAGGCCGGCGCGGCCGATTACCTGGTCAAGCCCTGCAGTCCGGACCAGTTGCGCATGGCCGCGGCGAAACAGCTGGAAGTGCGCCAGCTCACCGCCCGCCTGGAGGCCCTGGAGGGTGAGGTGCGCCGCGGCGGCGAAGGCCTGGATTCCCACAGCCCGGCCATGATGGCGGTGCTGGAAACCGCCCGGCAGGTTGCCGGCACCGATGCCAACATCCTCATCCTCGGCGAGTCCGGCACCGGCAAGGGCGAGCTGGCCCGCGCCATCCATGGCTGGAGCAAGCGGGCGAAGAAGTCCTGCGTCACCATCAACTGTCCCTCGCTTTCCGCCGAACTGATGGAGAGCGAACTGTTCGGGCACAACCGCGGGGCCTTCACCGGCGCCAGCGAGAGCACCCTGGGCCGGGTCAGCCAGGCCGACGGCGGCACCCTGTTCCTCGACGAAATCGGCGACTTCCCCCTGAGCCTGCAGCCCAAGCTGCTGCGTTTCATCCAGGACAAGGAATACGAGCGGGTGGGCGACCCGGTGACCCGGCGTGCCGATGTGCGCATCCTCGCCGCGACCAACCAGGACCTGGACGAGATGGTCCGCGAGGGGCGCTTTCGCGAAGACCTGCTCTACCGCATCAACGTGATCGCCCTGAACCTGCCACCGCTACGGGAACGCCACGACGACATCCTCGACCTCGCCGAGCACTTCCTGGCCCGCTTCGTCAGCGATTACGGGCGGCCCGCGCGCGCCTTCAGTGAAGATGCGACCGCGGCGCTGCTGGGCTACCGCTGGCCGGGCAACGTACGGGAACTGCGCAATGTGATCGAACGCGCCAGCATCATCTGCAGCCAGGAGCTGGTCGAAGTCAGCCACCTGGGACTGGGCGAAACGCCCGCCACCAACGCGCCCCAGGTAGGCGGACCGCTGAGCCTGGAAGAACTCGAGCGGGCGCACATCGCCGGGGTACTGGCCAGTAGCGAAACCCTGGACCAGGCGGCCAGGACCCTCGGCATCGACGCCTCCACCCTGTACCGCAAACGCAAGCTCTACGGGCTCTGAACGGGATGGCGGCCATGCGGTTGCGCACACGGCTGTTCCTCAGTATCTCCGCGCTGATCACGGTGGCCCTGGTGGGCGTGCTGCTGGGACTGGTCAGCGTGATGCAGATGGACGGCTCCCGGGAGCGGCTGCTCAACCAGTCCTTCGCCACCATCGACATCAGCCTGCGCCTGCGCCAGCACCTGGGCGACCAGATGGTCAACCTGATGGGCCCGGAGCTGGACATGCCAGCCCTGGAAGTCTCCCAGCGCGGGTTCCGCGCGGCACTGGAAGAAGGCCTGAACTCAGCGGGGGATGCCGAAACCCGCGCGCATCTCGAGAAGATCGCCACGGCCTACCAGGCCTTCCTCGACCTGGTGCACCAGCCCCCCAGCCTGCGCTGGAGCCTGCTGGACGACAAGGACTTCAGCCAGGCCCTGGAGAACCTGCGCATCCACATGGGGGAGCTGCAGGGGCATTCCCTGTCGGTGGTGGAGGATGCGGAAGGAACGGCCCGCGCCCGCGCCCGGCTGATCGCCGGCCTGATCGGACTGGTTGGCGTGGCGGTACTGCTGGTCGGCTTCATCACCGCCCAGGGCATCGCCCGGCGCTTCGGCGGCCCCATGGATGCGCTGGCCAAGGCAGCCAGCCAGATCGGCCAGGGGGATTTCAAGGTGACCCTGCCATTGTCGCCGGTCAATGAGATGGCCACGCTGATCCGCAGCTTCGGCCTGATGGCCGAAAGCCTGCGCCAGCTCAAGGAAACCGATATCGAGAAGCTGCTGGCCGAGCAGCAACGGCTGCGGGCGGTGCTCGACAGCATCGACGACGGCCTGCTGATCCTCGATCGCCAGGGCCGCGTGCAACACGTCAATCCGGTGGCCCAGCGACAGCTGTCCTGGGAGGAGCTGCCCAGCGGCCAGCCGCTGTCGCGCGCCCTTGGCCACCCGGAGCTGGAGACGCTGGCGCAACAGGTCCTGCGCGGCGAGCCGCTGGAGGACGAACCCGCGGACCTGGTGGTGGAGGCCAATGGCGTGCAGCGTCTGCTGAGCTGGTGGCTGACGCCGGTGGTACTGGACGAGGGCCGCCTGCTGGGCGGCGTGATGGTCTTGCGCGACGTCACCGAGGCCCGCAACTTCGAGCGGGTACGCAACGAGTTCGTACTGCGCGCATCCCACGAATTGCGCACGCCGGTGACCGGCATGCAGATGGCCTTCGGCCTGCTCAATGAACGCCTGCGCTTCGATCCCGAGAGCCGCGAAGGCGACCTGCTGAAGACCGTGGACGAGGAAATGCAGCGGCTGGTGCGGCTGATCAACGACCTGCTGGATTTCTCCCGCTACCAGAGCGGCGTGCAAGAGCTGGAGCGCGAGCCCTGCGACATCGAGGAGCTGCTGGCGCAGCTACGCCAGCGCTACACCGCCCATGCTACCGAGCGGGGCATCGAGATCGAGCTGGAACTGCAGCCGCCCCTGCCACAGGTGAAGCTGGACCGCCTGCAGATCGAGCGGGTGCTGGACAACCTGGTGGGCAACGCCATCCGCCACAGCCCGGACGGCGGCCATATCCGCCTGCAGGCCCGGCTCCACGGCGAACGAGTGTTGCTGAGCATCGCCGACGAGGGCGAGGGCGTGCCCTACAGCCAACAGGTGCGGATCTTCGAACCCTTCGTCCAGATCGGCCATCGCAAGGGCGGCGCCGGACTTGGCCTGGCCCTGTGCAAGGAGATCGTGCAGCTCCATGGCGGGCGTATCGGCCTGTATTCCCAGCCGGGGCAGGGGGCGCAGTTCTATATGACCTTGCCGGTGTGATGCCGGGATAGGCCAGGACCTTCCTTGTGGGGGCGAATTCATTCGCCAAGCAGGCCTAAGGTCTGCCCTGCAAGGCATCAGGGGCAGCTGCGCTGCCCTTGGCGAATGAATTCGCCCCCACAGAAAAGAAGTCCGTGCAGCGGGCAGATCCGGGGCTCGATCTTCAGTGCCGCATCCCGTTCAGCACCAGCAGCAGGGCGGCGGTCTCGGCGTCCGGCTGGCCGTCGTAGAGGCGCTGGCGGTACTTCATCTGGAAGGCGGCGATGACATTGCGCGTGGCCTTGTCCAGCACGCCGCTCTGCGGCGTGGTGTAGCCCTGGCGCGCCAGCTGTTGCTGGAACCAGCCGACCGTGGGTGGAGCCTGGGCGAAACGCGCCTGTGCGCGAGCCACGGCACCGGCATCGGGCCAAGGCACCAGGCCGGCGTCGGCGAGCCGTTTCCAGGGGAAGAGGGGACCCGGATCGACCTTGCGCTGGGGGGCGATGTCGCTGTGGCCGATGATGCTGCCCAGCGGCAGGTTGTGGCGCTGGACGATGTCCTTCAGCAGCAGGATCAGGGCGTCGATCTGTTCCTGGGTGAACGGCTGGTAGACCCGCCCGCCAGGACCGTCCCGATAGCCGTCGTTGACCAGTTCGATGCCGATGGTGCTGGCGTTCAGCCAGGTGCGTCCCTGCCATTCGCTCTCCCCGGCGTGCCAGGCACGGCGGGTCTCATCCACCAGGCGGTAGATCTTCGCCGGGTCGTCACCGATCAGGTAATGGCTGCTGACGCCGTCGCGGGTCAGCAGGCGCAGCGAGCTCTCCGCATCGGTGGAGGTGTAGTGCAGCACCACGTACTGCACGCGGCTGCTCTGGCTCGCCGAGCGGTGGCTGTCGTCGATGCGCAGGCCACCGGCGCAGCCGCCGAGGAAGAGGAGGGCGAGTCCGAGGAACAGGTTCTTCATGGGTTCAGGTGGAGGACGCTTTGCAGGTTGTCGAGCAGCATGTCGACGCTGAGCATGATCAGCAGCATGCCGGTCAGGCGTTCCACGGCCATCAGGCCGCGGTCACCGAGGAAGCGTTGCAGGAAGGCGGCCTGCAGCAGGATCAGCGCGGTGCAGGCCCAGGCCAGAAGGACCGCGACATAGAGTTCCCAGAGTGCCCCCTGGTGGGTATTGCGCAAGGTCATCAGGACCGCCAGCGCCGAGGGGCCGGCCACCGCCGGGGTGGCCAGCGGCACCAGCATGGGTTCGCCGCCGGGCAGGTCGCCGAGTACGCCCTCCGGGCGCGGGAAGATCAGCCGCAGGGCGATGATGAACAGGATGATGCCGCCGGCGATGGCGATGGACTCGCGGGACAGGCCCAGGCCGCTGAGGATCTTGTCGCCAAAGGTGAGGAACAGCAGGAGCAGGGCGAGGGCGAACAGCAGCTCGCGCAGGGCCACCCGCAGGCGCCGCTCCGGAGTCACTCCCTTGAGCGCGGCGATGAAGATGGCGATGTTGCCGAAAGGGTCGGTGACCAGAAAGATCAGGACGGCAATGCCTAGGATTTCCATGAGGTGCTCCCCTCAACCAATGGGCAGAAGTGTAATGGCCGGCGGCCTTGGCGTCTGCGCGCAGGCGCGGAGGAGGGCGGCGAACCCGTTACAGATTCTTCCTACGGCACCGGACCGGAAAGGGGCGCGGATTATACGCAGCTGATTGCGCGGGGCCAGCACGGCAATCGGACATGGGGCCTCCGGGCCGGGATGAACGGCGAGGTGAACCAATTCGGCTGCAGATAATGTTGTAGGGACGGGACAGCCCCCCGCCGAGGAAGACCACCATGCGCCGCGCGCTGCTCTGGTTGAAGCAGGATCTCAGGCTCGACGATCACCCGGCGCTCCAGGCGGCGGTTCAGGCTGATCGCCTGTTGCCCTTGTATGTCTTCGATCCGGCCCTGCTCCGTCCATCGCCCCTGGGCCCCCGCCGGCTGGGCGTGCACCGCGCGCGCTTTCTCCTGGAAAGCCTGGCCGCTCTTGACGCGGGCCTGCGCCAGCACGGTTCGCGGCTGCTCGTAGTAAAGGGCGATGCCGAGCAGGTGATCCCCGCGCTGGTGGAGCACCTGGATCTGGACGAGGTTTTCACGCTGGAAGAGATGGCGCCCTACGAGCGCCTCGAGATACGTCGCGTCCGCCAGGCCCTGGGCGTGCCACTGGCCGAACTCCAGGGCAACAATCTGCTGCGCGAGGACGAACTGCCACGGCCGCTGAACGACCTGCCATCGGTCTTCAACCAGTTCCGCGAACTGGTGGACGAGCGCCTGCATGTATTCCAGCCACGCCCGGTGCCTCACGTCCTTCCGCCATTGCCGAGCGGCGCGGCAGCGCTGATGGAGGCCTTGCCGACACTGTCCCGGCTGGGCCTGGGCGAACCCCTGGGCGTACCGACCACGGCCTTCCCCTTCGCCGGGGGTGAACCCGCGGCGCTGGCCCGACTGCGCGACTACCTGTGGGAAACCCAGGGCGTGCGCCAGTACCAGGAAACCCGCAATGGCATGATCGGCAGCGAGTACTCCTCCAAGCTCTCGCCCTGGCTGGCCAACGGCAGCCTTTCGCCACGCCGGGTAGCGGCCGAACTGCACCGCCTGGAAGGCCAGCATGGCCGCAGCGATTCCACTCAGCAGCTGTGGTTGGAGCTGCTCTGGCGCGAATTCTTCCGCTGGACCCTGCTGCGCTATGGCAGTGCCCTGTTCCGCGCGGACGGCCTCAAGGCCACCGCACGGGCCCCGCGCAATCTCGACGAGCGCTATCTGCACTGGTGCAATGGGCGCACCGGCATGCCGCTGGTGGACGCCAACATGCGCGAACTGGTGATGACCGGCTGGATGTCCAGCCGCGGCCGCCAGGTGGTGGCCACCTATCTGGTGAACGACCTGCAACAGGATTGGCGCTACGGCGCGGCCTGGTTCGAGGAACACCTGCTGGACTACGACCCGGGGAGCAACTGGGGCAACTGGGCATACCTGGCCGGCGTCGCGTGCAACCCACGCCGTGCGCGAGCCTTCAACGTCCTGCGCCAGGCCCGCCAATATGATCCGGACGCCACCTACGTCAGCCTCTGGCTACCGGAGCTGCGCGGCCTGCCGGTGGAACAGCGGCACACGCCCTTCATGCTCAGCGAGCTGCAGTTCGCCGGGCTGGATTACCCGCGCCTGGAAAACATCCCGGACAACTGGAAGCCCTATATCCCGAGCGCAGCCTGAACCGCTCTAGCCGGGCTGAGCCACGCCCTGCGGGTCGGGCTCGCCGCGCCCGGCCGCAGCTTGCGGCGCGGCCAGTTCGACGCGGTTGCGCCCCTGGTGCTTGGCCCGGTACAGGGCCTGGTCGGCACGCTGGAAAGCGGCGTCGCCGGGCTCCTCGGCGAGCATGGGGGTGAGTCCGGCGGAAAGGGTGATAGCGACCCGCTCACCCTTGAAGTGAAAGGGACAGGCTTCGATCCCCGCACGCAGGTTCTCCAACAGTTGCTCACCACCTTCGATGGGGGTGGAAGGTAGCAGCAGGACGAACTCCTCACCGCCGAAACGGGCGATGAAATCGGTCTTGCGCAGGCGCCTGCCGAGCTCGCCGGCGATGATCTTCAGCACCTTGTCCCCGGCCAGGTGGCCGAAGCTGTCGTTGACCCGCTTGAAGTGATCGATGTCGATCACCGCCAGGAGCAGCTCGCCGCCATGGCGTTGCTGCCGGGCCCGCTCGATTTCCAGCCTCTCGTTCCACGCGGCGCGATTGGGCAATCCGGTGAGCGGATCCTGCAGGGCCTTCTGGCGCTGGGCCTCAAGGCTATCCTGGAAGCCCTTGGCCTCTTCTTCCATGGCCGCCACTCGCGTCATCAGCGTCTGCAGGCGCTCGCCGACTTGCCGTTCGCGGACGGAACGTCGTTGCTGGTAACGCTCCAGGGTGGCGAGCAGGCCGTCGAGGCGCTGCTCCAGACCCAGCCGCAAGTCGTCGAGGTCGGTGGCGTCCTGCACGCTGGCTTGCAGATCACTGACCTGCTCACGCAACTGGTCGTCCAGGGCCCGGGCGCTGTCCCGTGACTCGGCATGGCCGGCCTGGGCCGCGCCGAGGTGCTCGATGAAGAGCGCCAGCCGCTGGTTGAGCGCCTTCAGGTAAACGGCGAACTGGCGCTGGCCGTTATCGCTCACCGCCAGCACCAGCACGCCCAGGTCATCCAGCACCGGCACCAGTTCGTACCAGTTGAGTCCGCCCGCCAGGCGCTGGCGCAGCGAGTCGGCCTGGGGCCGGTGGTATTCGGGCAGATCCAGCTCGTCCAGCAGCGAACGCAGGCTGTCGGCCACATGGGGTGCGATGGCGCTGTAGCCGGGCTCGGGCGCGGCGGGCAGGGCGTAGGCGGGGTCGCCTTCGCCGGTGATCAGGGAAGCCGCCAGGGGCAGGCTGTCGAGGACGCTGGCGGACAGGGTGTGAGTCCGCGCAGGACGGGACCTGGCGGGCTCGGAAAGGGGCGACTCGAGCAGGGGAGCGGGCTCGGCGGCGACGATCGGAGCGGGCGCGACCGGCGGCATGGGTGGCGCTTCGGCAGGGGCCCCATCATGGCCGGCACCGAACAGGCGCTGCAGCAATCCCGGCTTGGCCACCGCCGCCTCGTCATTGGACAGGGACTGCAGGGCCTGGCCCTGAAGCACACCCAGTTCGGCCAGCAGCGCCGGCAGCTCCCTGGATTGGCGCGCTCGCTCGTCGATGCGTTTGGCGAACTGCTTGAGGCCCTTGCGCACGTCCCGCGGCAAATCGATATCGAGCAGGCGACCGGCAAGGCCGGCGAGGGCGCTGACGATTTGCTCCACGCGCTGCTGGCGGCGATGCTCCGAATCCAGCACGGCCTTCTCCAGGCGCGGGATCAACGCCGCGAGTCCGGCGTCGATCTGCTCGCCGCGAATGATCTCGCGCAGCTCCTGCATGCACTGGTCGACGGCCTTGTCGGAACCCTCGGCCGCCAGGGAGCTGCGCACCAGGCCCCGGCGCAGCAGGTCGAGGCGGGCGTCCCAGCGCTTTTCGAGCTTCTCCTGCTGCTCGAGGCTTTCCAGGTACTTGGCCTTCCAGCGCTGGGCGTCTTCGCTCATGCAGTGATTCCGCGCTGGGGTTCACTGATGGCCGGGGGCAGGTTGGCGCGCAGGGCAGCGGGCAGGCGGATATCCACCGCCACCGGCAGGTGGTCGGAGATGGGCTGGCTGAGCACGGCCACCCGCTCCAGGGTCAGGCTGGGGCTCAGCAGGATGTGGTCGAGGCAGCGCTGCGGCCGCCAGCTGGGGAAGGTGGCCTCGACCTGGGGCGCCAGCAGGCCGAGGTCGCGCAGGGGCGAGCGCTCCAGCAGGTCGTTGGCATGGGTGTTCATGTCTCCCATCAGCACCACATGGCTGTAGCTGCCGACCAGCTCGCGGATGTAGGCCAGCTGGCGGGTACGGGTACGGGCGCCGAGGGAGAGGTGCATCATCACCACGGCCAGCGCATCGCGCCCCTTGCCGAAGCGCATCAGGATCGCACCACGGCCGGGCGGGCCGGGCAGCGGGTGGTCTTCCAGGAGGCTGGGCTGCAGGCGACTGAGCAGGCCGTTGCTGTGCTGGGCGAGACGCCCGAGATTGCGGTTGAGCTGCTGGTACCAGTAGGGAAAGTCGCCGAGTTGGGCGAGGTGCTCGACCTGGTTGACGAAGCCGGAGCGGATGCTGCCACCGTCAGCCTCCTGCAGGGCGACCAGGTCGTAGTCGCCGAGCAGGTCGCCGATGCGCTGGAGGTTCCCGGCGCGGCCCGTGTGCGGCAGCAGGTGCTGCCAGCCACGGGTCAGATAGTGGTGGTAACGCTCGGTGCTGATGCCGACCTGGATGTTGAAGCTGAGCAGGCGCAGGCGACCATCGGCGGGCAGCCCGCCCTTGTCGCCATTGGGGTTCACCCGTGCAGCGCACGAGCTGGCCGCCCGTTCACTCACCCAGCGTCTCAGCATCGGGCGAATGCGCCGCTTATTTCGCGGCGCGCTCCTTCTCTATCAGGTGCTCGGCCACCTTGAGGGTCTGCTCCGGGCCACCCGAGGAACTGATGTCGAAGCGGTACTTGCCATTGACCACCAGGGTCGGTACGCCGGTGATCTGGTAGGCCATGGCCAGTTTCTTGGCCTTCTCCATCTGGCTCTTCACGCCGAAGGAGTTGTAGGCCTTGAGGAAGGCGTCCCTGTCCACGCCCTGGGTGGCGAGGAACTCGGCCATTTCTTCCGGGGTAGCCAGCTTCTTGCCTTCCTTGTGGATGGCGTCGAACACGGCTTTGTGCACCTGCTGCTCGACCTTCATGCTCTCCAGGGCGATGAACAGCTGGCCGTGGACATTCCACAGGCCGCCGAACATGGCGGGAATACGTACGAAGTTCACGTCTTCAGGCAGCTTCTCGGCCCAGGGGTTGAGCGTAGGCTCGAACTGGTAGCAGTGCGGGCAACCGTACCAGAACAGCTCCACCACCTCGATCTTGCCGGGTACGGACACCGGAACCGGGCTGTTCAGCTCGACGTACTGCTTGCCGGCCTCGATGTCGTCAGCCTGGACCGCGCCCATGCCCAACAGGCTGGCGCCGGCAAGAACGGCGGAAAGGATCAGGTTACGCATGCTTCACTCCTTGACGGGTAATGGCGCCGCGACGGCCATGATTCGACCTGTGGCGAAGCGGCGGGTTCCGGCCATTGTAGCGGGCCTGGGAACGAAAAAGGGTGGCCTGGGCCACCCTTGTTCAGCTTCCGGACAACGGACCTCAGTGCAGGCCCTGGATGTAGCTGGAAACCGCTTCGATGTCCTTGTTGCTCAGCTTGGCGGCAATGCCGCGCATCATCTGGGCGTCGCCATCGTTGGTGCGATTGCCTTCGCGGAAATCGGTGAGCTGCTTGGCCACGTACTGGGCATGCTGGCCGCCCAGGTGCGGGAAGCCGGCAGCCGCATTGCCGGAGCCGTCAGGGGAGTGGCAGCCGGTGCAGGCAGGCATGCCCTGGTCCAGCTTGCCGCCGCGGAACAGCGCTTCGCCACGCTCGACCAGTTTCGGGTCGGCGGCGCCGACGCTGCCCTTCTGGCTGGCGAAGTAGGCGGCGATGTCGGCCATGTCCTGGTCGCTGACGTTGTTCAGCAGGCCGGTCATCTCCAGCACGGTACGGTTACCGGCCTTGATGTCCTTCATCTGCTTGAGCAGGTAGCGCTCGCCCTGGCCAGCCAGTTTCGGGAAGTTCGGGGCGGCACTGTTGCCATCCGGACCATGGCAGGCGCCGCAAACTGCGGCTTTGGCCTGGCCAGCCTTGGCGTCGCCGGCGGCGTGGGCCATGCCGGTGATGCCCAGGGTCAACAGCAGACTCACGATTACTTTGTTCATCAGCTAATCCAACTACGGCTAAAGGGTAAAGGTGTTATGCACCGGGCTACTTTATTGGCTCATCCACTGGATGACGGCCTTGTAGTCCTCGGCACTGCAATCCATGCACATTCCTTTCGGCGGCATGGCGTTCAAACCATTGGTGACGCTCTGCACCAGAGTGTCCATGCCCTTGGCCAGGCGCGGTTCCCAGGCAGCCTTGTCGCCTTTCTTCGGCGCCATCGGCAGCTGGCCATTGTGACAAGCACCGCAGGCCCGGTTGAAAATCGCTTCCGGATCCTGGGCAGCCTGCGCGAAGAAGGGCATCGCAGCAAGGCTCGCGACGAGCAGTATTTTTTTCATGATCACCTCATCGGGAGGGCATCGCCGCGCGTTCTGGAGTGCGTCGGTCTCTGCCGTGGACACTAGACCCTGGGGGATAAAGCGCACACTAAATCCGCGGCATTATATACTGGCGCTGCTTAAACGGAAACGAAACCGCCCGCTGCGACACCGAGTCGCACCCCTGGACGCCGCATGTCATTCAAGAACCCGATCCTCGGCCTGTGCCAACAGGCCCGCTTCCTCATCAGTGCCGCCAAGGTCGACCAGTGCCCGCCGGATACCGGCCTGGAAGTGGCCTTCGCCGGGCGTTCCAACGCCGGCAAGTCGAGCGCGCTGAACACCCTGACCCATGCCAACCTGGCTCGCACCTCCAAGACCCCGGGACGCACCCAGTTGCTGAACTTCTTCTCCCTGGATGAAGAACGCCGCCTGGTGGACCTGCCGGGCTACGGCTACGCCAAGGTGCCGATCCCCCTCAAGCAGCACTGGCAGCACCACCTGGAGGCCTACCTCAGCAGCCGCGAGAGCCTCGCGGGCCTGGTGCTGCTGATGGACATCCGCCATCCGCTGACCGATTTCGACCGCCTGATGCTGGACTGGTCCAGCGCCGGCAACATGCCCCTGCACATCCTGCTGACCAAGGCCGACAAGCTGGCCTTCGGCGCGGCGAAGAATGCCCTGCTCAAGGTGCGCCAGGAAATCCGCAAGGGTTGGGGCGACGGCGTGAGCATCCAGCTGTTCTCGGCGCCCAAGCGCCAGGGCATAGAGGAAGCCCATGCCGTGCTGGCCCACTGGCTGCAACTGGACCATGAAGAAGGCGAGGCCGAAGCCTGAGTTCCGGGCAAAAAAAACCCCGGACTTCGTATGGGGAGGGGGAAGTTCGGGGTCTAAGTCTGAACCGCTAGGGCGGGGTTCAGATATCTGCCAACACTAAACACAGCAAAAGGAGCATCGAAAGGCTTACCAGCCATTCAGTTGTGTGACTCCCCTGCCCCGCAGAAAGTTCAGACCGACATTCAAAACAGTTTGTTCTCATAAATATAAATATTATTCGATAAAGAACTAAGCATCTGTATCACATCCGATGCAGATGCCCAGCCCGAAGGCGCACTCAGTGCGCCTCGTCCCAGTTGTCACCCACGCCCACTTCCACCACCAGCGGCACATCCAGATCGGCGGCGCCGCTCATGAGCGGGCGAATCTGCTCGGACACCTGCTCCACCAGGTCCTCGCGCACCTCCAGCACCAGTTCGTCGTGCACCTGGAGGATGACGCGGACGTCCAGGCCGCTCGCCTGCAGCCAGTCGTCCACGGCCACCATGGCGCGCTTCATGATGTCCGCCGCGGTGCCCTGCATCGGCGCGTTGATCGCGGTGCGCTCGGCGCCCTTGCGCATGGCCTGGTTCTTCGAGTGGATTTCCGGCAGGTACAGGCGGCGGCCGAACAGGGTTTCGACGAAGCCCTGCTGCGCGGCCTGCTCGCGGGTGCGTTCCATATAGGCCAGCACGCCGGGGTAACGGGCGAAATAGCGGTCGATGTAGGCCTGGGCCTCCTTGCGCTCGACGCCGATCTGCTTGGCCAGGCCGAAGGCGCTCATGCCGTAGATCAGGCCGAAGTTGATCGCCTTGGCGCTGCGGCGCTGGTTGGCGCTGACTTCGTCCAGGGGTACGCCGAAGACCTCGGCGGCGGTGGCGCGGTGCACGTCGCGGTCGTGGCGGAAGGCATCCAGCAGGCCTTCATCCTTGGCCAGGTGGGCCATGATGCGCAGTTCGATCTGCGAGTAGTCCGCCGCCAGCAGCTTGTAGCCCTTGGGCGCGACGAAAGCCTGGCGGATACGCCGGCCCTCGGCGGTGCGGATCGGGATGTTCTGCAGGTTCGGGTCGGTGGACGACAGGCGCCCGGTGGCCGCCACCGCCTGGTGGTAGGAGGTGTGGATGCGTCCGGTGCGCGGGTTGATCTGCTCCGGCAGCTTGTCGGTGTAGGTGCTCTTGAGCTTGCTCAGGGTGCGGTACTGCATGATCACCTTGGGCAGCTCGTAGTCCTGCTCGGCCAGGTCGGCGAGCACGTTCTCGGCCGTGGAGGGCTGGCCGGTCGCGGTCTTGGCCAGCACCGGCAGACCGAGCTTTTCGTAGAGGATGGCGCCCAGTTGCTTGGGCGAGCCGAGGTTGAACTCCTGCCCGGCCAGGTCATAGGCCTGGCGCTCCAGCGCCACCATTTTCTCGCCCAGCTCCAGGCTCTGCTGGCCCAGCAGCTTGCCGTCGACGAAGGCGCCGTTGCGCTCGATGCGCGCCAGCACCGGCACCAGGGGCATCTCGATTTCCTTCAGCACCTTGGCCAGGGAGGGGATGGCTTCCAGCTTCTGCCACAGGGTCTGGTGCAGGCGCAGGGTGACGTCGGCATCCTCCGCTGCGTAGGGGCCGGCCTGCTCGATGGCGATCTGGTCGAAGGTCAGCTGCTTGGCGCCTTTCCCGGCGATGTCCTCGAAACGTATGGTGCTGTGCCCCAGGTACTTGAGGGCCAGGCTATCCATGTCGTGGCGAGTGGCGGTGGCATCGAGCACATAGGATTCGAGCATGGTGTCGAAGGCGATGCCCTGCACGGCGATGGGCGTCGAGGCATTGGCCAGGACGTTCATATCGTATTTGGCGTGCTGGCCGACCTTGGCCTTCTTCGGGTCCTCCAGCAGGGGCTTCAGGGCCTTGAGCACGGCATCGCGGTCCAGTTGCCGGGGCACCCCCATGTAGCTGTGGGCCAGGGGCACATAGGCCGCCTCGCCGGCCTCCACCGCGAAGGACACGCCCACCACCTGCGCCTGCTGGGCGTCGATGCTGGTGGTCTCGGTGTCGAAGGCGAACAGCGCGGCGGCTTCCAGCTTCTTCAGCCAGGCATCGAACTGCGCCTGTTCCAGGACGATGTCATAGCGTGCCTCGGCCTCGGCAGGCGCGGCCTCGGCCAGTTCCAGCTGCTCGCCGTCGGACTTGGCCTGGCGCTGCAGTTCGTCCAGCCAGCTCTTGAACTCCAGGGTGCGATACAGCTCGGCCAGGGCCTCGCGGTCCGGCTCGCCGGGATGCAGGGAATCGATCTCGACGTTCAGCTCGACATCACACTTGATGGTGGCCAGCTTGTAGGACAGGTAGGCCATGTCCTTGTGTTCCTCGAGCTTGGCCGGCAAGCCCTTGGCGCCACGGATCGGCAGCGCCGGCACCTTGTCCAGGCTGGCGTAGAGCACATCCAGGCCACCATTCACGCCGGTGAGCAGGCCGAGGGCGGTCTTTTCGCCGACGCCGGGCACACCGGGGATGTTGTCCACCTTGTCCCCCATCAGGGCCAGGTAGTCGATGATCAGTTCAGGACCGACACCGAATTTCTCCTTCACGCCATCCACGTCCAGCGTGCTACCGGTCATGGTGTTGACCAGCGTAATGTGCCCGTCGACCAACTGCGCCATGTCCTTGTCGCCGGTGGAGATCACCACCGGACGGCCGCCCGCCGCGCTCTGCCGGGCCAGGGTGCCGATCACGTCGTCGGCCTCCACCCCTTCCACGCACAAGAGCGGCAGGCCGAGGGCGCGCACGCTGGCGTGCAGCGGTTCGACCTGTACCCGCAATTCGTCCGGCATCGAGGGGCGATTGGCCTTGTACTCGGCGAACATCTCGTCGCGGAAGGTGCCGCCCTTGGCGTCGAAGACCACCGCGAAGGGGCTGTCCGGGTATTGCCGGCGCAGGCTTTTCAGCATGTTCAGCACGCCCTTGACGGCGCCCGTGGGCAGGCCGGCGGAGGTGGTCAGCGGCGGCAGGGCATGGAAGGCTCGATACAGATAGGAGGATCCGTCCACCAGGACGAGGGGGGCTTGGCTCATGCGTGAAATCAACCTTTATTCACCGGACCCGAAGTAGAATGGACCGATCATTGACGAGAAGGGACAAGGTTACCATGCGCGCACTGAACCGCCTTTTGCTGGCCAGCCTGCTGGCAGTCGCCCCGGTCGCCACGTTCGCCGCCGACGAGCCATCCGGCGAGCCGGACATCACCATCCGCCAGGAAGGCGACAAGACCATCCAGGAATACCGCGTCAACGGTTTCCTCTATGCCATCAAGGTCACCCCGAAGAACGGCAAGCCATACTTCCTGGTTCGCGCCGATGGCGAAAGCAACTTCGTTCGCTCCGACTATCCCGACATGCTGATCCCGGCCTGGGAAATCTTCAGCTGGTAGCACCAAGAACCCCCGTAACAAGGTAGTCCCATGTCTGTATTCACCCCGCTCGAACGTCCGGAACTGGAAGTCTTCCTCGCGCCCTACGGGCTGGGACGGCTGAAGGATTTCCAGGGTATCGCCGAAGGCTCCGAGAACAGCAACTTCTTCGTCAGCCTGGAACAGGGTGAATACGTGCTGACCCTGGTGGAGCGCGGCCCCAGCCACGACCTGCCGTTCTTCATCGAACTGCTCGACGTGCTCCACGACGCCGGCCTGCCGGTGCCCTACGCCCTGCGCACCGAGGGCGGCGAGGCCCTGCGCGAGCTGGCGGAGAAACCCGCGCTGCTGCAACCGCGCCTGCCGGGCAAGCACGTGCACCAGCCCAACGCCCACCACTGCGCCGAAGTCGGCGCCTTGCTGGCGCGCCTGCACCTGGCCACCCGCGACCGGGTACTGGAGCGCAAGAGCGACCGCGGACTGGACTGGATGCTCGGCGAAGGTCCGTCCCTGGCCCTGCAGCTGGACGAGACCGCGCTGCCGCTGCTGCGCGATGCGCTGAAGGAAATCGGCGAACTCAAGGCGCGTTTCCTCGCCCTGCCACGGGCCAACCTGCACGCCGACCTGTTCAAGGACAACGTGCTGTTCGACGGCACCCACCTTTCCGGGGTGATCGACTTCTACAACGCCTGCGCAGGTCCCATGCTCTATGACCTGGCCATCTGCCTGAACGATTGGTGCTCGGATGAAGAGGGTCGCCTCGACGCCCACCTCGCCCGTGCACTGCTCGGCGCCTATGCCGCGCTGCGCCCATTCACCGCCGCCGAGGCCGAACTCTGGCCCACCGCCCTGCGCATCGCCTGCGTGCGTTTCTGGCTGTCACGCCTGATCGCCGCCAATGCCTTCGCCGGGCAGGATGTGCTGATCCACGATCCGAATGTGTTCCAGAAGCGCCTGGCGCAGCGGCAGAAGGTCGAGGTGGCGTTGCCGTTTGCGCTCTGACTCCAGGGCGGCCGCGCTTTTCTGTAGGGGCGAATTCATTCGCCAAGCAGGCCGAAGGTCTGCCCCTGGAGACTCATGGGGCAGCTGCGCTGCCCTTGGCGAATGAATTCGCCCCTACAATGATCGCGCTATGCAACAGCTCCGAGCAGACATCCCTGTCGCGACCCCGTGCCCAAGCTGACCCCCGGCCCGGCCGTCCATGGCCGGTCGTTCGCCGGGGCAACGCATGCTCGATTGGCGTAAAGATTGAATCCGCAGCAGACATCCCTGTCGTCACTCCCCTGCCCAAGTTCAACCCCGGCCCGGCCATCCATGGCCGGTCGTTCGCCGGGGCAACGCATGCGTTGCCTGATCCGGCTCACCCACATTTCGAGTGGCCGCAGTTGAGGCAGGTGGCGCAGCCATCCATCTGCACCACCGCCTGGGTATTGCACTTGCCGCAGAGCTGGGCGCCGGCAGGGAAGCCTTCGCCGGGCTCGGCGGTGGTGGTGCCCAGGCTGGCTTCGTAGGCGGCGCGCTTCTCGGCCAGGTAGAGCTTGTGCTCCTCGTCCAGCTTCTGGCCTTCCATCAGGCCGATGGCCACCAGATGACGCTCCAGCACCGCGCCTATCTCGGCCACCAGCGACGGCATGTACACCCCGCCACGCTTGAGGTAGCCGCCGCGCGGGTCGAACACCGCCTTCAGCTCCTCCACCAGGAAGGTGCAGTCGCCACCCTTGCGGAACACCGCCGACATGATGCGGGTGAGGGCGACTATCCACTGGAAGTGCTCCATGCCCTTGGAGTTGATGAAGATCTCGAAGGGCCGGCGCTGCTCGAAGGCGGTTCCGGGATTCAGCACGATGTCGTTGATGGTCACGTAGAGCGCATGCTCGAACAGCGGCGACTTGATCTTGTAGGTGGCGCCAACCAGGGTCTCCGGACGCTGCAGGGTCTCGTCCATCTGCACCACGGATGCCGCCTCCTCGGCGGCCTTGCGGGCCTGCTCCTGGTCCAGGTCCACCAGGCTGAAGCCCTTGATCTTCTTCTCGATCTTCAGGGTCATGACGGCCTCCGCTCGTTCAGTACTTGCCGTAATAGCCTTCCTTCAGGGCCTCGAACAGGTTGGCGGCGGTGTGCACTTCGCCGTCGTATTCCACCTCTTCGTTGCCGCGCAGCTCCACCAGGGTGCCGTCCTCCAGCTCGAAGCGGTAGACGGTCCTGGCCAGGTCCGCGTCCTTCACCAGCACGCCCTGGAAGGCTGCGGGATTGAAGCGGAATGTGGTGCAGCCCTTGAGCCCCTGGTGCCAGGCGCGCAGATAAATGTCCTTGAAGGCCTCGAAGGGGAAATCGGTGGGTACGTTGGCGGTCTTGGAGATGGACGAGTCGACCCACTTCTGCGCCGCCGCCTGCATGTCCACATGCTCGGCAGGGGTGATGTCATCGGCACTGACGAAGTAGTCCGGCAATCGCTGGGCCGGGTGTTCGGCATCCGGCCGTGCCCGGCTGTTGACCAGGGCGCGATAGGCCAGCAGTTCGTAACTGCACACGTCGATCTTCTCCTTGGTCTTGCGCCCGGGGCGGATCAGGTTGCGTGAATACTGGTGGGCGTAGCTCGGCTCGATACCGTTGGAAGCGTTGTTCCCCAGGCTCAGGCTGATGGTGCCGGTGGGCGCGATGGAACTGTGGTGGGTGAAACGCGCGCCCACCTCGGCCAGCTCGGCCACCAGTTCCGGCGCGTACTCGGCGATCCGCTGCATGTAGCGGGAATAGCGGGCGTGGAGAATGCGCCCGGGCACCCGGTCGCCGGCCTTGTAGCCGTCGTCCGCCATCTCCGGGCGCTTGCGCAGCATGGCGGCGGTCACCTCGTAATCCTGCAGCAGGATGGGCGCGGGGCCTTTCTCCCTGGCCAGCTCCAGGGCCACCTGCCAGCCGGCCAGGGCCATTTCCCGCGCCACCTCCTCGGTGAACACGCAGGCCTCGGTGCTGCCATAGCGCAGCCGCAGCAGCGCCAGGGCCGAACCCAGGCCGAGAAAGCCCATGCCGTGGCGGCGCTTGCCGAGAATTTCCTCGCGCTGCTGTGCCAGTGGCAGGCCGTTGATCTCCACCACGTTGTCGAGCATCCGGGTGAATACCCGCACCACGGAGCGGAAGCGCTCCCAGTCGAAATGCGCATCCTCGCCGAAGGGTTCCTCGACGAAGGCGGTGAGGTTGATCGAGCCGAGCAGGCAGGAGCCATAGGGCGGCAGGGGTTGCTCGCCACAGGGGTTGGTGGCGCGGATCGCCTCGCACCACCAGTTGTTGTTCAGCTCGTTGACCCGGTCGATGAGGATGAAGCCGGGCTCGGCGAAATCGTAGGTGGAGACCATGATCATGTCCCACAGGTGCCGGGCCTGGACGCGCCCGTAGACCTTGCAGGCCACCAGGCCGTCCTCGCGGGTGATGTAGCCCTCGTGCAGCGGCCAGTCGCGCCAGATCACCTGGGTCGGGTCGTGGAAGTCCAGTTCGTCCCGTTCCTTGGGGTGCACCGGGTAGAGCAGCGGCCATTCGGTGTCGTTCTCCACCGCGTGCATGAAGGCGTCGCTGACCAGCAGGCTGAGGTTGAACTGGCGCAGCCGGCCGTCCTCGCGCTTGGCGCGGATGAACTCGCGCACATCCGGGTGGCAGACGTCGAAGGTGCCCATCTGGGCGCCGCGGCGCCCGCCGGCGGAGCTCACGGTGAAGCACATCTTGTCGTAGATATCCATGAAGGACAGCGGCCCGCTGGTTTGCGCGCCGGCCCCGGAGACGTAGGCGCCACGCGGACGCAGGGTGCTGAATTCATAGCCGATGCCGCAACCGGCCTTGAGGGTGAGCCCGGCTTCATGAACCTTGCCGAGGATGTCGTCCATGGAGTCGCGGATGGTGCCCGAGACGGTGCAATTGATGGTCGAAGTGGCGGGCTTGAAGTCCTGGGCGCCGGCATTGGAGATGATCCGCCCGGCGGGCACCGCGCCATTGCGCAGGGCCCAGAGGAAGCGTTCGTACCAGTGCTCGCGAGCCGCGGCGTCGGCCTCCACCTCGGACAGGGCACGGGCCACGCGCTGCCAGGTGGCGTCCGGGGTAAGGTCGATGGGGGTGCCGTCCTTGTGCTTGAGCCGGTACTTGCTGTCCCAGATGTCCTCCGACGCCGCCTGCAAGGCGATGCCGTGATTACCCTGGACCTGCTTGGGTGTCCCCGTCCTGGCCATCCGCTGCCCTCCGTCGATGAAGAGTCCAGACTAGTCCGACCACGAATGCCGGCCGCTGATCCACATCAATGCGGCCCGCAGCCCCTCTCTCACCTTAGCAGGCGGTGCTTCGGGCACCGCCGGGACGCACACCCGCGCAACACGACCTGTAGGGTGGACCACGCTTCACCGGTCCACCATCCAAGGCCTGGCATGGCACCGCTGGTGGATGGAAAAGCGCCATCCACCCTACGGAGTTACGGCGTTGCCATCCCGATCGAAATCAGAGCGCTTCCAGGCACCCCGCCAGGCCATCGCCCAGGTTCTGCAGCAGGGTCTCGTAGCCATTGGCGGCCACCGGCGCGTTCGTGCCCAGGGCATCCAGTTCGGCCAGGCGCACCGGCAGGCCCTCGGTCAGGGTCTCGGCCAGGCGCGGGCGCGCCGGCGGTTCGCTGAACACGCAACTGGGGCCGGCCTTCTGCAGCCGCTGGCGCATGGCGGCGACATGGCGGGCACCGGGCTGCACTTCGCCGGCGACGCTGAACACACCGGCATGGCGCAGGCCGTAGGCCGCCTCGAAATAGTCGAAGGCTTCGTGGAAGACGAAGAAGGGTTTGCCGGCCACCTTGGCCATGCGCGCCTTGAGCTTGGCATCGAGCCGGTCGAGGCGGCCTTCGAAGGCCTTCAGGTTGGCCTGGTAGCGGGCGGCATTGGCCGGGTCGACGGCGGCCAGGTCGGCGGCCATGCGCGCCGCCATCACCCGTGCGTTGGCCGGCAACAGCCAGAGGTGGGCGTCCACGGAACCGGGGCGGTGATCGTGGTCGTGCTCATGTTCGTCGTGCTCGCCTTCGTGCTCGTCGTGCAGCGCTTCGAAGTGGCGCAGAGTCATGCCGGGTTCGCCATGCAGCGCCACGCTGGGCTTGTCGCGCCCCTGCAGCACGCGAGGCAGGAAGCCTTCCAGGTCGGGGCCGACCCAGTAGAACAGGTCCGCCTCGCGCACCCGGCGCACATCCGATGGGCGCAGGGCGTACTGGTGCGGCGAAGCACCGGGAGGCAGCAGCACGTCGGGCTGGCCGGCGCCGTCCTGCACGGCGGCGGCGATCAGTTGCAGCGGCTTGATGCTGGTGAGCAGGCGCACATCGGCCTGGGCGTGGATCGCACAGGTACTCAGGAGAACGCAGACGAATAGACGGAGCACGGCACAGACTCGGCGGGAAAAGAGTTATAGAATAACGTCTCTTTCTCCAGACGTCGCCGCCGCCATGCTCAAGCCGATCAGCGCAAAAGCCCCCCTGGCCTGTCGCCCCCACGACCATTCCCATTGCGTGTCCAACGCCCTGGCCGAGGCCGACGCCATCTGCAGCCGCCAGGGCCTGCGCCTGACCGCCCTGCGCAAGCGCGTGCTGGAGCTGGTCTGGCAGAGCCACAAGCCGCTGGGGGCCTACGACATCCTTGGCGTGCTGGCCGAGGAAGACGGCCGCCGTGCGGCGCCGCCCACGGTCTACCGCGCCCTGGACTTTCTCCTGGAGAACGGCCTGGTGCACCGCATCGCCTCGCTCAACGCCTTCGTCGGCTGCAACCACCCGGGCGAAGCGCACCAGGGCCAGTTCCTGATTTGCCGCAATTGCCAGACCGCCATCGAGCTGGAACAGCCGAGCATCAGCCAGGCCATAGTCGAGAGCGCGAAATCCGTGGGCTTCGCCGTCGAAGGCCAGACCGTGGAGATCGTCGGCCTCTGCGCCAGCTGCCAGGTGGCGGCATGAGCGAGGTGCTGATCCGCCTCGACAAGGTCGGCGTCGACTTCGCCGGCCAGCCGGTCCTGCAGGACGTGCGCCTGGAAGTGAAGGCCGGGGAGATCGTCACCCTGATCGGCCCCAACGGCGCCGGCAAGACCACCCTGGTGCGCGCCGTGCTCGGCCTGCTCAAGCCGGACAGCGGCGAAGTCTGGCGCAAGCCGCGCCTGCATATCGGCTACATGCCGCAGAAGCTCCAGGTGGACGCCACCCTGCCGCTCACCGTGCTGCGCTTCCTGCGCCTGGTGCCGGGCGTCGACCGCAAGGCCGCCCTCGCCGCGCTGGATGAAGTGGGGGCCGCCCAGGTGATCGACAGCCCCCTGCAGAACATCTCCGGCGGCGAGTTGCAGCGCGTGCTGCTGGCCCGCGCCCTGCTGCGCGAGCCCGAGTTGCTGGTGCTGGACGAGCCGGTGCAGGGCGTCGACGTCGCCGGCCAGGCCGAGCTCTACCGCCTGATCAGCCGCCTGCGCGACCGCCACGGCTGCGGCGTGCTGATGGTCTCCCACGACCTGCACCTGGTGATGAGCGCCACCGACCAGGTGGTCTGCCTGAACCGCCATGTCTGCTGCTCCGGCCACCCGGAGCAGGTCAGCGGCGATCCGGCCTTCGTCGAGCTGTTCGGCCAGGACGCCAAGAGCCTGGCCGTCTACCACCACCACCACGACCATGCCCACGACCTGCATGGCGAAGTGGTGAAGACCCCCTTCCCCAGCGGCACCCGTTTCACTCCCGTCCACCAGCACGGCCCCGACTGCAACCATGGCTGATTTCCTGCTCAACGCTCTGCTCGCCGGCCTCGCCCTGGCCCTGGTAGCCGGCCCCCTCGGCTCCTTCGTGGTCTGGCGGCGCATGGCCTATTTCGGCGACACCCTGTCCCACGCCGCGCTGCTCGGCGTGGCCCTCGGCCTGATGCTGGACGTCAGCCCGACACTGGCGGTGACCGTCGGCTGCGTGCTGCTCGCCGTGCTGCTGGTGACCCTGCAACAGCGCCAGCCGCTGGCCTCCGATACCCTGCTGGGCATCCTCGCCCACAGCACCCTGTCCCTCGGCCTGGTGGTGCTGAGCTTCATGAGCGAGGTGCGCATCGACCTCATGGCCTACCTCTTCGGCGACCTGCTGGCGGTGAGCCCGACGGATCTCGCCTGGATTCTCGGCGGCAGCGCCCTGGTGCTGCTGGTGCTGATCCCCATGTGGCGGCCGTTGCTGGCCATCACCGTGCACGAGGAACTGGCGCGGGTGGAGGGCCTGCCGGTGGCCGCCATCCGCCTCGCCCTGATGCTGCTGATCGCGGTGGTGATAGCCGTGGCGATGAAGATTGTCGGGGTGCTGCTGATCACCTCGCTGCTGATCATCCCCGCGGCCGCCGCCCAGCGCCATGCCCGCAGCCCGGAGCAGATGGCCCTGGGCGCCAGCCTGCTGGGGCTGATGGCGGTCTGCGCCGGCCTGGCGCTGTCCTGGTACAAGGACACCCCGGCGGGCCCGTCCATAGTGGTCTCCGCCGCCAGCCTGTTCCTCGTCAGCTTCGCCTTGCCACGGCGCACCTGACGGGACGCGGCCGGGCACCCCGGGATGCCTCCGGAAACGCCATCCCGGCGTCCGATTCGCCCTGCCTTTTTGTCCTGTCGGCCAGGCCCGTGTAGAATCGCGCGTTTTTTGAGCAATCAGAGACCCAACGGAATGAAGCTGTTCGCCACTCGTTGCCTGCCTGTTGTCGCCTTTTCCCTGCTGCTGGCCGCCTGTCAGACCGCCCAGCAAGCGGCCAAAGAGCCAACGGACGAGTTGCTCGGCAGCTTCAGTCAACTCGACCGGGAACTCTCCGAAGGCAAGCTCAACGAGGCCGAAGTCCATCTCAAGCGCCTGGAGGACAATGCCATCGGCGATAGCCGACTGGCGCAATACCAGCGTCGGCTGGCCGACGCCTGGCTGAAGCGCGGCCAGGCCGCCCTGCAGCAAGGCGACCTGGACAACGCCACCAAGGCCCTGAGCCACGCCCGCAGTCTGATGCCCCGGGCCCCGGCCCTGACCACCGGGTTGAACGACGCCCTCGACACGGCCCGCGACGACGGCCAGGCACCGCGACTGGTGCACTGAACGCGCCAGCCGCCGGCGTCTAGACTGCCAGGAGTCCGTCTGTCACTTATTCCCCGATGCTATAGCCATAGGTCCAGAAAGATTTTCTGTGCCTATGCGGCAGCAGGTAAACTTGCCGGTTTTTAGCCGATCCGGCTAACGACGAGCCCACAAGGTTTCCGCAGTGATCGAATTCCATGACGTCCACAAGGCGTACCGCGTCGAAGGCCGCGAAATCCCGGCCCTGCAGCCGACCGACCTCGCCATCCAGCGCGGTGAAGTGTTCGGCCTGATCGGCCACTCGGGCGCCGGCAAGAGTACCCTGCTGCGCCTGATCAACCGCCTCGAAGAACCCACCGGCGGTCGCATCGTCATCGACGGTGAAGAGGTCACGGCCCTGGACAGCGAAGGCCTGCGTCGCTTCCGCCAGCGCGTCGGCATGATCTTCCAGCACTTCAATCTGCTGGCGTCCAAGACCGTTGCCGAGAACGTCGGCCTGCCGCTGAAGCTGGCCGGCGAACTGTCCCGCGCCGAGATCGATCGCCGCGTCGCCGAGCTGCTCGCCCGCGTCGGTCTCAGCGACCACGCCCGCAAGTACCCGGCGCAGCTCTCCGGCGGCCAGAAGCAGCGCGTCGGCATCGCCCGCGCCCTGGCTACCCAGCCGAAGATCCTGCTCTGCGACGAGGCCACCAGTGCCCTCGACCCGCAGACCACCGCCTCGGTGCTGCAACTGCTGGCGGAGATCAACCGCGAACTGAAACTCACCATCGTCCTCATCACCCACGAGATGGACGTGATCCGCCGGGTCTGCGACCGCGTGGCGGTGATGGACGGCGGCGTCATCGTCGAGCAAGGCGCGGTAGCGGACGTGTTCCTCCATCCGCAGCACCCCACCACCCAGCGCTTCGTGCTGGAAGACGAGCAGGTGGATGAGGGCGAGCAGCGCGACGACTTCGCCCACGTCAGCGGCCGCATCCTGCGCCTGACCTTCCGCGGCGAAGCCACCTATGCCCCGCTGCTGGGCACCGTGGCGCGACAGACCGGGGTGGACTACAGCATCCTGGCCGGACGCATCGACCGCATCAAGGACACCCCCTACGGCCAGCTGACCCTGGCCCTGACCGGCGGCGACATAGATGCCGCGCTTGGCTGCTTCCGCGAGGCGGACGTGCACCTGGAGATCCTGCGCTGATGGACGCCCTGCTCGCCAATATCGACTGGTACGAAATCTGGCTCGCCACCCTCGACACCTTCCTGATGCTCGGTGGCTCGCTGCTGTTCACCGTGCTGCTGGGCCTGCCGCTCGGCGTGCTGCTGTTCCTCACCGGGCCACGCCAGCTGTTCGAGCAGAAGGCGGTCTACGGCCTGCTGTCGCTGCTGGTGAACGTGCTGCGCTCGCTGCCCTTCATCATCCTGCTGATCGTGATGATCCCCTTCACCGTGTTCATCACCGGCACCTCCCTGGGTGTCGCCGGCGCCATTCCGCCGCTGGTGGTGGGTGCCACACCCTTCTTCGCGCGCCTGGTGGAAACCGCCCTGCGCGAGGTGGACCGCGGCATCCTCGAAGCCACCCAGGCCATGGGCGCCACCACCGGCCAGATCATCTGGAACGCCCTGTTGCCGGAAGCGCGGCCGGGCATCTTCGCCGCCATCACCGTCACCGCCATCACCCTGGTGTCCTACACCGCCATGGCCGGCGTGGTGGGCGCGGGCGGCCTCGGCGACCTGGCCATCCGCTTCGGCTACCAGCGCTTCCAGACCGACGTGATGGTGGTCACCGTGATCCTGCTGCTGGTGCTGGTCCAGATCCTGCAAACCGTCGGCGACAAGCTGGTGGTGCACTTCTCCCGTAAATGACCTGGCGCTGGCGCCAGTTGCGCCGGCCCCCAAGACTGCCCACAAGGAGCCCGCTCATGAAGAAACTGCTGGTGGCCTTCGCCGCCCTGACCGCCCTCACCGCCCAGGCCGACACCCTGAAAGTGGCCGCCACCCCGGTGCCCCATGCCGAGATCCTCGAGTTCATCAAGCCGCAGCTGGCCAAGGAAGGCGTGGACCTGCAGGTGAAGGTCTTCACCGATTACGTGCAGCCCAACGTGCAGGTCGCCGAAGGCCGCCTGGACGCCAACTTCTTCCAGCACCAACCCTACCTCGACGAGTTCAACAAGGCCCGCCAGACCAAGGTGAAGCTGGAGACCGTGACCGGCGTGCACATCGAGCCCTTCGGCGCCTACTCCAGCAAGGTGAAATCCCTGTCCGAGCTGCCCGAAGGCGCCCAGGTGGTCATCCCCAACGACGCCACCAACGGCGGCCGTGCCCTGCTGCTGCTGGACAAGGCCGGGGTGATCAAGCTGAAGGACAACACCAGCATCACCGCCACGCCGAAGGACATCGTGGAGAACCCGAAGCGCATCAAGATCCGCGAACTGGAAGCCGCCACCCTGCCGCGCGTGCTGAACCAGGTGGACCTGGCGCTGATCAACACCAACTACGCGCTGGAAGCCAAGCTGAACCCCACCAAGGACGCCCTGGTGATCGAAGGTTCCGACTCGCCCTACGTGAACATCCTGGTGGCCCGCGACGACAACAAGGCCAGCGCCGACATGCAGAAACTGGCCGCCGCCCTGCACAGCCCCGAGGTGAAGAAGTTCATCGAGGAGAAGTACAAGGGCGCCGTGGTGCCGGCGTTCTGATCGCCTAGCGCCGAATGAAAAAGCCCGCTCATCGAGCGGGCTTTTTTGTGGGCGCCTGTAGGGGCGAATTCATTCGCCAACGGTTGCGAAGCAACCCCACGAAATCTCGAGGGCACGCCTGCGGCGTGCTTGGCGAATGAATTCGCCCCTACAAGATGTTCGCCATAGCCGCTCAGCCCTTCGGCGCCACCAGCTCCGGCAGCTGCTCCTTGAGCTTCTGGTTGTTCAGCGGCGAGCGGATGAAGCCGCGCTGGGTGCCGTCCGGGCCCAGGACCACCAGGTTGCCGCTGTGGTCCACGGTGTAGTTCTCCTTGCTGGTGTCGGCCGGGATGAAGGGGATGCTCACGGCGTTGGCCAGCTTCTGCAGGGTCGGCTCATCGGCGGTGATGCCGACGAAAGTCGGGTCGAAGTAGCCCAGGTACTGCTTGATCTGCTGCGGGGTGTCGCGGTTGGGGTCGACGCTGACGAAGACGAAGCGCAGGTTGTCCTGCGCCTGCTGCGGCAGGAGGCCCTTGAGTTCACGCATCTGCGCCAGGGTGGTGGGACAGATGTCCGGGCAGAAGGTGTAGCCGAAGAACACCAGGCTCCACTTGTCCTTGAACTGGTCCACCGCGACCTTGGCGCCGTTCTGGTCGACCATCTCCAGCGCCGGCAGGGTGCGGCTCTGGGGCAGCAGGACGATGCCGGCGTCGAGCAGCTTGGTGGGGTCGGCCTGGCGCTCGCCGTTGAGCACCCGGTGCACGGTGAGTCCCAGCACCACCGCGACCAGGGCAACGAGGACGAAAACGGTTTTCTGGATTCTGGTCATAGGTTCAGCAACAGGTAGTGGTCCACCAGCAGGGCGATGAACAGCAGGAAGAGGTAGGCGATAGAGTACTTGAAGGTCCTGATCGCCGCGTGCGGTTTGCTGTCACGGTACAGCACCCAGGCCCACTGCAGGAAGCGGGCGCCCAGGGCCACGGCGCAGGCCAGGTAGAGCAGGCCGCTCATGTGGATGGCATAGGGCAACAGGCTCACGGCGAACATCACCAGGGTGTAGAGCAGGATATGCACCTTGGTGTACTGCTCGCCGTGGGTCACCGGCAGCATGGGGATGTCGGCCTTGGCGTACTCGGCCTTGCGGTGGATGGCCAGGGCCCAGAAGTGCGGCGGGGTCCAGGCGAAGATGATCAGCACCAGCAGCAGCGGCTCGGCCGACAGATGGCCGGTGACCGCGACCCAGCCCAGCAGCGGCGGCGCCGCGCCGGCCAGGCCGCCGATAACGATGTTCTGCGGCGTGGCGCGCTTGAGGAAGCCGGTGTAGAGCACCGCGTAACCCACCAGGGAAGCCAGGGTCAGCCAGGCGGTCAGTTCATTGGTGAAGGCCAGCAGCAGGGCCTGGCCGGCCACCGCCAGGACGAAGGCGAAGGCCAGGGCCGCAGCCGGCGAGACGCGGCCGTTGACCACCGGGCGCTTGAGGGTGCGCGCCATGATCGAATCGATGCGCCGGTCCACCACATGGTTGACCGCCGCCGCCGCGCCGGCGCAAAGGCCGATGCCGAGGTTGCCGAACAGCAGCACCTCCCAGGGCACCCCGGCACGGGTGGCGAGGAACATGCCGACCAGGGAGGTGATCAGCATCAGCACCACCACCTTGGGCTTGGTCAGTTCCAGGTAGTCGCGCCAGCTGGCGCGGGCTTCGCTGTGTCCTTGGCTGAGCAGAGTGGCCATGGCGTGTTCTCCTTATTTGCTGTGCGGGGTGAGTACCGCAGGAGCGAGCTCTGCTCGCGAATCCTCGGTAACCCCACGTTCGCGAGCAGAGCTCGCTCCTACCAGAAAAGCCGGGCTGCGCACCCGGTAATTCAGCGAGACCAGCACCAGCAGCAGCAGGGCGCCGCCGCCGTTGTGGGCCACCGCCACCGGCAGCGGCAGGTGGAAGACCACGTTGCTGATGCCCAGGCCCACCTGCAGGCCCAGGGCTGCCAGCAACAGCCCGGCCAGGCGCGGCAGGCCGGCGCGGCGCAACTGCCAGGCGAGCACCAGCAGCACCAGGGTCACCGCCAGGGCACCGAGGCGGTGGGTCATGTGGATGGCGGTGCGGGCGTCGCTGTCCAGCTGGCCGCCCAGGTAGTTGGGGCCGATGTGCTGGGTGAGGTGGAAACCGTTGGCGAAATCCATCGCCGGCCACCACTGGCCGTGGCAGGTGGGCAGGTCGACGCAGGCCACCGCCGCGTAGTTGGAGCTGACCCAGCCGCCCAGGGCGATCTGCCCGATCACCAGCGCCAGCCCCAGCGCCGCCCAGCGCCGCAGCCGTGCCGGCAATTCGAGGGGCGGGAAGGCGTTGGACAGGCGCAAGCTCAATAGCAGCAGCAGCGACAGGGTGGTGAAACCGCCCAGCAGGTGCGCCGTGACCACCTGGGGCCAGAGCTGCAGGGTCACGGTCCACATGCCGAAGGCCGCCTGGGCGATGACCACGCCCAGCAGCAGCAGCGGCAGCTTCAGCGGTTGCCCGTCGCGGCCGCGCAGGCGCAAGGCGTGGATGGCCAGGCCGAGGATCACCAGGCCGAGGGTGCCGGCGAAGTAGCGGTGGACCATCTCGTTCCAGCCCTTCTCGGCCTCCACCGGTGCGTGGGGGAAGTTGGCCTCGGCGTGGGCCAGTTGGGCCTCGGACTGCGGCACGCCGATGAAGCCGTAGCAGCCGGGCCAGTCGGGGCAACCGAGGCCGGCGTGGGTCAGGCGGGTATAGGCGCCCAGCAGCACCACCACCAGCGCCAGCAGGGTGGCGAACAGGGCGAGGCGGAATCCGGGCCGGTTCTTGTAGGTATCCACAGCAGCCGCTCCTCACCTTTCCGGGGAAAGGGGTCGTTCAACCGATATTGGAAAGCTTCAGCAGGTGGCGCAGGTCGTTGAGGATCTGCTTGCCCTTGACGGTGCCGTCGTAGCGCAGCACCAGGTTGCCGTGGGGGTCGACTATCCACAGCTGGGCGCTGCCGAGGTTGTCGGTGGCCTTGCCGTAGGCGGCGGCATCCAGGCCATGGCGCTTGAGCTGCGGATACTCCTGCTCGAGCTTCGTGGCGTAATCAGCCGGCACCTCGGTAGTGGCCAGGGCGTGGCTGGCGCGGGAGGCGTCGCGGCCCAGGCCGATATGGATTTGCCGTGCGGCATAGACCAGCTGCTGGCAATCCTCCAGGCAACCCGCGGGGGCGGTGACCAGCAACTGCCAGGTTTCCGCCGGCGCCACGTCCCGCACGCCGAGGTCGGCGAGACTCTGGCCATTGCCGATCAGCATGCCGTGGTAGCTGCGGCCTTCCGGCACCCAGAAGCTGAACTTGTACATGGCGGTGGCGAGCATCATCGGGCCGATCACCACCATCAGGATCAGCAGCAGCTGGATGCGCCCACGGCGGCGCGGTGGCGCGGTCTCAGGCATGGCGAGTGCTGGGTTCATTGTCGTTCTCCCGTCCTTTGCGCAGTCCGTAATAGATAAAGAGGCCGAGCAGGGCCGCCGCCAGGGCGAACCACTGCACGGCATAACCGAGATGTTTTTCCGGCCCCATGGCGACCACCCGCCAATCGGCGCGGTAGGCCGCCGGACCTTCCTCCAGGCGCAGCTCCAGGGGCAGGCCGTTGCGCCCCAGGTGCTGCCAGAGGGCGGCAGCGTCCACCTGGTTGACCAGTTGCGGCCAGCCGGAGGCTTGCGGGTGCTCGAGTTCGAAGGCCGCGCCCGTCGGCACGTAGGCCCAGGCGATCAGCTCCTGCACGCTGTCCGGGGTGCTGAAGACTGGCGCCACGCGGCGGTCCGGCCAGGGCAGCCAGCCACGATTGACCAGCAGCCACTGCCCGCTGCTGGCCTGGAAGGGTTGCAGCAGTTCGACGCCGGCCTTGCCATCGCGGATGCGGCTGTCCAGCAGCAGACTGTGTGCGGCGTCGAAATGACCGTGCAGGCGCACGCGCAGGTAGGCGGGATCGGGGCTGGCGGTGAGTTGTTCGACCTCGACCGGCGCGGCGATGCGCCGGGCATCGAAGGCGGCCAGCAGCTGGCGTTTCTCCTCGGCGCGGGACAGTTGCCAGAAACCCAGCCCCAGCAGCACCGGCAGCAGGGCGAGCACCACCAGGGTCGGGGCGAGGCCCGGCCGGAAGGCGCTCATGGCCGCCGTCCGTGAGGCTGAACAGGGCTGGCTATACTGCACAACATCCCCCTTCCCCCGGAGTCACGCATGCTCAAGGCTGCGATCGTCCTCATGTTGCTTGCCACGGTGGTCAGCCTGTTCAGCGGCCTTTTCTTCCTGGTCAAGGACGAAGGTCGCAGCTCCCGCGTGGTCAATGCGCTAACGGTTCGCGTGATCCTGGCCGCCCTGACCCTGGCGCTCATCGCCTGGGGGTTCTACAGCGGCCAGTTCGTTTCCCAAGTCACCTGGTGAAGCAAGCTGGAAGCTAGAAGCCTGAAGCCGAAAGCGAGCGCCCCCCTGCACCAATTCCAGCTTCAAGCTTCCGGCCTCCAGCGTCAGAGCACGTAGACGAAGGTGAACAGGCCAATCCAGACCACATCCACGAAGTGCCAGTACCAGGCCGCCGCCTCGAAGCCGAAGTGGTGGTCGGCGTCGAAGTGGCCGCGCAGGATGCGCACCAGCATCACCGTCAGGATCAGCGCCCCCATCGTCACGTGGGCGCCGTGGAAGCCGGTGAGCATGAAGAAAGTGGCGCCGTAGATGCCCGACCCCAGGGTCAACCCCAGTTCCTTGTAGGCGTGGATGTATTCCTCGGCCTGGAAGCCCAGGAAGGTCACGCCCAGCAGGATGGTCAGCGCCAGCCAGGCCTTGAGCGGGCCGCGCTTGTTCTTGCGCAGGGCGTGGTGGGCGAAGGTCACGGTGAAGCTGGAGGACACCAGCAGGATGGTGTTGATCAATGGCAGGTGCCAGGGATCGATGATCGCCTTCGGCGGCGGGAACAGCTTGGCGTCGGGGTTGTTCATCGCCGGCCAGGCGAACTCGAAGCCGGGCCAGAGCATGTTGGCCAGGCCCTTGTCGCCTTCGCCGCCGAGCCAGGGCCCGGCGAAGTAGCGCACATAGAAAAGCGCGCCGAAGAAGGCGGCGAAGAACATCACTTCGGAGAAGATGAACCAGCTCATGCCCCAACGGAAGGAGCGGTCCATCTGCCCGCTGTAGAGGCCCGAGCGGCTCTCGCGGATCACATTGCCGAACCAGCCGAACATCATGTAGGCGATCAGCAGGCCGCCGACGAAGAAGATGATCGGCCCGTTGGAATCGGGGCGGTCGTACTTCATGTCGTTGAACCAGGTTCCCAGCCCGTACACCGTGGTCAGCAGGGCGATGGTGGCGATGATCGGCCACTTGCTCTGGGCCGGAACGTAATACTGCTCGTGACTAGCCATCGTTGTTGTTCTCCTTATCGGCCCGTCAGCCGTCGTTCCTGGCGACTGGTGGCTTGCGGGCGGTGATATCGAACAGCGTGTAAGCGAGGGTCAGGTGATGCACGTCGGCCGGCAGGTCGCGGTCGACGATGAAGCGCACCGGCATCTCGATGCGCTCGCCGGGCTGCAGGACCTGCTGGGTGAAGCAGAAGCACTCGGTCTTGTGGAAGAAGGCCGCCGCCTTGGACGGCGCCACGCTGGGAATGGCCTGGGCGGTCATCGGCTTGTCCGTGGGGTTGTAGGCGACGAACAGCATCTCGTTGCTGGCCCCGGGATGCACCACCAGGTCATCGGCCCTGGGGCGGAACTCCCAGCTCATCCCCGCCGCGTTGGTGGCGAGGAACTGCACCCGCACCTGGCGCTGCCGGTCTTCGCGCTGGGCTCCTTCATAGGCCCCTCCCGCGGTCTTGCCGTTGATGCCGAAGGCCTGGCACATCACGTCGTAGATCGGCACCAGGGCGAAGCCGAAGCCGAACATCGCCACCACCAGCAACAGCAGGCGGCCGACCAGGCGGCGTACCGGCACTTCAGCCATGGCGGCAATCCTCGCTGAAGGCCGGAGGCTGAAGGCTGAACGAAATAGCGTGATCGGCCACCTCGTTCAGCCTCGAGCCTCCAGCGGCTCTTCCGCTTTTCATTTCACCTCCGGCGGCGTGGTGAAGGTGTGGTAGGGCGCCGGCGACGGTACCGTCCACTCCAGGCCCTCGGCACCGTCCCAGGGCTTGGCCGGGGCTTTCTTGCCGCCGCGGATGCACTTGATGACGATGAACAGGAAGAGGAACTGGGTGGCGCCGAAGCTGAAGGCACCGATGGACGAGATCATGTTGAAGTCGGCGAACTGCAGGTTGTAGTCCGGAATCCGCCGCGGCATGCCCGCCAGCCCCACGAAGTGCATGGGGAAGAAGGCCATGTTCATGCCGACGAAGCTCATCCAGAAATGCAGCTTGCCGAGGGTCTCGTCGTACATGTGGCCGGTCCACTTCGGCAACCAGTAGTAGGCCGAGGCGAAGATGCCGAAGATGGCGCCGGGCACCAGCACGTAGTGAAAGTGCGCTACCACGAAGTAGGTGTCGTGGTACTGGAAGTCCGCCGGGGCGATCGCCAGCATCAGCCCGGAGAAACCGCCGATGGTGAAGAGGATGACGAAGGCCACGGCGAACAGCATGGGCGTCTCGAAGGTCAGCGAACCCTCCCACATGGTGGTCACCCAGTTGAACACCTTCACTCCGGTGGGCACGGCGATCAGCATGGTGGCGAACATGAAGAACAGCTCGCCGGTCAGCGGGATGCCCACGGTGAACATGTGGTGCGCCCAGACGATGAACGACAGGAAGGCGATGGACGCGGTGGCGTAGACCATCGAGGTGTAGCCGAACAGCGGCTTGCGCGAGAAGGCCGGGATGATCGAGCTGACCGCGCCGAAGGCCGGCAGGATCATGATGTACACCTCGGGGTGGCCGAAGAACCAGAACACGTGCTGGAACAGCACCGGGTCGCCGCCGCCGCCGGCACTGAAGAAGCTGGTGCCGAAGTGGATGTCCATCAGCATCATGGTCACGCAACCGGCCAGCACCGGCATCACCGCGATCAGCAGGAAGGCGGTGATCAGCCAGGTCCAGACGAACAGCGGCATCTTCATCAGGGTCATGCCCGGGGCGCGCAGGTTGAGGATGGTGGCGATCACGTTGATCGCGCCCATGATCGAGCTGATGCCCATCAGGTGGATGGCGAAGATGAAGTAGGTGACGCTCTCCGGCGCGTAGGTGGTCGATAGCGGCGCGTAGAAGGTCCAGCCGAAGTTCGGCCCGCCGCCGGCGCTGAACAGGGTGCTGACCAGCAGGCCGAAGGCCGCCGGCAGCAGCCAGAAGCTGAAGTTGTTCATCCGTGGCAGCGCCATGTCCGGCGCGCCGACCATCAGCGGGATCATCCAGTTCGCCAGGCCGACGAAGGCCGGCATCACGGCGCCGAACACCATGATCAGGCCATGCATGGTGGTCATCTGGTTGAAGAACTCGGGCTGCACGATCTGCAGGCCGGGCTGGAACAGCTCGGCGCGGATCACCATGGCCATGGACCCGCCCAGCAGGAACATGGCGAAGCTGAACCACAGGTACATGGTGCCGATGTCCTTGTGGTTGGTGGTCAGCACCCAGCGCATCAGGCCCTTTGCCGGACCGTGGTGGTGATCATGCCCGGCATGATCGTGATCGATCACTGCACTCATGTCAGTCTCCATATAGGCCGGTGTCTTCTTCATTGGCTTTCCGCCTGTTTCAGGGCCAGCACTTCCTTCGGAGTCACCATGTCGCCCGTGTTGTTGCCCCAGGCGTTGCGCTCGTAGGTAATGACGGCGGCGATATCGACTTCGGACAGCTGCTTGCCGAAAGCGGCCATGGCAGTGCCCTGCTTGCCGTGGAAGACGATGTTCAGGTGATCGGCCTTGGGACCGGTGGCGATCTTCGAGCCCTTGAGTGCCGGGAACATGGGCGGCATGCCCTGGCCTTCAGGCTGGTGACAGGCCGAGCAGGTGGTGTGGTAGACCTTGTCGCCCCGCTCCACCAGCTCCTCCAGGGTCCATTCCTTGTCGGTCAGCTCCTTGAGCTTGGCCGTCTCTTCCTTGCGTGCGGCCAGCCACTTGGCGAAGTCCTCCTTGGACTTGGCCTCGACCACTATGGGCATGAAGCCGTGGTCCTTGCCGCACAGCTCGGTGCACTGGCCACGGTAGATGCCGGGCTTCTCGATACGGGTCCAGGACTCGTTGACGAAGCCGGGGATGGCATCCTTCTTCACCGCCAGGGCCGGCACCCACCAGGAGTGGATCACGTCGGCGGCGGTAATCAGGAAGCGCACCTTGGTGCCCACCGGGACCACCAGCGGCTCGTCGACCTCCAGCAGGTAGTGCTCGTCCTTGGGCGCCTGGTTATGGATCTGCTCGGCGGGCGTGGCCAGGTTGCTGAAGAACTCCACGTCCTGGCCCAGGTACTTGTAGTGCCATTTCCACTGGTAGCCGGTGATCTGCACATCCAGTCCGGACTCGGACGTGTCGTAGATGTCGATCAGGGTCCTGGTCGCCGGCACCGCCATCAGCACGAGGATGACGAAGGGCACGACGGTCCAGAGGATTTCCACGGTGGTGCTCTCGTGGAAATGCGCCGGCTGCTGGCCGGTGGAACGGCGGTGGATGATCATCGACCAGAACATGGCACCGAAGACCAGTACGCCGATGACGACGCAGATCCAGAAGATGGTCATGTGCAGATCGAAAACGGTGCGGCTGACCTCGGTTGCCCCGGGCGCCATGTTGACCGTCCAGGCGGCCTCCGCCTGGCTGAGAACAGACCACAGCAGGAGTCCCATCCAGACTCGTGGATGTCGCATCATTGCGGGTTCCCCTTCTCGTTCTTGTTATCCCGCCGGCTGGGCCAACGGCTTGGGGACGGCTGTCCGGACCACCATACTCGGACCGCCGACCTCGGCACGCAGGTGCACAGTCGGGTTCCATCAGGTAATGCCTTTCGAGTCGGAGTATAGACAGGGACTTCAGGCGCGCAACGCGACCGAAAAAATGGCTGAAGGCGCGCAAGCCTTGTCCTAAACGCCACGGCTGGCATGGGCTGCAAGTAGGTGGCAAAGTGCTTTTATAGCGTGCCCGAATAACTGCTTCGCAATTATGACAATCCGGTCTTAGCAGTCTTCAAAGGCGAGCTAAGGTCTCTTCTTCACCTCCGTATTCACCCAGCAACCGCCATGTCCTTTCCAGGAGCAGTCATGAACACCGCAGCACTGCGCGAGCTCATCCAGCGCGCCCTCCAGCACGAAGCCGCCTCCGCCCAACTGACCCGGATACTGGAAACCCAGGTCGCCAGCCTGCACCCCGCCATTCGCCTGCCGGCAGAGGATGCCCAGGGCGTGCTAGCCCGCTTCATCGCCGCCTACGTGGAACAGGTCCCGGACGTGCTGGATGCCGCCGCCAACGTCGCCCGCGAAGCCGGCATCGAGTCACGCATCAAACCGGTACTGAAGGTGGCCGAACAGTTCTTCCTGCAGCCGCCAGCCCTCATGGCCGGCCATAACGGCCTGGAAGGCCTGCTCGACGAAGCCTACCTGGCCCATCGCCTGGTGGAGGAAGTCAACGACCGCTACATCGTGCATTTCGGCCAACCGCTGATCCCGCTGGATACCACGGTGGCCAACCTGATCGCCCACCAGCTGATCGGCGAGCCCTTCGCCAACCAGCTGGACGAAGCCGTACACCATGCCGTGGACGGCCTGCTGGACGAGGAGGTGTTCAGCCTGCCTTCGGCCCAGGCCTATCGCCAGCAGCTGCACGACCCCAAGGTCGAGGAAGCCTGGAAGCGCTGGCCCTGCATGTCCCGGCAGCTGGGCGTGGAACTGCAGCTGAACCAGGGCCAGCGCGCGGCGGGCTGAAATCCGGGTAAGGTGCGCTGCGCGCACCGGAACGCTCCTGCGGCTGCGGAGAGATCCTTGTGGGGGCGAATTCATTCGCCCCCACAAAGGTAATGCTCGCCCCTTTCCTCAGTCGTTCTGGTACCGGGGCCGTGGCGTGGCCATGGGCAGCGGACCGTCGCCGATGACACGGAAGCGGCCCAGCTCGGCGTCATAGGCCTTGATCACCGAGGTCTCGATGTCATAGACCCAGCCGTGGATGAACAACTGGCCGCTGGCCAGGCGCGCCGCCACGGACGGATGGGTGCGCAGGTGGTCGAGCTGGGCCACCACGTTCTCCTCGGTCAGCACTTCCAGGGGATCGTGGCTGGCGCAGGCGCAGTTCTCCTGCACCACCACCTTGGCCACCTCGGCGTGGCGCAGCCAGGCTTTCACGGTGGGCATGCGCTCCAGGGTCTGGGGGTCCATCACCGCCTTCATCGCGCCGCAGTCGGAGTGACCGCAGATGATGATGTGATGCACGCCGAGGGCCATCACCGCGAACTCGATGGCGGTGGAGACGCCGCCGTTCATCTGACCGTAGGGCGGCACCACGTTGCCGACGTTGCGGGTGACGAAGAGATCGCCGGGGGAGCTCTGGGTGATCAGTTCGGGAACGATCCGCGAGTCGGCGCAGGTGATGAACATGGCGCGGGGCTTCTGCTCGTGGGCGAGCTTCTTGAACAGCGCTTCCTGCTGCGGGAAGACCTCGTCGCGAAATCGCTGGAAGCCCTCGATTATGTTCCGCAGGGCTTCTTCCGCACTTTCACCACGCTGCTTGTCGTGCTCGTTGCTCATGCTGCCAACCTCGGGTCATCGTAGGAATTGTCTGTTATGCCGCCAACTGTCCACTGGTTTCCGGCATTTGAATTCCTACAGGACTGTTGTTACAGGCCAACAAGTCACAACTTAAAGTAACGCCATCTGTCCTCCTGGCGGGCAGAAGCGCGAGCAGTCCAGGTCGTAGCCACGCCGCTGGTTGAGCCCCAGCCTGCGAACGGCCACGGCGAAACGCCGGGCGAGCAGCTCGGCGAAAGGTCCCTGGCCCTTGAAACGGTGGCCGAAACGGCTGTCGTAGATTTCCCCGCCCCGACACTGACGGATGATGCTCATCACGTGAGTGGCACGCTGTGGGTAGTGGGCCTGCAGCCATTCCTCGAACAGGGGCCCCACTTCCCGCGGCAACCGCAGCAGCATGTAGGAGGCCTGCCGCGCCCCGGCGTCTCGGGCCGCTTCCAGCAGGCTTTCCAGTTCCATGTCGTTGATCATCGGGATCATCGGCGAACAGAGCACGCCCACCGGAATGCGGTTCTCGTGCAGCACGCGGATGGCCCGCAGGCGCGCCGAGGGTGCGGCGGCACGGGGCTCGAGGATGCGCTTGAGCTCATCGTCCAGCGTGGTCAGGCTGATCATCACCGCCACCAGGTTCTGTTCCGCCAGCTCGGTGAGCAGGTCGAGGTCGCGCAGCACCAGCGAGCCCTTGGTGACTATGGTCAGCGGATGACGGTAGCGCAGCAGCACTTCCAGGGTCTGCCGGGTCAGGCGGTGTTCGCGCTCGATGGGCTGGTAGGGGTCGGTGTTGGAGCCCAGGTTGATCGGCGCGCACTGGTAGCCGGGTTTCGACAGCTGCTGTTCGAGCAGGGCCACGGCGTTGGTCTTGGCGATCAGCCGGGTCTCGAAATCCAGCCCTGGCGACATGTCCCAGTAGGCATGGCTGGGCCGCGCGTAGCAGTAGATGCATCCATGCTCACAGCCGCGATAGGGGTTCACCGAGCGGTCGAAGGGCAGGTCCGGCGACTGGTTGCGGGTGATGATGCTTTTCGCGGTTTCCAGCCGCACCTCGGTGGCGCGGCTGGGCGGGACCTCCTGGAACCAGCCATCGTCCATGGCCACCGAAGTGGTCGGCGCATAGCGGTTGAAGGGATTGCTGGCCGTACCACGGCCACGGGGCGGGAGGGGCGCAGGCATGGGGAAGGCTCCACATTAACTGTATATAAATACAGTATATGCAGCGCTTTTCCACGCCAAGCCTGTTTCTGCCGAGCGGCGAAACCCGGCCCCGGCCAGCTTCGCTCCCACAAGAGAAGGCGGCCCGACAGTGCAAGGTCTCGCCGTGAACATTGGGCTTCGCTGCGCTCAGCACCAACCTACGGAATGTTCAGATGGCGCGGACCGTCAGCCCGCCGTAGCCATGCTGTCCGGCCGTACCGGCCAGTTCGATACGGCCCTGGGCGGCCAGTTCCCGTGCACGCCAGAAGGCGAAGAAATCGGTGACGAAGAAGCCGTCGCTCCGTCCCATCAGCTCCGCCATCACCCGTGCCAGCGGTTGCCAGTCCGGCGTGCAGGCGGCAAGGAGGATGGCATCCACCTCGGCGTGATCGTCGGATTGAAAATCCCCATCGCGCCAGCGGCGGATATCGGCATTGGCGGCCACGGCGGCTCGCCACTGGGTGGCCAGCTGCGCCTTGCGCTCGGCTCCGACCCGCTGCGGGACGAAATACGCAGCCAGCACCCCGGGCTCGATCATGCCCACCGCACGGCGTTCCTGAACGCTGCTGTCACCGGTGCCGCAAGGCACCTCCCAGAGCGGCAACTCGCTGCCCTCCAGGGCGGCGGCCACACGGGCCAGGAGCAACTGTTCGGAACAGCTGTCGCCATGCCAGACGGTGGCCGGCTGCGTCTGGCTCGCCAACTGGGCGAGCCAGATGGCATCGGCGCTCAGCCCGGCAGCGAAGTCCGGCCGCGGCGTCACCGTGTGCGGCCAGACGTCCAGCCAGAACTGCGCGCGCCCGGCACAGGGCGGCTGCTCGACATCCGCCAGCGGTCCCACCGCCAGGTCATCGCGCAGGACGCGCAATCCGGCTCGAGCGCCGGCATCACCTATGACGCGGGTAACGCCTTCGACCGCCGCATCACCACAGACCAGATGCCACATATGCCCTCCCTGGCATTCGCTTCATTCGGTGGGTTTCTTCAGCTTGGGATTGGGGAAGAACTGCACCCCCTGCACCTTGGGATCGGCCGGCTTGGGCTTCACCTGGTTGACCCGCGTACCCAGTTCCTTCGGCACCGACAGGCCCTGGGCGTTGAGGGTGTCGGCATAGCCGCAGGCCACGCACTCGCGGTGCGGCACGCCGTCTTCCTCCCACATCTGGATCTTGTCCATCTCGCTGCACGCCGGGCAGACCGCCCCGGCGATGAAGCGCTTCTTGGTCGTTGTCATGCCGCATCCTCCGACAGGCCACTGTGGCGCAGCAGGGCGTCGATGGAAGGTTCGCGACCGCGGAAGTCGACGAACAGCACCATGGGTTCCTGGGAGCCGCCACGGGCCAGGATGGCCTCGCGGAAGGCGCGGCCGGTGGCCGGGTTGAGCACGCCTTCCTCCTCGAAGCGGGAGAAGGCGTCGGCGGACAGCACTTCGGCCCACTTGTAGCTGTAGTAACCGGCCGCGTAACCGCCGGCGAAGATGTGGGCGAAGCTGTTGGCGAAGCGGTTGAAGGCCGGCGGACGCATCACCGCCACCTCGTCGCGGATCGCCTCCAGTACCTCCAGCACGCTGCGGCCGTCACCGTGGGTGGCGTGCAGCTCGAAGTCGAACAGGGAGAACTCCAGCTGGCGCACCATCATCAGGCCGGACTGGAAGTTCTTCGCCGCCAGCATCTTGTGCAACAGATCCTGGGGCAGGGGCTCGCCGCTCTGGTAGTGGCCGGAGATCAGCGCCAGGCCCTCGGGCTCCCAGCACCAGTTCTCCATGAACTGGCTGGGCAGCTCCACCGCATCCCAGGCCACGCCGTTGATGCCGGAAGCGCCCGCGTGCTCGACGCGGGTCAGCAGGTGATGCAGGCCGTGGCCGAATTCGTGGAACAGGGTGGTGACTTCGTCGTGGGTCAGCAGGGCCGGCTTGTCGCCCACTGCCGGCGTGAAGTTGCACACCAGGTTGGCCACCGGGCTGACCAGCTCGCCGCTGGCGTTGCGGCGCTTGTCGCGGGCGCCGTCCATCCAGGCGCCGCCGCGCTTGTTGGCGCGGGCGTAAAGGTCGAAGAAGAAGCGGCCGACGTGCTGGCCGTTCTCGCTGATTTCGAACAGGCGCACATCCGGGTGCCAGGTGTCGAAGTCCGACAGCTCGCTGATCTCGATGCCGTAGAGCTTCTGCACGATGGCGAACAGGCCCGACAGAACCTTGTCGACGGGGAAGTAGGCGCGCAGGGTTTCCTGGGAAATGCTGTAGCGCTGCTCGCGCAGCTTCTCGCTGAAGTAGCCCACGTCCCAGCTCTTGAGGTCGGCGACGCCCCGCTCGGCGGCGAAGGCCCTGAGCTCTTCCAGGTCCTTGGCGGCGAAGGGCTTGCTGCGCTTGGCCAGGTCACGCAGGAATCCGAGCACCTGCGGCGTGGACTCCGCCATCTTGGTGGCCAGGCTCAGGTCGGAGAAATGCTCGAAGCCCAGCAGGTGGGCCAGCTCCCGGCGCAGGTCGAGGATTTCCGCCATCACCGGGCCGTTGTCGTTCTGCCCGGCGTTGGGGCCCTGGTCGGAGGCGCGGGTGCTGTAGGCGGTGTAGACCTCCTCGCGCAGGGTGCGGTCGTCGGCGTAGGTCATCACCGCGTAGTAGCTGGGGAATTCCAGGGTGATCAGCCAGCCGTCCAGATCCTTGGCCTCGGCGGCCTGCTTCATCTGCGCCTTGGCCGAATCGGTGAGGCCGGCGAGGGCGGCCTCGTCGTGGACCTGCTTGGTCCAGGCCTGGGTGGCGTCCAGCAGCTGGTTGGAGAAGCAGCTGCCCAGCTCGGAGAGCTTCATCTGGATTTCGCCGTAGCGCTGCTGCTTGTCGGCCGGCAGGTCGATACCGGACAGGCGGAAGTCGCGCAGGGCGTGGTCGAGTATGGTCTTCTGCGCCACATCGAATCCGGCGGACTCGGGACTCTCGGCCAGGGCCTCATAGGCCTGGAACAGGCCGCGGTTCTGGCCGATCTCGGTCCAGTACTCGGACAACCTGGGCAGGCAGGCCTCATAGGCGTTGCGCAGTTCGGCGTTGTTGCACACGGCGTTCAGGTGGCTCACCGGACTCCAGGCGCGGCCCAGGCGCTCGCCCAGCTCATCCAGCGCCAGCACCAGGCCCGCCCAGGTCGGCGTGCCGTCCTGGCGCTCGAGCAGTTCGGCAATGGCGGCGCGGTTATCGGCGAGTATCTGGTCCACGGCCGGCTCGACATGTTCCGGCTTGATGGAGGAGTAGGGCGGCAGATCGAAATACTGCAGGAGGGGATTGCTGGAACTCACGGCATTCACCTGTTGCGTCTGGATGGTGTTGATGGAGCAATAAAGTAAAAAAGATAGAGGGGGCGCAAGGCCCCCTCCGGAATCATTTTCTTCTTCTGGTCCTGGACATGGACCAGGCACCGTTCTTTGGCAGACCGCTGACACCCTTGGCGATCTTCTGAATCTCGCCACCACGACGCAGGTAGGCGGCAACGTGGGCCGCGAGGGATTCGCGGGTTTCCAGCGCCGCTTCAGGCTGGGTCTTTCGCACAGAAGATCTGATACGCAAGGTTGACATAACACTCTCCTTTTCCAGAGGCGGCCGGCCATTATGCCAGATTTTTGACACTCTTGCCGAAAAGGGGGTGCAGACCAGGGCAACCGTCGCCGCGCGAGGTTTATCCGGGCCGATGGCCGCCATCTTAATTACAATCGCCGCCTGACGCAGCCTCAGGAAATTCTATGAACCCGATCAGAACCTACCAGGGCATCACCCCGCAGCTCGGCGAACGGGTCTTCGTCGACGCCTCCGCCGTGGTCATCGGCGACGTGCAACTGGGCGAGGACAGCTCGGTCTGGCCCCTGGTGACCATCCGCGGCGACATGCACCGCATCCGCATCGGCGCGCGCACCAGCGTGCAGGACGGCAGCGTGCTGCACATCACCCACGCCGGCCCCTTCAACCCGGACGGCTACCCGCTGGAAATCGGCAACGACGTGACCATCGGCCACAAGGCCCTGCTGCACGGTTGCAAGGTGGGCAGCCGGGTGCTGATCGGCATGGGCAGCATCATCATGGACGGCGCGGTGATCGAGGACGAAGTGGTCCTCGGCGCCGGCAGCCTGGTGCCGCCGGGCAAGCGCCTGGAAAGCGGCTACCTCTACGTCGGCAGCCCGGTGAAGCAGGCCCGGGCGCTCACCGACAAGGAAAAAGCCTTCTTCACCTACAGCGCGGCCAACTACGTGAAGCTGAAGGACCTGCATATCGCCGAAGGCTACGACGAATGGAGCGAGTAAGCGGCATGCATTACCGGAACATCCTCTTCGACCTCGACGGCACCCTCACCGACCCGCGCGAAGGCATCACCCGTTCGGTACAGTACGCGCTGGCCAAACTGGACATCCACGAGCCGGACCTGGCGAACCTGGAGCACTTCATCGGCCCGCCGCTGCTGCAGTGCTTCATGCAGACCTACGAGCTCAGCGAGGAACGCGCCTGGGCAGCGGTGAACCACTATCGCGACCGCTTCAAGGTCACCGGGTTGTACGAGAACCGCGTGTTCGATGGCATCGACGCGCTGCTCGGCCGTCTCGGCGAGCAGGGCCGCACGCTCTATATCGCCACCAGCAAGCCGACGGTCTTCGCCCGCGAGATCGCCCGCCACTTCGGCTTCGACCGGCACTTCAGGCACATCTACGGCAGCGAGCTGGACGGTACCCGCACCAACAAGGTGGAACTGATCGCCCATTTGCTGGAAGAGGAAGGCCTGGACCGCGTCGACACCCTGATGATCGGCGACCGCAAGCACGACCTGATCGGCGCCCGCCGCAATGGCCTGCACGGGGCGGGGGTGGGCTATGGGTTCGGCAGCCGCGAAGAACTGCTGGGGGAGGCGCCAGCCTATTACTTCGCCAGTCTGGATGAGCTGAGCAGGGCGTTTGGTTAGGCCTCTGGACGTAGGGGCGAACTCATTCGCCAAGGGGCGCACCGCGCCCCCTTCAGAATCTGTGGGGCAAGCCTTCGGCCTGCTTGGCGAATGAATTCGCCCCTACAAGGTCTGTGCCGCCCCCAATCAATCGTCATTGCGCTGGTAGATGATCTTCTTGGTGCCGTTCTCGCAGGAGCCGACCACCATGTTCTGGTCCTTCACTTCGTCATTCGGCACGATTTCCAGGGTGTAGCTGGTCACCCCGGCGGCCTGGATCTTCACCTCGATCTCCTGCTTCAGCTCCTCGCAGGGCTTGGGTTCCGCCAAGGCGGTTCCCGCCAGCGCGCCCAACATCAGGACTACAGCAATTCTCTTCATCGCCTACTCCATTTCCTGGATTTCCTGGCCGTTGGACTGACGGCCAGCCAGGCAAGTTCTAGCGGTTCGCCATCAGGCTTTCCAGTGCCCGCGTACGCGCTTCCTGAGGCAGTTCGCCCAACTCGCTTGCTCGCCGATAGAAGGCCGGCCAACTCCCGCCGGCCGCGTGGAACAACGCGGAAAAGGCCGGCACCCACTGGTCGTAGAGGCCGAAAGGCAGCAGCTTGGCGTTGTTCATGGGCCCCTCCACCCAGGCGTCGTACCGGTTGAAGCCCCCCCAGTCGCGGTCGCGCAACGCGCGATAGTCGCGGCGCAGGCGCTCGAACTCCTCGGCCTTGGCCCGACGCATCAGCTCGACAGGCAGGCCGCTGGCATAAAGACGCTGCAGGCGCTCACGGGTATCCAGCACCAGGCGGGTCAGGCTGTCGCGGCGCTCGCTCTCCGCATCGCCACCCGATGCCAGGCCGCGGCTGGCGCGCCACTGGCTCAGCCCCTCGCGCTCGACGAAAGTGGCGAAGGACTCGTTGAAGGCGGTGTCGCCCGGCACGTAGAGGCGCTGGTGAGCCAGTTCGTGGAAGATCAGCGCGGCGAGGCGGTCGTCGTCCCAGCGCAGCATGGTGTTGAGCAGCGGGTCATCGAACCAGCCCAGGGTGGAATAGGCCTCGACGCCACCGACCCAGGTGTCCAGCCCCTGCTGCTGGAGCAGCGCCGCGGCGCCTCGTGCCCTGCCGAGTTGGTAGTAGCCACGGTAGGCGACGCAACCGGCGATGGGGAAACAGTGGGTCTCCGGCTGCAGGGAAAACTCGGGGGTGGCGAACAGGTTCCAGACCACGTAGGGCCGCTGGATGTCGGCGTAGACCCGGTAGCTGCCGTTGTCCGGAAGTCCCAGCCTGGCGCTGGCGAAGGCCCTCGCCTCCTGGGTGCGAGCCAGTCGCTGGCGCAGCGCCGGTGCCTGCTCGGGGTCGTCGATCAGCTTCTGTACCGGCTGGCGGGCATACAGCAGCGCCAGTTGTCCGCGGGCCAGCTGGCCGTAGTAATCCAGGCTGGAACAACCGCTCAGCAGCCAGGCGCCCAACAAGGGAACCGAAAGGCGGCGGACGCGGTCAAGCAATTCGACAAGAAGGGTGGTCGGCATGCCGCGACACTAGCGCATCGGAACCGCTCACTGCCATCGACCGGAGTCTTTCATGCGCCTTCTGCTGATTGTCCTGCTGCTGAATCTCGGCGGCTGTGCCCTGCTCATGCCCCGCCACGATCCGAACCTGGCCTGGATCGACCTCGATCAGCAGGGTGGCCAGCAGCTCCAGGCGAGCAAGGTGGACAACCAGGTCCTGTCCGACACGCGCTTCTTCCAGGTCAGCCCCGGTAGACACGAACTGGAAATGCGCCTGGAGTTCGAGGTAGGCGGCCACGACATCGGCCAGGGCAGCACCAGCTACCGCCGTACCTGCCTGCTGAAGCTGGCCTATGGGGACTTCGCCGCTGGCGCGCGCTACCAGCTGGAGGCCGGCGGCATCGGGTTCCGCCCATGGGCGCGGCTCTACGACGAGAGTAACCGGGAAGTGGCCAAGGCGCGGGAAAGTCGCTGCGGCGACGTCTGAAGTTTCCGACATGGGGTTATGCTGGGTGCATTCACCCCATGAGGAGAATCGCCATGCGCACGCTGTTGGCCCTGATGCTGCTGGCCAGCCTCACCGCCTGCGCCAGCAAGCTGCCCGACCCCGATCCAAGGATGGCCTGGATCGACATCAGCCCCGATCCCAGCGACACCCTGATGGCCAACCGCCTCGACGGCAGGCGCTGGAATGACGGCCGCTACTACCAGGTGCTGCCCGGCAGGCACGAGCTGGAGCTGCGCTACCAGTTCGAGATCGGCAGCGGCGGTGGATTCAGCATGAACAACGAACCCACCGTCCTGACCTGCTACATGGAACTGCACTACGACGACTTCCAGGCCGGCCAGCGCTACCGCGTGGAAGCGCGCAACGCCGCCAACCAGCCAAGGGCCTGGCTCTACGACGAGAACCGCAAGGTCCTTGCCCGGCACGAGATCTTCCCGCGCTGCGGGCCCTTCTGAAACGGCCCGCTAGGCGCGCAGGCCGGCCAGGATGTCGAAGGCGCGCAGCCTGTGTTCGTGCTGGTAGAGGTCGCAGGTGAAGATCAGCTCATCGGCGTCGGTCTGCTCCAGCAGCACCTGGAGGCGCGCGCGAATCTTCTCCGGCCCGCCCACCATGGCCATGGCGAGGAAACTGCCCACGGCATCCTTCTCGTGGGGCAGCCAGCGACCGGCCATGCTCTCTACCGGCGGGCGCAGCACCAGGCTTTCGCCACGAATCAGGGCGAGCACCCGCTGATAGACGGTGGTGGCGAGGAACTCCGCCTCTTCGTCGGTGGGCGCCGCCACCAGGGGCACACCCAGCATCACGTAGGGCTTTTCCAGTACCGCCGAGGGGCGAAAGTAATTGCGGTAGACGCGAATCGCCTCGTGCATGTAGCGCGGCGCGAAGTGCGAGGCGAAGGCATAGGGCAGGCCCTTCTGTCCGGCGAGCTGGGCGCTGAACAGGCTGGAACCGAGCAGCCAGATGGGCACGTTGGTGTCCACGCCGGGCATGGCGATCACCTTCTGCTCCGGCTGGCGCGGGCCGAGGAGCATTTCCAGCTCTTCGACGTCCTGCGGGAAATCGTCGGCGCTGCCCAGACGATCGCGGCGCAAGGCGCGGGCGGTGAGGTGGTCGGCGCCCGGGGCACGGCCCAGGCCCAGTTCGATGCGGCCCGGATAGAGGCTGGCGAGGGTGCCGAACTGCTCGGCCACCACCAGCGGCGCATGGTTGGGCAGCATGATGCCCCCCGAGCCCAGGCGGATGCTGGACGTGCCACCGGCGAGATAGGCGAGCAGCACGGCAGTGGCGGAACTGGCGATACCGTCCATGTTGTGGTGCTCGGCCACCCAGAAGCGGGAGAAGCCCAGGCGCTCCACATGGCGGGCCAGCTCCAGGGAATTGTGCAGGGCCTGAGTGGCGCCGCCGTGGTCGCGCACGGGCGCCAGATCGAGGACGGAAAGGGGCAGCTTGGAAAGGACGGGCATGGCATAAGACCTTGGCAGGGGACAGGCGTGGAGCCATATCCGAGTGAATCAGTGGGTCTTACTCTAGGGATTGGCGGCAAAGGCCGCCAGAAGGCACTTTTCGGTAACCAGGGCACCAGAAGGTAAGGATTGGGCCGGCGGGGAGCCGGCCCGGGGGATCGAGCGCGATCAGTTGCGCTGGTAGACGATCTCCTTGCTGCCACCGTCGCAGGTGCCCACCACCTGCTTGCCGGCGGAGTTGCCCTTGTCGACGATTTCCAGGCTGTAGGAGGTGACGCCCTTGGCCTTGAGCTTGGCGTCGATCTCGGCCTTGAGCTCTTCGCAGGGCTTCACGGCGGCGAAGGCCGAACCAGCCAGGCTGAACAGGCCGATGGCCAACAGCAGTTTCTTCATGGGTAACGCTCCCTCGTGATGGTTGAAGGCTCGCAAGAACCATCCACGCCCCGCCTTCTTCCACAAAGGCCGGGGGCGGACGCTCAGAGCCTAACCGAATTCAGGCCAGAGAGGATGTGCGTCACCCCGCTCTCCCGCTTGGCGCGGGAGCGGCCTTCAGCTGTCGCTGATGCGGAAGCCGATCTTCAGGGTCACCTGGTAGTGGCCGACCCGGCCGTTCTCGATATGCCCACGGGTTTCCACGACCTCGAACCAATCCATGTTGCGTATCGTCCTCGCCGCTTCGACTATGGCGTTGTTGATCGCCTCATCGATGCTGTTGCGCGAGGATCCGACGATCTCGATCTTCTTGTAGGTGTGGTGATCAGACATGGCGCATCTCCTGTGACAGGCACGGGTGGGTTCCCCAGCAAGGCTAGCCAAGATTGCCGTTATCGGCCTGCCAGTTCCTCGCGCAACCACAGAGCCAGGCGCTCGGCGCGACGGTCCAGCTGCCGCGCCGGCACCCAGAGGGCCAGGCGCGCCGGAGTCTCGGCGAAGCCCCAGGGCGCAACCAGCCGGCCGGAAGCGAGTTCGTCGGCGACCAGCTGCTGCGGCGCGATGGCCACGCCGAGCCCCGCCACCGCCGCCTCCAGCAGGTAGTAGAGATGCTCGAAGCCCTGGCCGAGGCGCAACCTGGCCGGGTCCAGCCCCTGGGCGCCGGCCCACTGCGGCCAGGCCTGGGGACGCGACACGGTGTGCAGCAGGGCTTCGTCCAGCAGGACCGCAGGGGGACTGCCGGCAAGCTTGTCGTGACGAGCGTAGCGCGGGCTCAGCACCGGTCCGATGGACTCGGCGGCCAGCTCGAACACGCGCATGTCCGCCGGCCAGGGCGGCCCGGCGAAGCACAGGGTGGCATCGACGCCGGGGCGGCGCGGGTCCAGCTCGCCCTCGCTGGCGGAAAGCTGCAGGCGCAGTTCGGGGAGTTCGCGGTTGAGCCGGTCCAGGCGCGGGATGAACCAGCGCGCCAGCAGGCTGCCCGGGCAGCCGAGGACGAAGGGGGCATCCTCGCTGCGCTTCTGCAGGTCGGCGCAGACGCCGCGCAGGCGCTCGAAGGCGTCGCCGGCGGCATCCCGCAGGCGCTGGCCGGCATCCGTGAGTTTTACGCCCCGGCCATCCTTGCTGAACAGCGCAACGCCCAGTTCCTCCTCCAGCAGCCGCACCTGCCGGCTCACCGCACCGTGGGTCACGTGCAGTTCGTCGGCTGCACGACTGATGCTCTGCAGCCTGGCGGCGGCCTCGAAGGCGCGCAGGGCGTTCAGCGGGGGCAGGTCTCGGCTCATGGCGATCCGTGAGTTTTACTGACAGGTGAAAGCAATCTAATCGCTTTTCCACCGCCCGGCCAGCGGTAGAATGGCCGCCATCACCCACTTCCCCCTCAGCCCCGGCCCTCCCCCGGTGGGCGAGGGGAGCAAGAGCAGGAGCACACCATGACTTCATTGCGCACCGGCCCTGACGCCAAGGGCCTGTTCGGCGCCTTCGGCGGCCAGTACGTCGCCGAGACCCTGATGCCGCTGATCCACGACCTGGCCCGCGAATACGAGAAGGCCAAGGACGATCCGGAATTCCAGAAGGAGCTGGCCTACTTCCAGCGCGACTACGTCGGCCGTCCGAGCCCGCTGTATTTCGCCGAGCGCCTGACCGAGCACTGCGGCGGCGCGAAGATCTACCTGAAGCGCGAAGAGCTGAACCACACCGGCGCGCACAAGATCAACAACTGCATCGGCCAGATCCTCCTGGCCAAGCGCATGGGCAAGCAGCGCATCATCGCCGAGACCGGCGCCGGCATGCACGGCGTGGCCACCGCCACCGTGGCCGCGCGCTTCGGCCTGCAATGCGTGATCTACATGGGCACCACCGACATCGACCGCCAGCAGGCCAACGTCTTCCGCATGAAGCTGCTGGGCGCCGAGGTGATCCCGGTCACCGCCGGCACCGGCACCCTGAAGGACGCGATGAACGAAGCCCTGCGCGACTGGGTGACCAACGTCGACACCACCTTCTACCTGATCGGCACCGTCGCCGGCCCGCACCCCTATCCGGCCATGGTCCGCGACTTCCAGGCGGTGATCGGCAAGGAAACCCGCGAGCAGTTGGCCGAGAAGGAGGGCCGCCTGCCCGACTCGCTGGTCGCCTGCATCGGCGGCGGCTCCAACGCCATGGGCCTGTTCCACCCCTTCCTCGATGACGAGAGCGTTGCGATCGTCGGCGTGGAAGCCGCCGGCCACGGTATCGAGACCGGCAAGCACGCGGCGAGCCTCAACGGCGGCGTCCCGGGCGTGCTGCACGGCAACCGCACCTTCCTGCTGCAGGACGAGGACGGCCAGATCATCGACGCCCACTCGATTTCCGCCGGCCTGGACTACCCCGGTATCGGCCCGGAACACGCCTGGCTGCACGACATCGGCCGCGTCGAGTACACCTCGATCACCGATGACGAAGCCCTGGCCGCCTTCCACACCTGCTGCCGCCTGGAAGGCATCATCCCGGCCCTGGAGAGCTCCCACGCCCTGGCCGAAGTGTTCAAGCGTGCGCCGAACCTGCCGAAGGACCACATCATGGTGGTCAACCTCTCCGGCCGTGGCGACAAGGACATGCAAACCGTGATGCATCACATGCAACAGGAGCAGAAGGCATGAGCCGCTTGCAGACCCGCTTTGCCGAGCTGAAAGAACAGAACCGCGCCGCCCTGGTGACCTTCGTCACTGCCGGCGACCCGAACTACGACGCTTCCCTGGCCATCCTCAAGGGCCTGCCGGAGGCCGGTGCCGACGTCATCGAACTGGGCATGCCCTTCACCGACCCGATGGCTGACGGCCCGTCCATCCAGCTGGCCAACATCCGCGCCCTGGGCGGCAAGCAGAACCTGGCCAAGACCCTGCAGATGGTCCGCGAATTCCGCGCCGGCAACCAGGCCACCCCGCTGGTGCTGATGGGCTACTTCAACCCCATCCACTACTACGGCGTGGACCGCTTCATCGCCGATGCCAAGGCAGCCGGCGTGGACGGCCTGATCGTGGTCGACCTGCCGCCGGAGCACAACGAAGACCTCTGCCACCCGGCCCAGGCCGCCGGCATCGACTTCATCCGCCTGACCACCCCGACCACCGACGACCAGCGCCTGCCGGTGGTGCTCGAAGGCAGCTCCGGTTTCGTCTACTACGTCTCGGTGGCCGGCGTGACCGGCGCCGGTTCCGCCACCCTGGAGCATGTGCAGGAAGCCGTCGCCCGCCTGCGCCGCCACACCCAGCTGCCGGTGGCCATCGGCTTCGGCATCCGCACCGCCGAGCATGCCGCCAACGTCGCCAGGCTGGCCGACGGTGTGGTGGTGGGCTCCGCCCTGGTGGACCAGATCGCCAATGCCACGACTCCGCAACAAGCGGTGGACGGCGTCCTCGGTCTCTGCAAGACCCTCGCCGAAGGCGTGCGCAACGCCCGCGCCTGATTCACGCCCAAGGCATGGAAAAGCCGCTGTCCCTCACGGGAACAGCGGCTTTTTCATGTGCGAGCACAGAGCCCCGTAGGATGGGTCGGGCGGCGTTCCGCGAGCCTGCGAAACCCATCGAATCTCGAGCACGCCCGCATGGGTTTCGCTCCGCTCTACCCATCCTACGAGCTAAGCCCTGAACACCGTCGCTACAGGTCGTACTCGATCGCGCCGTCTTCCAGGTGGCTCAGGTCCAGCGGCCGCATCGCGCCCATCCACATGGGGTAGTCGCGGTGGTCGCGCAGGTCGCTGCCGGTGATGGGGTGCACCAGCACCGTGAGGCCGTCGCGGTGCAGCGCCAGCCAGGGAATCACCTCGCCGAACAGCTCGGGCTTGAAGGCCAGCTGGCAGCTCCAGTCGGGGTGCGGGCCGACCGGCTTTTCGTGGACGCGGCCCATCTTCAGGGGGAAACGCCGGGCCGCTTCCTCGCAGAGGGCGCGGGCCTGGCCTAGGGTCGAGGCATCGAAGTAGACGTGGGCGTGGAAGCCCTTGATCCGTGGGGTGGGCGTCTGGGTCATATGGCAATTCCTTCGCGATGCTTGATGAGCTGGGCCTGGCGGGCCTCGTCGCCGAGTTCCTGCTGCAGCCAGTCGACGAAGCATTTCATCAGCCGCGCGCGGCGCTTGCGCTCGGGCTGCACCAGGTAATAGCCGAAATCCGAACTCACGCTGCTGTCCAGCAGGGGCACCAGCAGGCCCTGGTCGAGCAGGTCGTCCACCAGGTAGCGCCAGCCGATGGCCACACCCTGGCCAGCGATGGCGGCCTGGATCAGCAGGGTGTAGTTGTCGAAGCGCAGCGTGCCCGAGCCCGGCGGCTGGGCAATGCCGAGAGCGCGGAACAGTGCGCTCCAGTCGAACCAGCGAGTGCGCACTTCGGGCTTGAGGTGCAGCAGCGGCAGCTTCGCCAGTTCCGCCACCGGCAGCGGCCAGTCGCGCCCGGCCAGCAGGCGCGGGCTGCAGATGGGGAAGACTTCCTCGCGGAACAGCAGCAGCGCCTCGCCGTGCTTGAAGCGGCCGTCGCCGAAGGCGATGGCGATGTCCACCTCCGAGCGCAGCATGTTCATGGTGCGATCGCTGGTGACGATGCTGACGTCGATCTCCGGGTTCGCTTCGTGGAAACGATGCAGGCGCGGCATCAGCCAGTAGGCGGCGAAGGCGAAGTCGGTGGCCACCTGCAGCACCTCGTGCTGCGGCCGCGAGCCGATGGCCTCGAGCCCGGCGCCGATGGCCTGCAGGCCCTCCTGAACATGCAGGAACAGCAGCCGGCCGGCATCGGTCAGCTCGATACCGCGGTAGACGCGGTCGAACAGGCGGGTCGCCAGCTGCTTTTCCAGGCGCTGGATCTGCTGGCTGACCGCCGGCTGGGTGGTGCCCAGCTCCACCGCGGCGGCGGTGAAGCTCAGGTGGCGGGCGGCGGATTCGAACACCCGCAGCAGGTCCAGGGAGAGTTCAGGTTGTAGTTCTGCCATAAGGAATGCTTATCCGAGCCATGTCCCACCGTGCGGTTTACCAAGAGATTGTCTGGCGCAATCATCGTTTCCAGCACTTTCGCATAATTCGACAGTATGGATAAGCGAACGATGAAACGCCCCAACATCCTCTTCATCATGGCCGACCAGATGGCCGCGCCGCTGCTGCCTTTCTACGCCCCTTCACCAATCAAGGTGCCGAACCTGTCGCGCCTCGCCGCCGAAGGCGTGGTCTTCGATTCGGCCTACTGCAACAGCCCGCTCTGCGCGCCCTCGCGCTTCACCCTGGTGAGCGGCCAGCTGCCGTCGAAGATCGGCGCCTACGACAACGCCGCCGACTTCCCCGCCGACGTGCCCACCTACGCCCATCACCTGCGCCGCCTGGGCTACCGCACCGCGCTGTCGGGCAAGATGCACTTCTGCGGCCCCGACCAGTTGCACGGCTACGAGGAGCGCCTGACCAGCGATATCTATCCGGCGGATTATGGCTGGGCGGTGAACTGGGACGAGCCGGACGTGCGCCCGAGCTGGTACCACAACATGTCCTCGGTGCTGCAGGCCGGCCCCTGCGTACGCACCAACCAGCTTGATTTCGACGAAGAGGTGGTGTTCAAGGCGCGCCAGTACCTCTACGACCATGTGCGCGAACACGCCGAGCAGCCGTTCTGCCTGACCGTCTCGCTGACCCATCCCCACGATCCCTACACCATCCCGACCGAGTACTGGGACCTGTACCGCGACGAGGACATCGAGCTGCCCCGCGTGCATCTCGCCGATGCCGAGCAGGACCCGCACTCCCGGCGCCTGCTGAAGGTCATCGACCTCTGGGGCAAGCCGCTGCCCGAGCACAAGGTCCGCGACGCCCGGCGCGCCTACTACGGCGCCTGCAGCTACGTCGACGAACAGGTCGGCCGCCTGCGCAAGACCCTGGCGGACTGCGGCCTGGAACAGGACACCATCATCGTCTTCTCCGGCGACCACGGCGACATGCTTGGCGAGCGCGGCCTCTGGTACAAGATGCACTGGTTCGAGATGGCCGCGCGCGTGCCGCTGCTGGTGCACGCCCCGGCGCGCTTCGCCGCCGCCCGGGTGAAATCCTCCGTCTCCACCGTCGACCTGCTGCCCACCCTGGTGGAGCTGGCAGGCGGCGAACTGGAGCGGGGCCTGCCGCTGGACGGCCGCTCGCTGCTGCCGCACCTGCAGGGGCAGGGCGGGCATGACGAGGTGCTGGGCGAGTACATTGCCGAAGGCACCACCAGTCCGCTGATGATGATCCGTCGCGGGCCGTACAAGTTCATCTACTCGGAAGAAGACCCCTGCCTGCTCTTCGACCTGGCCAACGACCCGCAGGAACTGGAAAACCTGGCCGCTTCGCCGGACCACCAGCCCTTGCTCGCGGCCTTCCTCGACGAAGCCCGCGCCCGCTGGGATATACCGGTGATCGCCGAAGCCACCCTGGCCAGCCAGCGCCGCCGCCGTTTCGTCGCAGAAGCCCTGACCCACGGCAAGTTGAAGAGCTGGGACCACCAGCCCTTCGTCGACGCGAGCCAGCAGTACATGCGCAACCATATCGACCTGGACGACCTGGAGCGCCGCGCGCGCTTCCCCCAACCCTGAGGAATCGACCCATGAAGACGATCAATGCAGTGCTCGCCGGTGGTCTGCTGCTGACCGGCATGGCGTTCAACGCCCAGGCCGAAGACGCCAGTTGCGCCACCGTGAAGCTGGGCGACCCGGGCTGGAGCGATATCGCCGTGACCAACGGCGTGGCGCGCTTCCTGCTGGACGGCCTGGGCTATCGCACCGAAACCCCGACCCTGGCGGTGCCGATCATTTTCGCCGGCCTGCACAAGGGGCAGATCGACGCCTTCCTCGGCAATTGGATGCCGGCCCAGCAGAGCAACTACGACAAGTTCGTCGCCGCCGGCAGCGTCGACAAGGTGGCGCAGAACCTCAGCGGCACCGAGTACACCCTGGCCGTGCCGCGCTATGCCCATGACGCAGGGGTGAAAACCTTCGCCGACCTGGACAAGTTCGCCGACAAGTTCGATCGCAAGCTATACGGCATCGCCTCCGGCTCCCCGGCCAACGAGTCGATCCGCCAGATGATCGCCAAGGACGAATTCGGCCTGGGCGACTGGAAGCTGGTGGAGTCCAGCGAGCAGGCGATGCTGGTGCAGGTGGGCAGGGCGGTGAAGCGCCAGCAGTTCGTGGTCTTCCTCGGCTGGACCCCGCACCCGATGAATGTGCAGTACGACATGGCCTACCTCAAGGGTGGCGAGAAGTACTTCGGCGAAAGCGGCAGCGTGAACACCCTGGCGCGCAAGGGCTACGCCGCACAGTGCCCGAACGTGGGCAAGCTGCTGGCGAACCTGCAGTTCACCCAGGAGATGGAGAACGCGATCATGGACCAGGTGCTCAACGGCAAGGCCAACAACGACACCGCGGTGAAGGCCTGGCTCAAGGCCAACCCGGCGACGGTCGAGGGCTGGCTGCAGGGCGTGACCACCCGTGACGGCGGCGACGGGCTGGCGGCGGTGCAGGCGAGGCTCTGAACCCGGTGGGGGCGGACCTTGCCTGCAGGGGCGAATTCATTCGCCAAGGGCAGCGCAGCTGCCCCTTGCCGCTCCCGAATGGCAGACCTTCGGCCTGCTTGGCGAATGAATTCGCCCCTACAAGAGCCACGCCCAACGTGAAACTCGCCACCCTCTTCCCCTTCCTCGCCTGGCTGCCCACCGTCCGCCCACGCGGCCTCGGCCGCGACGCCCTGGTGGGGCTGACCGGCGCAATCCTCGCCCTGCCGCAGTCCATCGCCTATGCGCTGATCGCCGGGCTGCCGGCGGAGTACGGGCTCTATGCGGCGGTGGTGCCGGTGATCATCGCCTGCCTCTGGGGCTCCTCGCGGCACCTGATCTGCGGGCCTACGGCGGCCATTTCGGTGGTGCTCTTCGCCAGTGTCAGCCCGCTCGCCCTGCCTGGCAGCCAGGACTACATCGGCCTGGTGCTGCTGCTGACCTTTCTCGCCGGCGTCTTCCAGTGGCTGCTCGGGATTCTGCGCCTCGGCTCCCTGGCCAACTTCGTCTCCCAGTCGGTGGTGCTCGGCTTCACCCTGGGCGCGGCATTGGTGATCGCCCTCGGCCAGGTGCCGAACCTGCTCGGCCTGGCCAACCTGGAAGGGCGCGCCACCGCCTGGCAAAGCGCCCTGGCGCTGGCCGGGCACATCCGTGAGGTGCACTGGCCTTCGCTGCTGGTGGCAGCCTTCACCCTGGGCCTGTCGATCCTGGTGCGCAGCCTGTGGCCGCGCCTGCCGGCGCTGCTGATCGGCATCGTCGGCGGCAGCCTGCTGGTGCTGGCAGCGCCTGGAATCTTCGCCGGCGTCGCGCTGGTACAGCCCTTCAGCGGCAGCCTGCCGCCGCTGGCTTCGATCCGCCTCGATGCCGAGGACGCGCTGCGCCTGCTGCCCTCGGCCGTGGCCTGCGGCCTGCTCGGGCTGGTCACCAGCCTGTCCATCGCCCGCGCCCTGGCCAGCCAGTCGCGGCAGGTGCTGGACGCCAATCAGGAAACCCGTGGCCAGGGCCTGTCCAACCTGGTCGGCGCCTGGTTCTCCGGTTACCTCTCGGCGGGTTCCTTCACCCGTTCCGCACTGAACCTCCAGGCCGGCGCCCGCTCATCGCTGGCCGGGGTGTTCTCGGCGCTCTGGGTGGCGCTGTTCGCCCTGCTGGGAGCCCGGCTGATCGCCCATATCCCGCTGCCGGCGATGGCCGCGAGCATCCTGCTGATCTGCTGGGGCTTGCTGGACATGCGCAGCGTCCGCCAGCTCTGGCGGGTCAGTCGCGCGGAGTTCGCGGTGATGGCGCTGACCTGCGCCGCCACCCTGTTGCTGGAGCTGCAGACGGCGATCTACACCGGGGTGCTGGCATCGCTGTTCTTCTACCTCAAGCGCACCTCGCAGCCACGGGTGCTGCAGGCGCGGGAAGGGGATGCCGAGGTGCTGCGCATCGAGGGCTCGATCTTCTTCGGCGCCTGCCCTTACCTGCAGAAGCTGATCCAGCGCAGCCGCGCCGGGCGGCTGGTGCTGGACGCCCACCATGTGAATTTCATCGACTACGCCGGGGTGAGCATGCTCCATGAGGAAGCCCGGCGCCTGGGCGGGGAGGGCCGCAGCCTGGTGCTGCGCCGGGCCCGGCCACAGGTGGAGCGGGAGCTGCGCAAGCTGGAAGGCGAGGGCAGCGCCCTGCTGATCGAGGGGTAGGGTCAATGCCCGGTGGGCTGAAGACCACTTGTAGGAGCGAGCTCTGCTCGCGAATGGGGTGAGCACAAGAGCTTCGCGAGCAAGCTCGCTCCTACAGTCGGGTAAGGCCTCAGCCCTGCGCCAGTTGGCGGCGCAGTTCGGCCAGCACCGGTGTGCTGTCCGGCAGCACGCCGCGCCAGAGCAGGAAGGCTTCGGCGGCCTGCTCCACCAGCATGCCCAGGCCATCGAGGGTGCGCGCGGCGCCGTGCTCGCTGGCCCAGCGGTTGAAGGCGGTCAGCTCCTTGCCGTACATCATGTCGTAGCAGACCGTGTGGCCAGGCTTGATCAGGCTCGGCGAGATGGCCGGCAGGTCGCCGGCGAGGCTCGCCGAGGTGCCGTTGATGATCAGGTCCACCGGCTCTTCCAGCCAGTCGAAGCCGGCGGCGGACACCGGCCCCAGGTCGGCGAACAGCTGGGCCAGGGCCTCGGCCTTTTCCACGGTGCGGTTGGCGATCACCAGGGCCGCCGGCCGTTCCGCCAGCAGTGGCTCGATCACCCCCCGCGCAGCGCCACCGGCGCCCAGCAGCAGAATGCGCTTGCCGGCGAGGGACAGCCCGGCGTTGCGGGTCAGGTCGCGGACCAGGCCGGCGCCGTCGGTGTTGTCACCGAGCAGGCTGCCGTCATCCAGTTTCTTCAGGGTGTTCACCGCACCGGCGCGCCGGGCGCGGGCGCTCAGGCTGTCGGCCAGTTGGTAGGCCTGCTCCTTGAAGGGCACGGTGACATTGCCGCCCTTGCCCGTGGAGAAGAATTGCCGGGCGCAGCCGCTGAAGTCATCCAGGGGCGCCAGTACGGCTTCGTAGCTGAGCTTCTCGCCGGTCTGTTCGGCGAACAGGCCGTGGATCAGCGGCGACTTGCTGTGGCCGATGGGATTGCCGAAGACGCAGTAGCGGTCCATCAGACGCCCGCCTCCTTCAGCCAGTCGCGGTCCTGCAGGAAGTATTCGGTCAGGCGCGCTTCCTCGCTGCCCGGCTCCGGCTTCCAGTCGTAACCCCAGCGCACCTGCGGCGGCAGGGACATGAGGATGGACTCGGTGCGCCCGCCGGACTGCAGGCCGAACAGGGTGCCGCGGTCGAACACCAGGTTGAACTCCACGTAGCGGCCGCGGCGGAAGGCCTGGAACTCGCGCTGCTGCTCGGTGAAGGGGGTGTCCTTGCGCTTCTTCAGGATCGGCAGGTAAGCCTCCAGGTAGGCGTCGCCGATGGCACGCGTGAAGGCGAAGCTGGTGTCGAAGTCCCACTGATTGAGGTCGTCGAAGAACAGGCCACCGATGCCGCGCGGCTCGTTACGGTGCTTGAGGTGGAAGTAGCGGTCGCACCACTCCTTGTAGCGCGGATAGACGTCGGCGCCGAAGGGCGCGCAGGCATCGCGGGCGACCTTGTGCCAGTGCACGCAGTCCTCTTCCACCGCGTAGTAGGGGGTCAGGTCGAAGCCGCCGCCGAACCACCAGACCGGCTCCTCGCCTTCCTTCTCGGCGCAGAAGAAGCGCACGTTGGCATGGGAGGTGGGCACGTGGGGGTTTTCCGGGTGGATCACCAGGGACACGCCGAGGGCCTGGAAGCCGCGCCCGGCCAGTTCCGGACGATGGGCGCTGGCTGACGGCGGCAGGTTGGCGCCGAACACGTGGGAGAAGTTCACCCCGCCCTTTTCGATCAGCGCGCCGTTCTCGATCACCCGGGTGCGGCCGCCGCCGCCGGCGGGACGTGTCCAGGCGTCCTCGAAGAAGTCGGCCTTGCCGTCCTCGGCTGCGAGGGCAGCGCAGATGCGGTCTTGCAGATCGAGCAGGTAGGCCTTCACGGCCTCGATACGGTCAGTCACGTGGTCAACCTTGGAAGCGGGTGGGGTGGCGGAAAAATGAGCAGGCAAGCATACCACCGCCCGAGGCCCCTGGTGGCTTGACGGGAGTCAAGGCGAGGCGTTGGATGAGAGCTTTTCCGACCAGGAGGTTGCAAGCATGGCCAAACGCATCCAGTTCTCCGCCTATGGCGGCCCGGAGGTCCTCGAGTATGCGGACTACCAGCCGGCGGAGCCGGGGCCGCAGGAAGTGCGGGTGCGCAACCGCGCCATCGGCCTGAACTTCATCGACACCTACTACCGCAGCGGTCTCTACCCGGCGCCGGCCTTTCCCACCAGCCTGGGCACCGAAGGCGCGGGTGAAGTGGAGGCCGTGGGCAGCGCGGTGACCCAGTTCAAGGTGGGCGACCGCGTCGCCTATGCCACCGGCCCGCTGGGCGCCTACAGCGAACTGCACGTGCTGCCGGCCGACAAGCTGGTGCGCCTGCCGGACAGCATCGGCTTCGAACAGGCGGCGGCGGTGATGCTCAAGGGCCTGACGGTGCAGTACCTGCTGCGCCAGACCTACGAACTGAAGGGCGGCGAAACCATCCTCTTTCACGCCGCCGCCGGCGGTGTGGGCCTGATCGCCTGCCAGTGGGCCAGGGCCCTCGGGGTGAAGCTGATCGGCACCGTCAGCTCGGCGGAGAAGGCCGCGCTGGCCAAGGCCAACGGCGCCTGGGCGACCATCGACTACAGCCATGAGAATGTGGCGCAGCGGGTGCTGGAGCTCACCGATGGCGGCAAATGCCCGGTGGTCTACGACTCGGTGGGCAAGGATACCTGGGAAACCTCCCTGGATTGCGTGGCACCGCGCGGCCTGCTGGTGAGCTTCGGCAATGCCTCGGGACCGGTGACCGGCGTCAACCTGGGCATCCTGGCGCAGAAGGGCTCGCTCTACGTCACCCGGCCGACCCTGTTCGGCTATGCGAGTACGCCGGAGCGCCTGCAGGCGATGGCCGACGAGCTGTTCGCGCTGATCGCCGATGGCCGCATCAAGGTGGAGATCAACCAGCGCTTCGCCCTGGCCGATGCCGCCAAGGCCCACAGCGCCCTGGCGGCACGCCAGACCACCGGTTCGACCGTGCTTATCCCCTGAGCACCCGTCCGCTGACCAGGTCGCGGATCACGCTGGGGTTGCGGCGCCCGCCGAGGGCGCCACCCAGCACCGCGTCCAGGGCGTCACCGAAATACTGCTGTACCCGCAGGCGCGAATAGGCGGAAGGGCGGCCGGCGGGGTTGGCGGAGGTGGACACCAGCGGGCCGGTGAGGGCGCAGAGATCACGCACCAGCGGATGGTCGCTGACGCGCAGGGCGACGCTGTCGTGCCGACCGGTGATCCATTCCGGCAACAGATCCTGGTGCGGCACCAGCCAGGTGTTGGGACCCGGCCAGGTGCTGGCGAGCTTGTCGATCCAGGCGTCCGGCAGGCCTTCGAGGAGGAAGTCGAACTGGCAGATGTTGTCCGCCACCAGGATCAATCCCTTTTCCACGGGACGTTCCTTGAGCGCCAGCAGGCGATACACCGCGTCTTCGTTCCAGGGATCGCAACCCAGCCCCCAGACCGCCTCCGTGGGGTAGGCGATGACCCCACCCTCACGCACCACGCGCGCCACCTGCTGCACTCGCCAACTGCTGACCATCACCCGCTCCCGCATGATCTGATCGGCAAAGTGTACAAGGCTCAACCTCGACGATGCACCCAGCAGCCCGCCTCGCGGGCTATATGGCCCTCAAGTTCGAGGTCGGTGAGTTCGGCGAGCAGGCGTGGCAATTCCCAGCCACTGGCCACCGCCAGCGCTTCGCTGCTGTAGGGCGCCGCGCGCAACAGCTCGAGCAGGGGATGATCCACCTGCTCCACCGCCTCGGCCCGGGGTCCGGGAGCCACGGCCTGCCAACCACGGAGCGCTTCGAGTATGTCCTCCACCGTCTCCACCAGGGTCGCGCCCTCGCGGATCAGCTGGTGGCAGCCGCGGGCACCGGGGTGGTGGATGGAGCCGGGAATGGCATAGACCTCGCGGCCCTGTTCGGCGGCCAGCCGTGCGGTGATCAGCGATCCGCTGGAGGGGCTGGCCTCCACCACCAGCACGCCGAGGGACAGGCCGCTGATGATGCGGTTGCGGCGCGGAAAGTTGGCGGGATGAGGCGGGCAGTCCAGGGGCAGTTCGGAGACCAGGGCTCCGCCCGCTTCGACGATGCGCGCAGCCAGGCCACGGTGGCGATTGGGGTAGAGGCGCTCGAGGCCGGTGCCAAGCACCGCCACGGTGGCGCCGCCGGACTCCAGCGCGCCGAGATGGGCGGCGCCGTCAATGCCCAGGGCCAGGCCGCTGGTGATGACGAAGCCGCCGCCGGCGAGGCTGCGGGCGAAGGCGCGGGCGGTGTCCAGGCCGGCGGCCGAGGCACGCCGGCTGCCCACCATGGCCAGCTGCGGGCGCTCCAGCAGCGCGACATCGCCGGCGACGAAGAGCAGCGGCGGCGCGTTGGCCAGCTCGGCGAGCAGGGCGGGGTAGGCGGGGTCGTCCCAACACAGCAGCCGGTGGCCCGGCCGCTCCAGCCAGGCGAGGGCGTGGGCGGCGGCATCACGGATATCCGGGCTGCGGCGCAGGTCAGCGGAGGCTTCCGGCAGGCCCAGGGAGCGCCAGGCGGAAGCGGGCGCGCTGAGGGCGGCAGAGGCGCTGCCGAAGGCCTGGATCAGGCGGTGGAATCGGGCGGGGCCGAGTTCGGGGAGGCGGTGCAGGCGCAGGCGGGCTTCCAGTTCGGCGGGGGAGATTGATGGCATGTCGATCGATCCTTGATCGCGCCGCCAATGCGGCAGGACCGCCACCAATACAACAAGCCCCCGCAGGGCGGGGGCTTGGAGGTGTTACGGGTTGTGTACCTTGTCCATCACCGCGAGCTGGCGGGTGGCGGCGAGGATCAAGCCGTAGCTGAGCTTGTCGTAAGTGCGGAACACCATCAGCAAGCCGGCGCGCTCGTCCGGGATCTTGATGGATTCGTCGGTCACGCGGTCACGCACGGTTTCACCGGTCTTGTAGACCGCCAGCACGTTACCTTCCACCAGGCCGTCGCGCCTGCCCTTGTTGATGGTGACTACGTCGAACTGGCCGATCTGGGTCACGCCACGCGGCACGTCCAGGATGATGCCGCTGACGTCGCGGTCCGGCGCGCTGGGCATGAAGGTGGAGTTGATCGCACGTTCCTCGGTGGGGAACAGGCGGTCGCCCAGGCGCACTTCCTGGGTGGAGCGAGTCAGTTGCAGGGTGCCGATATCGCCTTCGGTGGCCACCATCTCGCCGCCGCCGATATCGTCGGCGTTGATGCCGAGGAATTCCTGGGTATCCGGATCGAGGTAGGTCTTGCCCTGGCGGAAGATACCGTAGGCGGGCTGCTCCTGGGAGAGACTGCCACGGGCATAGACGCGGTCACCGGCGCCGCTGACCACGCGCTCGGCATTGCCGGCGACGATATAGGGCGCGGCCTCGAATTCCTTGGGGTCGTCAATGATGCGGTTGGTCAGCAGGAAGGCGTTGATGGCTTCCAGCGGGATGGTCGGGATGGCTTCGGCCATCGGCGTGCTGCGCACCTGGGGCGAGAGCTTGATGGTGCCGCGGGATGCACCGCGATTCAGCATCAGGCGCGGCTGGCCGTCGACGTAGACCAGGCTGAGCACGTCACCGGGGTAGATCAGGTGCGGGTTCTCGATCTGCGGATTCGCGTGCCAGATTTCCGGCCACTTCCACGGCTGGCGGAGGAATTTGCCGGAGATGTCCCAGAGCGTGTCGCCCCGGACCACGGTATAGCGCTCCGGATGCCCTTCCTTGAGTTCCACCGCGGCCTGGGTCAGGCCACTGGCGGCCAGGAGCAGCAGGGCGAGTAGTGATTTCCTCATGCGGTGAATCCCTTTATTATGTTCATTCACATGAAACGCCCTGAGAGCCGCCCCAACCGGGCTCTGCAGCCGTTTTTCAATGCTGCTCACCATCTTAGCAGCGGATTTTCAACTTATTCCACAAGTGCATCACAAACGCATATGGCGATTCTGAACATTCTCGAATTCCCCGATCCGCGCCTGCGTACCATCGCCAAACCGGTGGACGTGGTGGACGATTCCATCCGTACGCTGATCGACGACATGTTCGAAACCATGTACGCCGCACCGGGTATCGGCCTCGCCGCCACCCAGGTGAACGTGCACAAGCGCGTGGTGGTGATGGATCTGTCGGAAGACAAGTCGGAACCCCGGGTCTTCATCAACCCCGAGTTCGAAGTCCTGACCGAGCAGGTGGACCAGTACCAGGAAGGCTGCCTCTCGGTACCGGGTTTCTACGAGAACGTCGACCGCCCGCAGAAGGTGAAGATCAAGGCCCTGGACCGCGACGGCCAGCCGTTCGAACTGATCGCCGAAGGCCTGCTCGCCGTGTGCATCCAGCACGAGTGCGACCACCTCAACGGCAAGCTCTTCGTCGACTACCTGTCGTCCCTGAAGCGCGACCGCATCAAGAAGAAGCTGGAAAAACAGCACCGCCAGCACGCTTGATCCCCGATCTCCAAAGGCTTGCTCCGGCAAGCCTTTTTCTTTTAGCGAGTAGCCATGACCCAGCCTTTGCGCCTTGTCTTCGCCGGCACCCCGGAGTTTGCCGCCGAACACCTCAAAGCCCTGCTCGATTCCCGTCACCAGGTAATCGCCGTCTACACCCAGCCGGACCGGCCAGCCGGCCGTGGCCAGAAGCTGATGCCCAGCCCGGTCAAGCAGCTCGCGCTGGAGCACGGCATTCCGGTGCTGCAGCCGCCCACACTGCGCGATCCTGCCGCCCAGGCCGAGCTCAAGGCGCTGGGTGCCGACCTGATGGTGGTGGTGGCCTACGGCCTGATCCTGCCCCAGGTCGTGCTGGACACCCCGCACCTGGGCTGCATCAACAGCCACGCCTCGCTGCTGCCGCGCTGGCGCGGTGCCGCGCCGATCCAGCGCGCGGTACAGGCCGGGGATGCCGAGAGCGGAGTCACCGTGATGCAGATGGAAGCGGGCCTGGACACTGGCCCCATGCTGCTCAAGGTCACCACCCTGATCACCTCCGAGGACACCGGCGGCAGCCTGCACGACCGCCTCGCCCAACTCGGCCCGCAGGCCGTGCTGGAAGCCATCGAAGGCCTGGCTGCCGGCACCCTGAAAGGCGAGGTGCAGGACGATGCCCTGGCCAACTACGCCCACAAGCTGAACAAGGACGAAGCGCGCCTGGACTGGAGCCGCCCGGCCATCGAGCTGGAGCGCCTGGTGCGGGCCTTCAATCCCTGGCCCATCTGCCACAGCAGCCTCGGCGGTGAACCGCTGAAGGTGCTGGCCGCCGCCCTCGGCGAAGGCCGGGGCCAGCCCGGGCAGATCCTCGCCGCCAGCAAGGACGGCCTGACCGTGGCCTGCGGCGAAGGCGCCCTGCTCCTTACCCGCCTGCAGCTACCCGGCGGCAAGCCGTTGGCCTTCGCCGACCTGTTCAACAGCCGTCGCGAGCAGTTCGCCGTGGGCAAGGTGCTGGGCGCATGAATCCGCGTCTCGCTGCCGCCCGCGCCCTGGCCGCGGTCCTCTCCGGCAAGGCGTCCCTCGGTGGCAGCCTGCCGCCCCAGCTGGACAAGGTGGAGCCGCGCGACCGCGCCCTGGCCCAGGACCTGGCCTTCGGCGCCGCCCGCTGGCAGCCGCGCCTGGCGATGCTCGCCGAGCGCCTGCTGCAGAAACCCTTCAAGGCCGCCGACAAGGACGTGGAAGCCCTGCTGCTGGTGGGCCTCTACCAGCTTTTCTACACGCGCATTCCCGCCCATGCCGCCATCGGCGAAACCGTCGGCTGCGTGGACAAGTTGAAGAAGCCCTGGGCCAAGGGCCTGCTCAACGCCGTGCTGCGCAATGCCCAGCGCCAGGGCGAGGCGATCTTCGCCGAGCTGGAACGCGACCCGGCCGCCCGTACCGCCCACCCGCGCTGGCTGCAGAAGGCCTTGAAAGCCGCCTGGCCGGAGCACTGGGAAGCGGTCTGCGCCGCCAACAACGCCCACCCGCCGCTGATCCTGCGGGTCAACCGCCGCCACGGCAGCCGCGATGCCTACCTGGCCGAACTGCAGCAGGCCGGCATCGCCGCCGAGCCCTGCACCTTCAGCCGCGACGGCATCCGCCTGGCCGAAGCCCGCGACGTGAAGACCCTGCCGGGCTTCGCCGAAGGCCGCGTCAGCGTGCAGGACGAAGCCGCGCAACTGGCCGCCGACCTGCTGGAACTGGCCCCCGGCCAGCGCGTGCTGGACGCCTGCTGCGCCCCCGGCGGCAAGACCTGCCACCTGCTGGAGGCCGAGCCGAAGCTCGCCGAAGTGGTGGCGGTGGACCTGGAGGAAAGCCGCCTGGCGCGGGTGCGCGAGAACCTCGAGCGCCTCGGCCTGGAGGCCAGGCTGATCGCCGCCGACGGCCGCGATACCGCCCGTTGGTGGGACGGCAGGCCCTTCCAGCGCATCCTCCTCGACGCGCCCTGTTCGGCCACCGGCGTGATCCGCCGCCACCCGGACATCAAGCTGACCCGCCAGGCGGACGACATTCCCGCCCTGGCCCAGCTCCAGAGCGAACTGCTGGATGCCCTCTGGGGAACGCTCGAGGTGGGTGGCGTGCTGCTCTATGCCACCTGTTCCACCCTGCCCATGGAAAACAGCGACAACATCGCCGCCTTCCTCGCTCGCACCCCCGGTGCCCGCGAGCTGGATATCCCCGGACCCTACGGATTGAAGCAACCCCACGGCCGCCAATTGCTGGCGCAGGACGGCGGCCATGACGGGTTCTACTATGCCAAGCTGATCAAGATCGCCGCCTCATCTCGCGGCTAACGGAGCTAGCAGTGAAGATCATCATTCTCGGCGCGGGCCAGGTGGGCGGTACGCTCGCCGAACACCTTTCTGGCGAGGCCAACGACATCACGGTGGTCGACACCGACGGCGACCGTCTGCGCGACCTCGGCGACCGCCTCGACATTCGCACGGTGCATGGCCGCGGCTCCTTCCCCACGGTGCTGCGCCAGGCCGGCGCCGACGACGCCGACATGCTGGTGGCGGTGACCAACAGCGACGAGGTGAACATGGTCGCCTGCCAGGTGGCCTACACCTTCTTCCACACCCCCACCAAGATCGCCCGCGTGCGCGAGGCGGCCTACCTGACCCGTTCCGGCCTGTTCGACAACGAAGCCATTCCGGTGGACGTGCTGATCAGCCCGGAACAGGTGGTGACCAACTACATCAAGCGCCTGATCGAGTACCCCGGCGCCCTGCAGGTGATCGACTTCGCCGAGGGCAAGGCCCAGCTGGTGGGGGTCAAGGCGTACTACGGCGGCCCGCTGGTGGGCCAGGAGCTGCGCCAGATCCGCGAGCACATGCCCAACGTGGACACCCGCGTGGCGGCCATCTTCCGCCGCAACCGGCCGATCCTGCCCAAGGGCGATACCGTGATCGAGGCCGACGACGAAGTCTTCTTCATCGCCGCCAAGGCCCATATCCGCTCGGTGATGAGCGAACTGCGCCGCCTGGAAGACAGCTACAAGCGCGTGGTGATCGCCGGCGGCGGCCATATCGGCGAGCGCCTGGCCGAAGCCATCGAGAGCCGCTACCAGGTGAAGATCATCGAGATGAACCCGGCGCGCTGCCGGCACCTCTCGGAGACCTTGGACAGCACCGTGGTGCTGCAGGGCAGCGCCTCCGACCGCGACCTGCTGGTGGAGGAGAACATCAACGACGCGGACATCTTCCTCGCCCTGACCAACGACGACGAGGCCAACATCATGTCCTCGCTGCTGGCCAAGCGCCTGGGCGCGCGCAAGGTGATGACCATCATCAACAACCCGGCCTACGTGGACCTGGTGCAGGGCGGCGACATCGACATCGCCATCAGCCCGCAGCTGGCCACCATCGGCACCCTGCTGACCCACGTGCGCCGTGGCGACATCGTCAGCGTGCACTCCCTGCGCCGTGGCGCGGCCGAGGCCATCGAAGCCATCGCCCACGGCGACGCCAAGTCGAGCAAGGTGGTGGGCAAGATGATCGAGGAGATCGCCCTGCCGCCGGGCACCACCATCGGCGCCATCATCCGTGACGAGGAAGTGCTGATCGCCCACGACGACACCGTGATCGAGTCCGGCGACCACGTGATCCTGTTCCTGGTGGACAAGAAGTACATCCGCGATGCGGAGCGCCTGTTCCAGGTGGGCCTGACCTTCTTCTGAGTTCACCCCCGACAGAGACCGACATGGCTCGAGGATGATTCCCGGGCCATTTCGGCCCGGGCCTACAGCCACCTCCTGGGCCCTGGGTTAGGGTTCGGCCCCCTGCATCGCCGAACCCAGCCGCGCCATGTCCAGCCTCAGATACCCTCACCCGACTCGCCTCAGGCCGTCGCCGACGCCTACCCGCGCCAGCCGCCGCGCGGCGATCCTGCGCATCCTCGGCGTGCTGCTGATGCTGTTCAGCTGCACCCAACTGCCGCCGCTGCTGATCGACCTGTATTACGCCGAGGGCGCCTGGCGCGGCTTCCTCCTCGCCCTGCTGATCACCCTTGCCATCGGCCTGCTGACCTGGTTGCCGGTGCGCGGCGCCCGCGAGGAACTGAAGATCCGCGACGGCTACCTGATCACCGCGCTGTTCTGGATAGTGCTCGGCAGCTTCGGCAGCATCCCTTTCCTGCTCGTCGACACGCCGCGCATGAGCTGGGTCGATGCGCTGTTCGAGTCCGTCTCCGGCATCAGCACTACCGGAGCCACCGTCCTCACCGGCCTCGACCAGCTGCCGCGGGCGGTCCTCTACTACCGCCAGCAACTGCAGTGGTTCGGCGGCATGGGCATCATCGTGCTGGCGGTGGCCATCATGCCGATGCTCGGCATCGGCGGCATGCAGCTGTACCGCGCGGAAATGCCCGGCCCGCTGAAGGAGCAGAAGCTCTCGCCGCGCATCGCCGAAACCGCCAAGACCCTCTGGCTGCTCTACTGCGGGCTGACCCTGGCCTGCGCCCTGGCCTACTGGGCCGCCGGCATGAGCCTGTTCGACGCCATCGGCCACAGCTTCTCGACCATCGCCATCGGCGGCTTCTCCACCCACGACGCCAGCATCGGCTACTTCGACAGCCCGCTGATCGAGCTGATCTGCATGTTCTTCCTGGTCATTTCCGGGATCAATTTCGGCCTGCATTTCCTCGCCTGGCGCCAGCGCAGCCTGCGCCATTACCTGCGTGACGCCGAATGCCGCAGCTACCTGCTACTGCTGAGCGCGGTGTTCGTCATCTGCGCGGCCACCCTGATCCTCCACCAGCACTATGAAACACCTGCCCAGTCCCTGCGCTACGCCGCCTTCATGGTGGTGTCCATCGCCACCACCACCGGCTTCGGCCTGGCCGACTTCAGCAGCTGGCCGACGTTGCTGCCCTACCTGCTGCTCTACACCACCTTCATCGGCGCCTGCGCCGGCTCCACCGGCGGCGGCATGAAGGTGATGCGCATCCTGCTGGTCTATCGCCAGGGCATCCGCGAGTTCCAGCGCCTGCTGCACCCCAACGGCGTGTTCAGCGTCAAGCTCGGCCGCCGCCACGTGCCGGACCGGGTGGTGGAGTCGGTCTGGGGCTTCTGCTCCATCTACCTGGTGACCTTCGTCGTGCTCCTGCTGGTCCTGCTGGCCCTCGGCCTGGACCAGCTGACAGCCTTTTCGGTGCTGGCCTCCTGCATGAACAACCTCGGCCCGGCCCTGGGCGAGGCGGCCCTGCACTATGCCAACCTGCCCGACGGTGCCAAGCTGGTGCTGAGCCTGGCCATGGTGCTCGGCCGGCTGGAAGTGTTCTCCCTGCTGATCCTCCTCAGCCCGGCCTTCTGGCGCTTCTAGCTGGCACAATGACGGGCCCACAGAGGAGAGCAGAGCATGATCGAATCACTGGAAAAGATGCTGGCCAAGGGCGTCGACAATCCGCTGCTGCGCTTCGGCCTGGGCAAGGCGTACCTCGACCAGGGCGACGCGGCCACGGCCGCCGAACACCTGCGCCGCTGCGTCGAGCAGGACCCCAAGTACTCCGCCGCCTGGAAGCTGCTGGGCAAGGCCCTGGAGGCCGACGGCGACCTCGCCGCCGCCCGCACCGCCTGGACCGAAGGCCTCGCAGCCGCCCAGGCGCATGGCGACAAGCAGGCGGAAAAGGAAATGACCGTGTTCCTCAAGCGCCTGGACAAGCGCGACGCTGCGTCATCCTGATCCCGTAGGTTGGCGCTGAGCGCAGCAAATCCCGACCTGCCCCGACCAAGCATCGCGCCTGGTCAGGCCCCCGATCGAGACGAAGTTCGCCCTGCGGGATATCAAGCCTCCAGGAATCGCAATCCGGCCCCTTCGGCATCGATCCGTATCACTTCCATTTCCAGGACAGGTGCCTCCATGGGCAGATCCTGTACCTGGCCACGGACAATGCTGCCAACGGAGAGGGCGGTGAGGTCGGGATGGCGGACATAGACACCGCCATCGGACAGGTCGCGGGTCTGGGCGATCAGTTCGCCGAAACTCGGGTGGCTGATCTTGATCCTGCATTTCATCGGAGTTCGGGGAAATTGCCGCTGGTTCGCCATGGATCGCATCGTCCTGAGCCGGTGAGCTGCCGACGTTAACGGTGTATCAGATCTGGAACAACCCTCCCCCAATCGAGTAGGAGGTGGGGTCGCCCCCACCGTCCTCTCACACCACCGTACGTACGGTTCCGTATACGGCGGTTCAGGTCATACGGCTAAGCCGATTGATCGTATC